>NZ_JAWPOP010000032.1:0-51371 GCF_033344345.1 Vibrio sp. 1978
CGAGGTCTGCCGCGCTTGCCTTGTTTGTTTTGCTTCCACTCGGCTATCGCTTCCTCATCAATCCAAAAGGTCAGAGAGCCACGGTTTATTAAGGCTTTGTTGTACTGCGTCCAATTAGTTGTTTTGTAACGAGGTTTAGGCATGAGGCTACGACGATTAATGGGTGTAGCCGATCAGATCGTAGCTTCTTGATTTAGTTCCATCGATTTAAGCAACAAAGCCGATATCAAAAGTCAATTTGAAGGTTTGGAACGTAGTGGATATCGAATCATAAAGTCGGGAAAATCAGTAAACATAGAAACACCATTACCTCAAATATCAATCGCAGAACAGAGTTTTGACTCAGTATTGGAAGAAATTAGTATCGCACTAAATAAAGCCCAGCAGTTGCATTCGTGGATGGTAAATCACCCTTCTGTGTGACGTTAAAGAAACGATGCTCAGGAAAACTTATATCTAGAGGCTTGCTGATGGGGCATGAAACACAGAAATGCCCCAAAAAAGAACTGGAATAAATACTCTACAAAATTTGGTTCGTACGTTTTACCCTACGAAAAGTTATCCGATTGAATGTAACTCAACACTATTGAGCCTTCATTGTGCTTGTTTGATTAGTCAAACTGCCTATTTAATTGGTTAAATCATCATGCAATCTTGTTGGGGATGATAAATCACTGAAAATATTGTTATTATCCTTTTTATTTATCAGTAAAACCGACTCCCATGAGATATGAATCCTCTCCTGTAGCCCCAGAAGAAAGACAAGAAACCACTAGAGAACGAGCAGCACGTCAACGCTGAGAACGTCAGGAAGAGCTGAGATCTACCGCGAACGATGAGAAACGATGGGCTGAAAATAGCGAGCGCGTTCTTGCTGAACGCAAAGCGGTCCAACAAGCTTACGACCTAACAGAAAAAGAATGGAACGATGATTTACAAAAGCAAGCTAAAGAATATCAGTGGGACACCTCTCAACAAGAGAACGTGAGTATTGCGGTACTGACTGTTGAAGAAGGTAACGAGTATTTAGACTTGCTCATCAAAGACTCGCATGGACAACTTTCGAACGGCAAGGACTACACTGGCGTAGGCATGGGGCTTAAAGGCGCTTATGAGGTCGCTAAAGAGCTTGGCGGTTGGGGGCAACCGCTAAAGCTGTCAATATCAATGGTGTAATGAATATTGTGGTTGAGAACTACAAGCCTAAATATTTAGACCTAGGTATCCGTTGGCAAGAAGCAACACCACAAATGCTTAAAATTGGTCATGCTCTAAATACTGTTCAAGGCAATGTCAGTTTCTTGAAAGGCAACATCTATGTTGAACTTGTGTTTAGTGGTGCGGTTAATGCGGTTGACTACATTCTACATGATGAAAAAACGCTAGGTGAAGTGGTCGGCCAATTTACAGCGGATATATCTAAGGGCATTGCCGCAGGAGTTATCGCTCAAGGAATAACTATTCTGGGAGTCGCAACATTAAGTACGGTACTTGTTGTGCCAACCGCTCTAACACTTGGTATTTTCGCTGTTACTGCGTTTATTGTAGGAAAGGAAATATCTAAACTAGATGACCAATTTAAATTTACGGAACCGATGAAGAATCAAGTAAAGAAAACTATTAATGATTTCTAATGAAAAATTTAACCGAAGACTAAAGATAAAGCGTTGGCTTAAAGTGATGGCTAGTTGGCCTCTTATGGTTTTTATGGTGTGGTTGAGCTACAGCTCAATTAATGAGTTAATTAGCATTAACAACTCAATCGGTATCATTCCTAAAGTAAAACTAGCAGGTTTAGTGAACAATGTTGCTTCTTTTGTAGGCCTTCTAATATTTGGTTTTATAGCGATCATTCCCATAGCTATGCTACACAGGTCAACAGAACTATTACTAAAAGTACCATTTTCGACAAAAACAGGGCTATATTCTATAGCGATAATAGTATTAAGTTCTATTGCCTCTGCCATATGGTTAGATAACAACACGAGAGAAAAAATAAAGCAATATGACTATATTGAATGTACTTCTGAACAAGAACTTACATTAAAATCCTCAAGTCGGACGTATGTTTTAGACCCTAGTTCGTGCGATTAAATCATCTTTCAAGCTCTTGGCACAAGCACCCTGCTAGCGTATGTACATGTCATGCGCTAGCTCTCAATACTTGAAGTTATCCATTAGTTGCTAATATTCTATTTGTCGTAACGCATTTTTGTCCATCAATGTGTCAGCGAGATCTTGGCTGGCATGAAAATGCCACACTTCTGTTTATGAAACATCAGATTTACTCGATTCCGTTTATCAATATATAAATAAACAATGACTATGCAATCATGTGGTTGCATAATGAATTGCCTTTCAGGCCAAATCGCTAGACGTATACAGCTGCTAAATCCGGAATCAAAATCTTACTACTAATTAAATTAAAGGCTGACTATTCATATGTTTAATCACGATATCAAAAAGCAAGCTATCGCAGACTTAGAACGGGCAGATCGCCAATACAAACTATCTATTGAAACGGTTCAAAAATCGTCAGTAGCGTTATTCGAGCTCCGCCAGTATTGCAGTACAGAGCTTATCGTTGAGTGCGAAGATTTCATTAATACCCTGGCAAACTCTCCTAAAGAGTTCGAAAAATCATTCGGTGAGTACAAAGCTCAGGTAAAAGAATTTAAGAACGTATTGGAACAAATCGAGCAAGAGGTCATGGACGCCAATCTTAAAGCCGGTGGAACGGCTGGTGCCGGTATCGCTGCGGGTGCTGGCGTAGCTGCATTTGCCCCAACGGCTGCTATGGCTATTGCGACGACTTTCGGTACAGCATCAACAGGAACGGCGATTGCTTCACTAAGTGGTGCTGCAGCGACTAACGCAGCTCTCGCTTGGCTAGGCGGTGGTGCGCTTGCAGCTGGCGGTGGCGGTATGACAGGTGGAAGTGCTTTGCTTGCACTCGCGGGGCCAGTTGGTTGGGGTATTGGCATCACGGCTTTGGCTGGCGGTGGCCTGTTAGCTCGTAAAAAAAACGGCGAAATTGCCAGAAAAGCAAAAGCTCAAGAAAAAGAAATCAGAGCGCATAAAGCGCAACTGGATGTTAGTGCAACAGAGATCAAACGATTGATTGACTTGACCAAGCAACATTCACAAGGCATGAAAGACATTCTTAGCTCATTAGTGAATGCGGCACCGTTAGATTACAACCGATTTACTGAAGAGCACAAACTATCACTGGGAGCACTCATCAACCACATTCGCTCGCTGTCTGAGCTACTTAACAAAAGCGTTAAATAGGTAAACTCTATGAGCGTTGAGAGAAATAGTGCCGTCACCGATCAGATTTCAGGCGCCTTTGTCGATAATATCAACCAAGCTCGTCTGTTTGAGAAAGGGATTGAGCTCGATAAAGCGCAGGCTGCCTTTAATCTAGCGCAGGCCCAAGTAGATAAGGTTCGAGACTTCATCAGCAACCCTGATGGGATCTTAGGGTCGGAGGCAACGAAGCACGGTGAAATAGCTGAGCAAGTTGAGGTAGGAATACGTAACGCAAAGGCAGCTTTGGCAGGAATATCTGCAGATGATTTACCAGCAGATATTGATAGTGTAGCACGAACAGGCCCAGCCGATTATTTGCTGAACGATACCGAGGTCCAGTCTAAGTTTATCAACGGTGCCAACAACAACCTGAAACACGTATTAGACCACATGGAAAAATATCCGGATTTTGGAAGAGACGGTTCGTTCTACCATATCCCTAAGGATACACATGAGCTAATCGGCAAAATTATGTCGGGAGAAAATGTTGATGGGCTATCTCAAAGAAGCATAGATGCTATAAAGGCAAAGGTTGCAGAAATTGAAGAGCTTACAGGCCAACCGTTTAATTCAGTGGTTCAACCTGGCATTTCCGATTATGCAGAAGTGCAGCGTGGTGCGATCGATGACACACTGAATAAACACGAGGAAGAGCTACGCAAAGAAAGCGAACGACAAAAGGACCAAATTGAGAAGGAGCATGGGCCGTCGTTAAACGAGATGGGTAAAGCTGCCCTGATTGGTGGCGCAGTTGGTGGAGTGATTGCGTTCGCCTCGACAGCCTACGCGAAGTACAAATCGGGCAAAAACATTTTTGCGGGCGATTTTGACCGCGAAGACTGGAAAGAAGTCGGTCTTGATACGACCAAGGGCGCCGCGATAGGTGCTGTGTCATCAGCGGCAATCTATGGGTTAACTAATTACGCGTCAATGGCTGCTCCATTTGCAAGTGCTGTTGTTTCTGCAACAAAAGGGGTCAGTGTACTAACCAAGCAGTATATGGATGGTGAGATCTCCTTTGATGAATATATGAACTTGGGATTGGTCGTTTGTTCAGAATCTGCGATGGTTGGTATATTCACAGCGGCAGGGCAGACACTCATTCCGGTCCCTGTACTTGGTGCGGTGATAGGCTCAATTGCAGGCAAATTGTTTGTTGATATGGCGGGTTCTGGAAACAGTAAGCTGGCTAACGAGCTTAAAATCTTGATGTCTGAGTTCACTAAGAAACTCGATGCTATTTCGCTCCAGGCCTTGGAACGAATCAACAGAGAGTTTGATGAATTGGGTGATTTAACGACCGCAGCTTTCGAACCTAAAAACAATAGATTGGACAGCAGTGTAAAGTTAGCCAGAGCATACGGAGTATCGGAGTCCCTGATAATCAAGTCATCCAGTGAGTTAGATGACTTTATGCTGAGTTAAGATGAAAGAGGCCTGTTTAGGCCTCTTTTGCTATCTTTGCGAGCAACCCACTCATGAGCACATATCGAGCTTCCTGTGCGATTCATTAGAATTAGCACAGTGTATAGAGTTTTTTCCATATATTTTCTCATCTAAACAGAATACATATTGCTCCTGTTTGTAAAACAGAATTGTCCAAAAATGTTTACAGAGCCAAGCTTTGGGACAAAAGCGCCTTAGAACATCCACTCTAAAACATGTATGCCCCAAACTATTTTATAAGGTGTCTTCCATTCGATAGATTTAGCTAATTGGTCTAAAGGTGGCAATAATGCGCAATGCAATTGTATTTGCTAGTTGGAAAGTAGAGCGTTTTTGGGGCTGCTCCTAGAAACCATTAGCTGATACAACAACATTACGACCACTATTTTTTGCTTTGTACAGAGCAGCATCGACCTGTTCTAAATAAAGTTCGACTGTATCTCCACGTTGAGGAACATAACTGAACACCCCAATAGAAGTTGTAATTTGATGGGATATACCAATGTCTTCGCTAGAGATAGTAATAGTTTCAATATTCCCACGAACTCTTTCCGCTAACTCTAGGATTTCAGGACTTGATGACCCAGATACGACCACTAAAAACTCTTCTCCTCCCATCCTGAAGGAGAAATCTCCAGCACGCCTGCAAAGCTTGGAGATTCTCATGCTAGCCTCAACAATAGCTTCATCTCCTTTAGGGTGACCAAGTCGATCATTGAGGGATTTAAAATGATCCAAGTCTATGGAAATGAAGCTGATTAAAGATTTTTCCCTGATAGCTCGTTGAATCTCATTGGGGATTATCTTATTAAAATAACGGCGATTGAAAAGACCTGATAATTCGTCAGTAATAGATAACTGCTCTAACTTTCTATTTGCTGAACGTAGTTCTCCTTCAACCTTAATACGTATTTTTCTCTCTCTAATTAATTCGATTGCTTGGAAAGAAAGCTCATCATACATACCTAGAATAGTATCAATGAGAATACGAATCGAACCACTCATATGTTCATCGGCTATTTCTTTAGATTCAGAAAAGCTCTTACCTTCCATCATTTCATGAACAACAAAGCTCATCCTCTTATCATCATCCAAAATGTGAAAAGCAAGCCAGCGGATCAAAAACTGGATTATTTGCTCTATTACCTCTTGCCAAGAGTTAGCTGAATCCAATTGTCTGATTTTATTTACTTTTGGCAAGAATGAAGCATGGCTTGAGCGATGGGAATCGAGAAAACTTCCATCAGGAAAATACTTTTCCCAAATACTTTCTTCTGTAGAGAAGTGGTATTCTGCATATGCATAAAGTTTATTAAAAGCAAGATCGATATCAACTTTGTTGTCATTTACTATGGTGTTAGCTAACTGATTAAGTATTGAGACCAGTTCTTTGTGTTGGTTGTCAATAAGTTCAATACCTGTCTCAAAATTTTGATTCCACTGAAAAATGACAATATCTTTGCTCTGCATTAATCGAACCCACTCAATTTAAACTTGGCTGGATGAAAGGGTAATTTTACTGAATCAGCCCCAAAATCAAACGTATGCCAACTCTATGATACTGATAATCAGGTATTTTAACATGAAAAAGTTCACTAATCGGCAATAAGTCCATAGTAACAGTAAGGGGCTGTTGCCGAAGTTATCTGCTCTAGTGAGACTGGACTTCTCGTTAACCGAATTTTCAATACCTTTAGTTATTCTTGAGTTGCTAAATTAGTAAAATCACTGACCAGCATTGCCCCGAGACAGGTTTGACGAGTGGTTCGTAAAGTGCGGTTCGGGTTTTACGAACTGAGAAGCTTTTGTCCAGAAATGTACTTTAAGAACAGCATGGTTAAGATGAAGTCTTTGTAGATAGAGGGATCAACAGTGCCACGGAAGGTGTCACAGGCAGCCCATACGGCTTTGTTGATCTCATCTTGGTTGATTGGTGTGTGTGGCATTAAGTTGTTCTCGAGTAATGTTAAATTGTTTTAATTAGTGACGCTGCAATGCATTTAAAGGAGGCAAAGCAGGTATCAAAATCATGAGGTTCGGTGTTAAACACCATAGGAGTGACAAAGTCTTGAAAGCGATGGCGGAAAACAGGGTTTTCTTCAAGTTCTTGCAATCCGAGTTGTAGCTCTTGTTTTGGAGTGGCAACAAACTCTGCATGCTGATTACCAAAACGCACAATATCTTCTTCCAACACAGTTTTAAATAACGCTGTAAGTGCTGTCAGGTCGAGGTGTTCTGTCTGTTCTTCGGTCTTTAGAATGCAGTAAACATCATAGATATGGCGCACAAGAGTGGCATCATCCTTACGCTGTGCATCGCGCTTGACTGACATTGTGCGGCGCAACATTGATATGATTTTTTCAACCAACGTGGCATGGATAGAAACGCAATCAAACCCCTTCACTTCTGGTGGTTGTTTATACAGCTCTGCGACCAGTGATTGAATGCTACGAGGCTCTGCATCAAACAGTGGGATTGTCTCCATTAACTCCAGTTTGATAATGGGGCGAAGACATGGCGCTTGGCTAAACTGTTGCGGGTATCGGAGTTCCAACTCAACATAGCGATATTCATCACTTACACTACGCGCTTCAACCGTAAATCGCTCTGACCGAGTGATCGCCTGTTCAATACCGTTGATGCATGCCTTACGAGCTGCTTTCTTTTTTGCGCGGCTCAGTTCATCAAACGCTTGCTTAGGGATCAATTTAATGTCTACGTCTTCTGACATTCTCAGAATTTTAACGTTTGACTTTGCCAGAGCTGTACCGCCAGAAAAGACCATTTGGTGAGAGTCAGGCTTCACTTCTGCTAGCTCAGAAAGCAAGGCAACTACCCAGTAATCTTTTTCAATAATGGCAGGGTTTCCGAGCTCAAGTGCATCGGAAACCTCAAGAAACTGTTGCTTTAGTTTTTCCATATTAACTCGGTGAATTCAACACTCGGTTACCAACAACCAATTTGCGATTAAATTGTTTGGGATTCCATGAGTATTGAACGGATGATGGGATTTGGGTGCTTTCACCTGATAGGCTTTGCAAAGATAGGTTGTCCATCTCAAAATCGACGCCTTTCATCTTTAATATCTCGCGCATCAGGGCATCGCTCCCCCCAGGGTTCGTAGGCATGGGTTTGCCCGTTAAGCTGTTAATCCTTGCCTTGGTGTATAGACCATAGCCAAGCTTGATTAACTCACCTTTTGTGACTAGTTGCTTTAGCGCACGACCAATTTGATCGTAGCTAGCAAAGCCATCAAAGTCTTTGCGCTCAAACACATAACGTCTTGAACGCTTTATCTTTTGATAAATACGGTCAACGGCTGTCATTTGAACCTCCTAATTTCCTAAGTGTTCAGATTATAACTCAACCCTGTTGCCATAGGAATAAATACGGCACATGCATATGAGTAAATGCGACACTTGATCAGTTGATAGTTAGCATAAAGCATTGAAATAAATACACAATATTGATTAAACTCAAGATCGACATAACTTTAATTCAGTGTCTAACCTAGTTATGAGTCTATCCCTTCAGAGATGTTCAGCGCATCCTCTATCTCGACCCCCAAATATCGAATTGTATTATCTAGCTTCACGTGACCAAGTAACAGCTGAACAGCCCGAATGTTTTTGGTGCGAGCATAGATTAACGTCGCTTTGGTACGGCGCATTGAGTGCGTACCATAAAGATAAGGATCGTAGCCAAGTTCAGTTGCCCAGCGGCGAATAATGGTGGCATAGCAGCTATAACTCATTGGCTTACCTTGTTTGCGAGGGCTTGGGAAAAGATAATCTGGTGCAGATAATTGGCTGCGTATTAACCATTGAGTCAAGGATTGTGCTGTGCGGGAAGTGATCTCAAACTGTACCTCTCGACCAGTTTTGCTTTGGCTGTAAAGAACACGATCTTGAATGACGCCACCAGAAGATATATCTCTAACTTTCATTCTTAGCAAGTCACAAGAACGGAGCTTACAATCGATGGCGAGATTGAGCAGGGCCAACTCCATGATATTGCCTTCGATTTCTAGTCTAGTGCGAATTCGCCAGATGTCTTCGAGCTTGAAGGGCTTTTTCTGCCCAGTTAAGTGACCTTTCTTCGTCCACATAATTGACCTCCCGTCTAACTTTAGAAGTGGCCTTAATAAGTTTAGATGAGGAAATTGAATGGCTATGCAGTTAGGGGGCTGAAAAATATTGCAGACTAAAGTGGGTTAGAATCTTTGCTCTAGATGATAAAGGGGCATTTCTTGTTTAGGGGACTAGAGCCCATAAGGAACAGAAACGTTAAGCTTCTTATCCCAATGAACGCTCACTTGCTAACTTCTTAGCCACCCGAATTACCGTTCTAGTGGACACATTCGTCAATTTAGCGGTATCACTGATACTTAACCCATTGATAACTCTTAACTGATAGATTTTTTCATGAAGCTGGAGATCTGCTTGTCTTCCTCGATATTTTCCCTCTTCTCGAGCCTTCATGATCCCTTCAGCTTGCCGCCGCCGTCGATCTTGGTAATCTTTTCGTGCAATTGCAGCGAGCATATCCATCATCATCCCATTAATAGCCCTGATCATCGAACGAGTGAACTCGTCGGGAATGTGTGGCGCAAAAGCGATATGGCTAGTTGGTAAATCGATACTGATTACCTTAAGTTCCTTTTGGTTCAGCATTTCTTTTAATTTGAACCAACTTTCTTCATCAAGTCGAGAAAGACGATCAATTTGCTCTATTATGATCGCATCACCAATTGCAGCATCATCAAGTAATCGGAGTAATTCAGGTCTTTGTAATGAGGCTCCCGATTCATTCTCAATATACCAACCTGCTATTCGAAAGCCCTTTTGCTGTGCAAACTCCTGTAAAGCACCTTGAGCACGTTTTGCATTCTGATCAGAGGTTGATGCTCTTAAGTATCCAAAGATGTACATAAGCCCCTCAAAGTGACATTTAGATTATGATCTAAACAAGTGTGACAAATAGGTTATGACAAATCTACTTTTCGTGTCAATTTTTACGTGTGACTTATAAGTATACCTAAATGTCACATTATTAATCTTCTAACTTTGTGATTTTCCCCAACTCAAATGAACCATTTTCCAGCGCTTTCCATTCCAGTTCGTCTCCTTCCCCCCAACCAACTTGCTTCAATAAATCGTTTGGCAACTCAATAAATGCATCGCCTGTCTCTAAGTATTGAACGGCTACACGATAGCGAGCCTTCTGCTTACCCATAGTGCCTACCCTCCACTCTGAACGGGATTTGTCATAAATACGCTTTGTATATAAGAAGATCCCTCCAACAATAGCGATCACAGTTAACAAACCCATGAACCAAATCCAAAGTTCCATAATCCCTCTCCCCGAACTCTAATTACTTGCTCCAGTATCAATCAAAATTGAACTAGTACTCTCTCGTCGAATACGTTCTAAATCGACCCCATCAAGCCTTTTGTGTGTTCTTTCTACCGCATTCAAACGAGTGCCATCGGTATTAAAAATACTCCCAGCACCAGTTAAGCTATCAAGGTCAATCGCAGATGACTCTGGAAACTTACCATTCGCCTGTAACAATCCTAACCATTCATCGAGGTTTACTTGCTCCCAGTCAACCTCAGCCAAACGGTTCAAAGGAATGCCGTCACATTGAGGAGTCTTCGCAGAACCCCAACTCAACCCCAACTGCGGTCTGATTTGTTGCTGGATAATTTTTGATAATGGCGAACTGAAACAACAGTAAGTTTGGCGCTTCTCGATACAAGCACCAAGCACTTTTGTTTTGCAATATGACCCAACCTGATGGCAACTATTCAAAGCTCTTTTTGCATTAAGCTCAAATTCTTCTTCTTCACATTTCCACACAATCTGAATGATCATCATTGCCACGACGTAAGCGGTATATGCGGCCATAATGCCGCTGAGCATACTCGCCGCTTGTTCTCCGACTATTTGTTCCATCATCCCCTCGGGTGCATCAACAGCAACACCTGTGCTCCCCGTAGCAGATGCATTACCAAGAGCCTTACCTGTAATTTTGGCGATTTCATCCTTTAACGCTTGGATAGCCTCTTTAGCTAAGTCGGTTATTGGCTTAGTAAAGTTATCAATAGCACCTGTAATATTTTCCATATAAGACGTGAAAGGTTTCGTTATCTCTGTCCACCCACTTATAGCAGGATCACGGATAGCCTGATATGCACCTTTTATTGCACTGCCATCTTGAAGAGAAAGAATTGCACCGTCCAGTTTCGGCACTGACATGATAAGTGTGAGATAATCCCCCATCGATAAGCCGCTAGGCTTTTCACAACAATCCTGAGCGCCGCCAACCGCTACCTTACACTCGCCTTGATCACCGCTAAACGCTTTACAATATGTGTTGTTCTCTCCTGTAATATCTTCACAGCTCATATCCTGAGTCATGAACTGTGCCGCATTTAGCAATGCAGAAGCTCTTGCAAAATCAGCACTCTGAGTTTTGTTTATATCAAGGCAATCATCCCCCATACATCGGATTGGCCCACCACATGAATACTCGGTTTCTTTTTCTAAGCTAGGTACTTCTACATCGTAACCACAATCATATTTCTCTTCATGTACATAACAGTTACCTTGTGAGCCTCTCGCTCCATCAACACACTCTGAGCTAATGAAACCACATTGGGGGTTATCTTCATATTTTTTACACTGCTCAATATCTTGGTAATTTTCCAGACATTGCTCGTTGCCATCTTTATCGAACCAACAAGTTCCTTGCCCCTGGTTAAATGAACATTCTAATTGTGAGACATCTACTCGTGCAGCTAACTTCGGTACATTGGGCAAAGGCGGTTCACCAAGTAAATTATAAACAGGATCGCCTTTACATACTTGGAAGCCAGAAAGCATTACGCACGTATCATCATTAGATGGTGAAGCACTATAAGAACCCGTACAGAACTCCTCTAATGAAGCAATCCCATTCTCAATGCAACTTTGAGGCGTCCATCTATCGGAGACAACGGTAAGATTCTGCGCAAACTTTAAAAGTAAAGGCCCTGAGAAGTAATCAGCTAATGGTGTACCAATGCTCTTTACTTCCCCACTGTTGTGAAAAGAAAAAAGCTCTACTTGATTTGAAGCTAGTGCAGAGATTGCTGCTGACTTATTTCCAGCGGAATCATCGTTCCCCACTAACACAAGAACCTTTCGAATATCCCCTCCACGCCATTGGTAATGATTCGCAGCCCATGTAATAGCATCAAATGGGTAAGTAGGTGCGCTAGCTGCATTCACGCCATCTAGCCAAGTTTTAAAAGCGTTAAAATCCGGAGTCAATTCCACACGATTAAAGATATAATCACTGTGCCTGTAAACAGCACCTCCAAGCCTTAAATCATCACTACCATCTTGTGTTAGCAATTGAGCAAAAGCCCCTACGTTGTTCCTTAAATCGTGAATGACCCCACCCATTGAACCCGAATTATCAATAAGAAAGACAATATCAGCTGGCTCTGCGGCAATCTCTATCGTATGAGTGATAGCACAGTTACCTTTAGGCTTATACAGTCGGTCACATGTATAATAATCAGGCACATGTGACTTAATGGTTTTATCTTTGATAATGGTTTCAGCCGAACAATCCCCAAACCCCTCGGCTATTATGTCGATATTGTCGTAGGTCTCTCGGCTAAGATTCATCAACGGATCATTGCTGAAATCGGGCTTGGACTGGTTCGTGGCATCGAGGAGAACCTTATAAGCAGCTCCAGAAACCGAAGGGTTATCGCTGTTAGCATCATGCCACAGGGAGCTTTTAGTGTTGCTCCCTACATCATCCATCCCATCACTGGAGTCCCAGATATTTTTCAGCGCGTCCACATTAGGTTGTGTACCGTCTGCAAAATAGTCACTTAACGGATCATCGTTCTGGCCTGATGTGCCAGGGAAAAGATCATTCACATTGATGGCTTCACCGCCGCTAAAGTGAACATTGCCAGCCTCATATGAGGGCTGCTCAAACTCTGCGGCCATTTCAAGACCAAAATTTTGAGCTTCTCGACCAGTCTTAGCAGGATTTGTTGGTTGATTTGTATATCCGTGGGTTGGCAACAGTGACATTGTGACAATAAGCACACACGAGATAAACCTTGATGTGGGGTGATGAACCATAGACGATACCTCCGTTTTCAATGGTTCATGCTATTTCAGTATTTAAAATTCTTACGCACCTGTAATTGCCCATTTGGGGTGTATTTGGCATCAAACTGTCGTAATCGTTGCTTCTTTTTTTGTGCTACTAGCTTGTGGTGAGCTTAAGCAGAAAGGGCAATTCACAGATGTTCGTTGATTCACTGATGTAAAGTAATTGCACTTACAGCTAGGACATGTCTCTATCATCGCTTCACCAGACCGCAGCTCTTGGGCTAAACACCATGCGTCTGTAATATCTAGCATCTGCCAGCGCGCTCCATGCATACCAAGCGTTTCACTTCTGACTGCGCTGTAAAGTTTATACGCAGAATGAAGAGTATTGATGTTGATAGATCGCAATGCTGCTTTTCCTGTGATATTAAAATAGAGCTGCATTAGCAGTGATGCTTCTATCTTTGAGGTGTGACTATGGATAATTGTTGCACCACCACGAACTTTGTGGCTCTTCCTGCGGATCGTAAGTCCTTCATCTTTGAGTTCTTTGTATAATCTGCGAATCTGCTTATAAGTGAGCCCGGTTTCGATCATGATAATTTGGCTTATGTAGCCTATGAGTGCCATATTCCTAGCTATGCCCCATCGTGACAAGTTACTGTTACAGCTCATATCTGCCTCCAGTGCTTAAAGATTGTTGATGTTTTTTTAAGATGAGATGAGTAACGTGGCATTCGTCACTCTCCAGAATTTCTTTCACCAGTTCGGGAGAGAAACGGATTACAAATGGCATATCCTTGTCACAGGCTAAGCTACGAAGCTGGTTGTCGGTGGCTGCGGCCACCGATTTGGTTAGGGATGTAGTTACATCAAATATCTGGGCTGCTATGTCCGTATTGTCATGTGCTATTCGGCCCATGAGCAGCCAATAGGCGGAGCTGAGCCCAGCATCCTGATTATTTATAAGACTGACGTGATCATAGTGACCTTCTAGGTACTCGATGTAGTCCTTTTCACAACCAGAGAGTTTGAAGGAGATTATGGCACCAGATGACAACAGTTTGAGTTGACTTTCGCTTGCCGAAGCCAAAGCGGCCACAGTATCCAATGGAAGAGAAAATTGCTCGGAGACTTCTTTCGGATAAAGGCTAGACAGGCTTTTCAAAAGCGTCCATAGGCACAGATCAAATTCAAATACGTTTTCATTAAATCGGGCTACACCAAAACTCTTTTGAGCATGATCTATCATTTTCGGAATCAAGGAGCTGCTATTACATGTCATTGAAACGCTCTCCTCTATCAGTTTTTTCTGACTAAGCTAGGACGAGCAATAAACAGTGCTGTAACAACGGCCGGAAACGCTAGTGCATATAACCATTGCTTTGTCTCAATACCGCTGAATGTTACAGTTGCTGCTACACCCAGCGTATAACTAACTCCTACCCAATAAATTAACCTCTTCATTATTTTCATCCTTTAGTAATACGACAAATTTTTCACACCCTAGCTGTTCCAAATATTTTTTAGCTGTCTCAATTTTCAATTCGCGCCTACCTCCTCTTTTTGAAATAAGAATCTCAGCGTTAACTTCAATCTGAAAATAGTTTTTTCTGACTTCCCTCAGAATTACAATTTCAACTTTGTTCTGACGGAACATTTTTAATAAATCAACATGTTTCATAAATAACCTAGATATAAATTTATACTTTCCCGTTTGAGGGTCAAGTGGGAGATCAAAAAACACACATGATATTTTTTTATGAAATCATTTTATGGTCTTTTAATTTTATAGTCCGACCATATTTTGTCTCTTAAAACTAAGCATTCTTCATTCTCTTTCACTATGATGAGAAATAATTTCTCATACTCCTTTGAATACAAGAGAAAAGGATTCCGTCTTTGTCCAGCGATGATAGTCGCCCGAACATGTATCATCGACAATATAGACTCTGTTTTTTCCAACATAAGCTCTAGGGCTTTCCCGCTTACCACAATCACTTTTCCCTCATATTCAAGCGATACTCTTCCTACAAGCCAGGGACCTCTCCCCCTGATCATTTGTATTTTAAGTTCTTCAAGTAAATAACCTAAATCTCTATTTTTATTTATCATCTAAATTCCTCCACTCGCATTGACAAAAATAAATTCCATGTTAAATGTCAATTAGGGACATCTAAATTAATAGAGGATCAGTAATGTTCAGAGAAACAATTAAGTTTTCAGCCTTCATGGCTGCTTTGTTCTTTTGTGTCAAAGTAGCCGGTATTTTGGGTCTGATTGTTTTAATCATTGCCGTGTGCTTCTATGCCCAATGGCTCAATGGCCGCTCAGCATCTTCAATACTGAATGTTAATGATATTGAAAATAGATACACAACAAACAGTCTCAGAGACACTCAATCTTGGTCATCAAGCTACTGTTACGGACCGAATGAGCACCCATACGATCCGCACATTAGCTCAGTTGAAAGAACCTACTGACCTCTGCTTACACTCATATATCGCGCCACTGGATTAAGATACCCAGCAGCTTGATCTTTACCCGCGTCAGCGGAAGTCTGGATGATGTCGCTCATACGGTCAGCAAGTTCAGTGTCGCCAACCTCAGTTCGCATCTGCTCCCTCAAGTTGGCGACTTGCTGTTCATCCCCTGTCAATGCAGCTGCGAACAACTGAGCACCTGTTTGATTGAGCCCAGCTTCGGCCCCGGCAACCGTAGCCATACTCCTAAACTCATCACCATATTGCTCAACAAACTGTTCCGCAGCTTCAACACTGTGTTCACTAGCAGCAGCCAATGCTGACGCAAAAAACATCCCTCTCTCCTGGAGACTCATTCCTTTCGCTGCTTCGGAGAGATCCGATTCACCAGTCAGCCACTCTTTAGCTGCGTTGTATCCTGATACGCCCGCTCCCATAATACCGCGACCAAGGGAAGCCATTCCGGTTAATGCCTTACCTGCAACCCCCCACTCCTGCTCAACGTATTCATCACCACGCTTAGCATCTTCAATGAATTGATCTCGCTGCTCAGAGGTCATACTGGCAAGACGACCCATTGAGCCTCCAAAATTATCAGAGAAGCCATCTAAAGCAGCTCCTGCTCCACCAAATAATTTCTCGATAAATCGGCCAGCCCCTTCGGCTGTAGCGAAAACCTGAGATGAAGTTGAGGGAGCAACATCATTAGCCATAATACGGTTGCGTAGCTCCCCTAAACGTTGCCCTGTAAAATCGCTCCGATTTTGACCGTGTTGCGCGTTTACGTTATCCAGGTTTTCACCGTGAGCGGCATAAACATCGCTATCTCCTCCGGGAAGATCCGTTTTAGGTTTGGCTTTCTGCTCAGCTGTCATCAATTTAGGGACGTTCAAGTTTTTCTCCCCTTGGGTGATAAGTGTGCTATCTATTTGGGGAGCCCCGCTAATTAAATGGCTGTGCTTTTGCGCCTCACTGGCATTTGCAATCGGGTTTTTAGCTCCAATTGTTCCTGCAACAATTTCCGCTGCCTGAGTTCTATGTTGCAAATCTTCTGACTTCAGCATCGCATACAGAGCCCCACCCACTGAAGCCCGGTCTCCGTCCATACCAAGACCTTTATAATGTCGTTCTCGCTTAGTTGCGGCCTGGCGTAACTCACTAGGAGCCTGCCGCATGTATTGGCTCAAATGCGCCATTGACGCCTGATCACCCAAAACCGATCCAGCAATAGCTTGCATGTCTGCTGACGTCACACTGCCCAGCACTTCTTGAGCACTTGCTAACCGCTGATAGGTATCCTGAGCAGTCAGCATCTGGGAAGCAGTATGAGTCAGTCCATGACGCTGATCCTCACCAATAGACTCAGTAAACCGCTGCGTTTTATCGTCACTAATCTGATTAGCAACATCATTGGTCAGTGCTGCTGTATCATTCTTGGAGAACCCAATGTCATTAGCAATTCGATCCAAATCCTTTGTCATTTGAGTTCTTGCGGCAGTTGAGCGGGTTTCAGCATTTGCACTGAGATCTCCTTTCATATCTACAGAATTTTCTGCTCCAGCCGCTTTAGCAGCTTTTCTGGCAACCGAACCAGCTGGCCCCATTAAAGTAGAAACCAACTTTCCTGCATCCACGCCAGCACTCATTCTGGCACCAATCGCACCAATAACTGCGTTGGTCTGAGAGCCATCAAGGCCATGCTCTTTAGCGTACTGTTGACCAGCATTCACTATCGCTTTGGCCTGACTGCTATCCGATGACCTCAGCATCTGTCCAAAGCTCTGGAGCCGCTGATAGGACTTGTCAGCACTATTCCCAGAGAAGAATGAGTTCGAGAGCTGATTCTGAAAAGCGTCTTGGGCAACCGCCGCTCTTGCATGTCCACTGCTTACCATTTCAGAAGACATTTTAGAGAAATTCACTTTATCAATTAGGCCATTGGCACCACCCTGTAAGCCGCCCTGAAGGGCATTGAAAGTGTGGGCTGGCATTTGTTTAGCTAACGGCGCAGGTTGTAGTAAGTCTGGAGAAGAGATCTTCTCATTGATATGATCACCACCACTCATGCGGCCAGCCAGTGAGTTCAGTGAGTAAATTGACCCAGAAACAATGAACAAAGTAAGTACTGGTATGGCAGAAGCCATCATTCCACCTACAGCAAGATCATTGCTCATCATATCCGTTACGTGAAGAATCCCCTCGAAACTCGTTGGATCGCCGCCAGAAGTGATGTAGTCCTGTAAGGAGGCAGTGCTGCGGTTATAAATAAAGAGATTCACCACTGCCAAAACGGGCATCCATAGCTGAATCCAGATCAACGTCATAAAATATTTAAAGACCAGTTGAATCCCCATCATTCCCAGCACGATAAGCAGCCCCATGAGCGGCACAATGGCGTATACCAGAGCTTCGATAAATGTCAGCATCGGCCTGACAACAGTAGCAAATACCGATTGCTCCGCAGTCCACTGAGTATTTCGCTGCTGCACCGCCTGCTCAATCATCAGTGAGGCAGTGCCTTGCTGTATGGACTCGTAATATTGTCCCATGCCCTCGTTTAACACCGGAGTTAGGATCGCTGCCTTGAGCATGTCAGAGCTAATAATTCCTGTTGCCGACAGGTCATTAAGCGCATTGTTTGTTTCCGCCACAGGATTAACGCCACTTGTACCAGCAACGGTCAGACCCAGTAGGTAATTGATCGATTCATGAGAAGTTCCAGAGTCGAATGCCGTATCCGTGGCAGCCATTAGATCAGTCCAGGCGTCAGTACAATTGGGAGTTGTCGACCCACTAGGTGACACAAAAATCTCAGTACCATAGACCGTTGACGAAAAGCGCAATGCCTCGCGCCAGGTCAGATTCTTCAAATTCGATTCGGATACGTCAGCCAGCTGATAACGGATCGCGGTACAGTCAGCAACGTAGTTTCGCCAGCTACGCTGCATGTCCACTGAGCCACCTCCGACAGCACTATCCCAGCTAGCCCAGAGTGCGGCATTTCCCGCAAGCTGGCGTTGCGCACTGATCAACTCTAATGAGGACAGAAACCCTTTCCGCGTTATCTGAGGTGTAATAGTCGCAAACCCGGTTTCGAACTTGTCGGTCAGGACATAGCCGATATTCGAGATCATTCCCCCAATCGCCGCTGGTCCCAAGGGTACGTTGGCAACAACACGGACATCACCAGTGTAGGCATCCTCGATTTTGACCAGAGCTGATGCCCCGAAAAAAATTGCATATACAATCCAGCCGATAAGCACCTGCTGGATCTCAATACCACGCCCTCCCTGTACTACCCCCTTGACGCACACAATAACCACGGAGACCAAGAGTCCGATGGAAGCCATTTTAGTAAAGTCATTCGTTCCAGTGATCATCGCAACCGCAATCAGTACCTGCTCTAGTAGTGCTGAATCACCGATGCTATAAATCGTAAACTCAGGCATCATGCACCTCCCCTAGAACTGGTGAGGCTGAGACGTTGCGCCTGAACATTTTTGATGATTTGGTTGTAGCGAGTCACAATGTCACTGACTGAACCATACTGCTCGACCATCTGCCGATGTTCGTTCTCGATGTTTTTACGCGATCGCTCTAACTGCTCCATCACCTCATTTTTATGCGGTGAGTCGGCATTAGATACCGCTAATTCTGCCGCCGAAATCATCTGTGTCGCTAGGTCGTACACCATCGCATTGGCAATAACAGTAGCACTTTCATCTGCAAATGAATTAGCAGCACTGTCAGAGAGAACTGCCAAGTTACGAATGATTGTGCCTACTGAGGCAGGAAGGTTTGTGATCAGAGCTTGCTCATCGGAAGTGATCGAACCAATATTACTCCTGTACTTGAAAACAATTCCCGGTCGAGAATTTGTTCCTGCGAACGCTTCATAAATTTTTTGACGAACGCTGGTTATGGTGACAGTTTGTCTCGCTGGCGCTAAGCAGTCATCATCACAATCATAGATTTTGACTTGACCACCGCCTACAAGATCCGAAAGGGAAACTAGTCCCCCTGGCAGGCGCGATACAGGGTTAGTATCACCTCCACTGGCATCTGCTATCAAATCGCCAACGATCACCGAACCAGTAAGTGAAAGCATCGCCTCAAGCAGGGCAGTGTCACCATATTGAAACCAGGTACTTACAGAGTTAGCTTTCAGTTGCTTCCAAACAATATTACCGATCAGTTCTTGATATTTGGCTGGATCGTTATTCTTCAATTTCCGTAGTGGAGTTTCCCCGTCTTGTTCTTGTACCGAACCGAACATATCGTCATAAAGCCCAGCCCCTGTTGCCTTAATAGATGCCTTGGTTTTATGCTGAATATCAAATGCTGACGTCGCGTCATTAACAATCCCTTGCGCCAATTGGCAGCTATTCGCTAAGTGCTGGTTTAATGCTTGAACCTTTTTCTGAAAGTTCTCCATCCACTTCGCTCCATCCGGGAAAACGTTGTCCAGAGCCAACTGGAACGCATAACCTTTTGCGTTGGCCGCAACTGCTCGCATCATCGTGACTAGCTGCTCAGCGTTAATAAATGAGAACGACCCGCCAAACATATCAACCCCACCACATCCCGCCTTCCAGGATGGTGGAGTAAAGGAAACAAGGTTCTGCTCATAGATGCGTGACTTAACTGTATAGCGCCCCCCAGTGAAGACTCCGCGACGCTGTGACTCATGAACACCAGGCAAAGTGGTATTGCTCATTTCATTGAATAAGCGATCCATTTCAGACTGTAGTCCCCCGGCGGAAACCGGGGCGGTTACTGTCGATGCAGCGATAATCGCCGCCAAAATTGTTTTCCGCATAATAGAAACTCTCCATCCGACTTTGAGTTTCTATTTTCTCAATCATTAGCGCTATTCCTTAGCGCTCTAATTGCCCACTTTGGGAGTAATCGGGATTAACTTTAAATTGTTCTTTCGTGACAGGTTAAAAACATTTGAAAAAGCCACTTTCTTAGACTTGCGTTTATGGTTTTCCATGAGATGTTATATATGAAACAAATCTCACCAAATGGAGAATGACGAATGAACCAAAAATTGACACTGTTATTATCAACTATCATTTGCAGCCTTTTTTTAAACGGCTGCGCTGTATCACCAAAGCAATACGATACACAACAGAGTAGAGCACTAAACATTGCTAGAGCTGGCGGGATTTACGATCAAGATTTACAAGACTCCTCAGATGGTACTAACTCCTACAAAAAATCACTTTTGCTTCGCGCACTAAATGCAACAGCCCTACTAACTTCACTCGATGCGCCATTGTCTGGGATGACTGGCGCTCAGACTCTAGCATTCAATGCAGGAAATATCATGGCGACACCTGATAACCCGTCCGCTCGCCCATCGTTAATGGCCTGGATGCCCAAAACAGAAGCTAGTAATAAAGATAATGCACGTATCAAATTCGAGGAACTTGTGGATGCAAGCCTAATAAATACAGCCCAGAATATGGGAATAATCGTTGAAAAACTGGCCGACAAAGGTATTACGATGCCAAAACTGAATGGCTGGGATATCAATATATGGACAGTGGATGCGCCTCAGTTCGGCTGCAAACCTGAGCATTGCGTAATTGCAACTCACGTTGCTCGGATAAATGATTGGCAAACACCTGAATTTATCACTTCTGGGCCAGGTGCAAGTTTTATTCTAGATTCTAATCACCCTAGTCAATACAGCCGAATTATTTTCCAGCAGACAACTGAAAAGGTTTCCTTTCCGGTCGATGAATTCTATCGGCAGTTAAGTGCCAGCCTCCCTGCATGGTCAGCTATGTACTTTCCTCCCAATACCGTCTTTAAGGATGGGCAAACACTACCTTACCCGGTGCTTTATGAACATGGTCAACAGCTTATGTTCGTAACTCCTCAAAGCTAACTGAAACCATATAAGGGCGGAACTGGCGACGATGCATACCAGTTCCTCGATGGAAACAAAACTATGATGACATTAACGACCGTATCAGAACAACTCAGTAGTACCCAGAGCCGAGTATTTTGGCGTGTGGGTACCCAACGAAAAGGCATACTCAATGTCACCCTCGATTTTGAAAACGACGATAGCGCCTTACTCTGCGAGCTATGTGCTATCCGCCACTTACTAATTGAGAGCCCAGTGTTTGGCCGTGTGCCAGGTACAGGAAAGGGCTACAAACTGGTTGTATCAAAAGGTGCAATTAAAAAGCTGGCACGAGGAAGATCCGACAAGAAGTACGCCCAAAAGTTTGCCGCCTTCCTGCAATCTCGCTTGGCTGGAGTGCTGATCGAGGTCTCTACTAAAACGGAGTTCATGGCCGACACCGAAAAGGAGGCAACAGAGCAACTGCTTGCTGAACGTAAACGCTACGCAGGCACCTTTGATGCTATCGAAACACCTGCAATGGGCACGGTCTTGGTAACAGATCACGCTGTATCACGATACAGTCAACGGATCACCTCAGGTAAACCCAAAGCCCCGTGGCTGTCACTGGTCAAACGCATCCAGAACCCGGAGCTTCGCATTTACCCTCTTGCGGAACGAGAGCGCCGTCGTAAAGCCAAGAAATATGGCACTGCTGATAACGTGGAGGAGTGGGGGCACCCGAGCAGTGAGTTCCACTTCCTAATACTGAACGATCAGGGCACCAGAACACTCGTTACCGCCTACAAACGCTAGACCAGAAACGAAAAAGCCGGGTTTCCCCGGCTTTTTCAAGATCAATGAACAGTTTCATCGACACCGAACGCTTTCTCCCAGGATTCACCACTTTCAGCAGCATCTAGGTCGATAACGAATTCCAGCTCGATGCGATCCAGTTCCAGCGACCGCATTTCACATTGTTCAGCAACCAGCTCTCGGTAACGATTTTCAGCTTCATCGTGAGATGTCGCTGAAATCGTCTCTGAAAACAGTTCCTGATGTTTGTGAGTGTTGAAAGCGTAAAATATGGTGCCAACAACATCGTAGTTGCGCGTAGCGCATTGAGTTTGTACCGACATAACAGTCTCCTAATACGGTTAGGCCGGGAATCCCCACCGGGATTTTCCCGGCAAGGGTGCTGTTTGATTTAATAAATTACTTTATCGACCAACGCGCCAAAAGCGGCCATTGCATCAATATACGAGTCATAAGTACGGTCAGTGACCTGCTTAGGCAGGCCGTACTCATCTTCATAAATCCCCAAGAACAGACGTCCATCACTATCAGGAAGCGGAGAGACTTGATTGAACAAAGCGCCAATCTCGTCTCCAGTTGCTTGTTGATAGGTGGTTTTCATCATATCCAGAGCAGTTTCCTCAGTGATCACATCGAACAGGCTCATTAGCATACCTCTAGGCAGCGGTTAAACGCTGATAAGCGGCGTGGCTCACGACCAATCTGGCCGTCGATTGGCGCAGACTCGATGAAAGCACTAGGCGTTTTGTGAGTTTTAGGCTCGCGGCTGAGCCACTCACCAACAACCGAGTTGTCACTCACTTGGGTAGGCATGACGGCCTTTACAGGCCGCTTCTTAGAAAGACCTAACGCAGTTTTGAGCAGATACAGCATTCCGCGAGCAAGCAGGGTTGCTGAAGCCGCAAATAGTGCGACGGTAACGATCATGACTAAGAAGAAAGTGGTTGCAGACATAGCTTCACCTCATATTGTTGAGGGAGCTATCCCCACATGGGATTCGCTCCCGAGTGGGTTTAAAGTTAATTTGCTGTTTGTTTTTGGCGACCAGCTATCGCACTTATCAGCTACAAGAGCTGAATAAGCTTCCAAGATAACAGGCTGTTCTACTTAGACAAATCGCTCCAACTGCCCTTTTGGGGCGACAAACTGTTCAGCATCCCTCCCCCAAGAAAGCGATTAACCCCATTTGAACACCAATTACGTCTCAGCTCAGTCAGAACAGCGACTTTCACATGTGAAAGTGAATCCAGTCCGTCATTGAAATCAGCAACTTTACCCTCCATATAACATAGGGATAATTAACCTCTGGAGTACCTATGACCGACAATACAGTAATGGAAGCACTGTTCATCCAGCAGCGCCTGCAAATCATGAATCTGGGCGTGCATCATGACGAGTTTTCTGACTCTTACCTGCACGCTTGGGAGTCTGGCACTTATCCGCTCCTACAAGACACCGATGGCAGTGTGATCAGGATGCCTCATGAACCCTATGCCGAGTTCTTCAAGACCCCAAAAGACAAAGTGCAACGGCTATTTGATCGCTTATGTACAGCATGGGACGCCAAAGAAGAACTGACTTTCTATGCCCTGGAAGATGAGCTAGGCGTTCACGGTGGCTATGGTAGTGAATGGGATCGCGTCGACCTCATCAAGATTTGCCGTTACTTGTACCTGGAGCGTTCGTTTGACGAAGAGTTCTGGAAAACTCTGATCACACCGATGGAACACCCTTCCGAAGCATCATCGATCCTTCGTGAATTTAACCGTGAGCGTGACATCTACTTCATGTAATCAATTCACAGTTCCGGAGGTCTCGGTGGATCTCCGGGGCGCTTTAGCAGCACCTGCCAGAGCACACGAAAAGCATAAAAGTGAGTCGCCAGTGTTTTCTGTGTCAGATCTGACTTTCTGGCATAGTATCGGTGGATGTGTGCCCGACCGATTTGAGGTGGCGTACTCACCCCTGGTTCATTGGCCGCAATGTCATTGCACGCATTTACCAGCAGCCGGATCTGAGCTCTCCTTGTCTGCTTACCACCGTAGCGTAGATATGAATGCGACCGTTCTTTAATCCATTTTTCCATATCCGCTCACCCCAAGTACGAATTTGTCACGTCGACACGACCGTGACCCAGTTCTCTTGCTATTTGCATCCTGACCTCACGATCAAGAGACTTTGCTGTTTCAACGCTAATTCCCTTTTCTCTGGAAATATATTTATGATGTGCGTTGCCATGTTTTATTCCCGCTTTGACTGGACATTTCACACCAGATAATTTCTCATACCTATTTTGAGCATACGCATGACGCTCACCGTGGAATTTAACACCCAATCTTGCCGCTTCTTTGTAAGCATCCTGCCGAAACTCTTTATAGCTCTGTTCGGCTGGGATCATACTGCGACCATTTTGAATATCCCTGGCATGTTCTAGCGCTTTAATTTGTGATTGCTCAAAAATAGGAACAAAACGAGGGCGACCTCCTTTCGTTCCGTCTCTTATTTCTACACATCCTTTACTCTGGGCTTGAGCCAGAGCTTTATCTGCATTCAATTTTGCAGACTCTTCAAACCTGAGACCTAGTTCTCGTTGCAAATTTAACAATGCTCCAGTTCGCTCAGTTGCAATGTAAGTTGCTTTATCGTGACGCTCCTGAGAAATACTTTTGTCCCCTTCACTAATGCCACTCCGCTTAGGTAAATCACCTTGTTTTACTGGATCAACACGAACCTTATTATCTCCACGAGCGATTTCCATTACTCTATTAACCGCACTTAAATAGTTTTGTGCAGTTGATGCTTTTATCTCACCATTTTCAAAACGATCTCTTAAATGATCCGCGTACTGCATTAAGTGTGAAACTTCAACTTTTCTAAGATCTTTAATTCCCTGTTCAGCTTTGACCCAGGAGCAAAATACATTCCAGCGGTCATGGATCGTGCTAATAGACTCAAATGACTTGTACTCTTCTTTCAGCGCATTTAACCCGGCATAGCCCATGTCACGACTTTTAAGGCCAAAGTTTTTGGCATCCGGATTCGTTCGTTCACATCGCACTGATGCTCCCCTCTTAGTTGTTCTGTCCTCATTAGCCATGCCCCTAACTGGTGTTAAGTGATATGCAGTTTTTGATGGCAGCTCTGCGTGCTGCTGGCTAAGCGGTTCTCGCCGCTTCAAAGGGCAGATAAGACGATGCCCACGTCTACTTTATTACGACCAAACATTGCTATGGCAGGGGCCCTGCTCTCAACCGTCTGGCCTGCCTGAAATGGCAAACTGACGGCAGATCCGGCTGATGTCATCGTCTCTGATTCCTTCCCAATACTGGAAAGGACCCGGCGAAGCCGGGATTTTTCGCGCGTTTTCCCGCGCGGGTCGAAAGCCTAGCGCCATTGAGGCGCAAGGCTTTCGTCGGGTGGCTAGCCCCCCGTCTCTGTTCCCTGACGGTAGACAGAGACGGGGGCGAAGCATCAGCTCCACAGCAATAGCAACATCAGTTACAGGTTGTTGCTCAGGAGGGAGCCTAGAAGCTGAGACCTTTGGTTGATCGCAGGTAAGAAGCATTGTGCTGCGCAAAACGCATACAGCAATGCAGCAGCACAACGCTGCAAACAATAAGAATAGAAACATGATGTTTCCTCCGTTCTGTTAGATTTCAGGCGGAGGAGTGCCCTATCAGGGGTCACATCCCCCAGATGGGTTAACTATGTAGAGCCATTCGGCTGTAAGTATTTTGAAGTGGTTTATGCTATTTCTTGGTAACGATGACTAGCTATCAACGACCGACTTTGAGCGGTATTCCATCTTTTATGATAGTTTCGTTAGTCTGTGTGTCAACTGCTATCAAAAGAGGCTTTTTAGGTTGCTTTTCGACGTAATTTTCAGTCCTATCGTCACAACTGTTAATCCAAAAGCAACTTTTCGAGGGCTCTCAAACATACACATACAAACATACCTGTTGCCTTAATCAAAATACTATCTTGAGATAGTATTTTGAAATGAGAAACATGAAGCTACGCTGCGAAGGAAAATACATATGCCGTTTATTGGACATGACACGATTAATGACAAACGTGTCAACATCCTTAACTACGAAGACCCGAGAGCAATATTTAAACGAGGTCAAATAGTATGTCGATACTGTAAAGAGGAATTGGTGATCAGAGGAAACTCTAGAATAAGCGTACCCAAAATACACTTCATGCACCTATCAAATGAGTGCAAAGGAGAATACAAACATCATCCAGAAAGTCCCGAACACTTATTCTTTAAAGAGCTCCTTTCAAGGGACTTAGCCAAAGATCTTGATGAGTATAGCAATGCACGTGTAGAGCTCGAATGTCCTGTTGAATCCATAAAGCGAATCATTGATGTTGCTTTTATCTTCCCTAATGGATGGGTTGTTGCCCATGAAGTTCAGTTAAGTGCGATCACACCCAATGAGTTAGAGGAGAGAACGAATGATTACAGAAAAGCAGGAATTGACGTTACTTGGTGGCTTGGGAAGCAGGCAAATACCCAAAAAAATCGCCAATGGTGCTACGAAAAACTGGGTGAGTGCCACACCATTGATTACGAAAAGCTGGTCGAACATTCAGCCAAGTGAAAAAGCTGTGAGATATGGAAGCTCTGAACCTAAATTTTTCACCTCCTTTTGGTGGTCGCTATCGATTGAAAATTTTAGCGAATTTAATTACCCAATGCTCCCTGCGGATAGACAAAGAATGCCGAATCAAACAATGCTCTCTTATACACTCATTCACCGCTTACTATTTGCTACACTTCAATGCTGGGCTACAACATCGTCAATAGAAAAATCGCGATTAATGAATGGGATAGGAACCCCTAAAAGCCAAGCGCAAGCAGCAGCCCTATTAGGAGCTTGGGAAGGTGTTGGATTTTTAACGAAAGAAGGAAAAGGAAAAACAGCATCGTACAAGATAGTTGATGGCTATAATGCAGGAAATTGGCCAAGAGCCACAAATGAGCAACGAAAACAGTGCTACCAAAGAATACTAAGAAACATACCATTGGGCATAAATCTGAATGCAGTCAAAATAAGGGCTGTATGCTTAAAGAAAATAACTTATGAAGCCGCAGACTTTACTCTTTAACGGTAAAGCTTGAGCTAGAGAGCAAGTCAAGTAGCTCAATTATGAGCTATTTTATAAAAATTTAGGTCATTGAAACCTTGAAGCCATTTGCTATTTATTACACAGGCTATGATTGATAGAGGTGATAGCTTGAAATACAACGCAACTCGACAGTCTTTTCCCCCTAATCTTGATATGTGGCCTGTAGGTTCGGCAGAACGCTTAATACATGGATGCTGGCTGTTGAGCATTATGAGGCTCCATACGTTCACCAATGAGTGTGGCGAAACGCTCCAGGAAACGTACAATGAAATTAATCATAGAATAGGTGTAAATACGGTTTACATTGACCTTCTTACCTTAGGCGAGAATTATAGAAATGCGTCACAAATCTTAAATATCATCAGGAACAATGAACAACCGACTTGGGTTTGGTTTACCAACTGCGACGCTCTATTAGATACTTCGCTTGCTGGTTGGCTACGATCGATTCTAACTACCTGTGATGTGGAGCATCTAAGAGTGGCTTTTCTTCTCGATAACAAAATGCAATACAGGAGCATCTTTCAACATTATTCAGCACCACTTTACAAAAGTACTACATATCTAGTTCTTAAAGTGAACTAAAGCTTGTTGAAAAATACTGTTTATTTGGAGTCTCTGTAATAGCCTCATCCCTCGTAATCAAAGAAAATTTCAATCTAGTTTTCGTATTCACATGTTTACCTCTTTCCGTTTTTCATCGATGTAATTAGCTAAGTCAATTAAGCTAACTAAATACTCCGCCTTTTGCGACTCACGCCAAGCTGGGATAGGTAATCGATTTGCCGTTGCGCGATCTTTCGCAGTACGTGGCGCTAAGCCAAAATATTTCTCACATATTTGTCCTAAAGGTACAACTGGTGTATTAAATTCCGCCATCAGTAAAAAAAGTGTATTCATAGAAAGACCAATATCCATTCCTCAACTAAACGCCATCATTTTCGTTTATTTCAACATGCGAGACATACCGCGGATCTGCCCTTTCTAGGCACTTAGAGACGTTTTTTAAGTGGAAAGCCTGTCAAGGGTTCCAGTGGCCGTACTCCGGGCTTTAAAGCGCCAGCCTTGCCCTGCTATGGACAAATGAACTAAACGCGCTCTATGAGCTAAAGCGGCCACCCCTTGACTGGATTGGAACGTAATAGCCTTGACTTAGGAGGTTGGCTTTAGGCCGAAGGCCGCGCCATCCTCCTGAGTCCCCGGCGGCGAGGGGTTCCCCCCTTGGGGGGCGGAGGGGGGTATCACTGGCCCCTAGCTTTAGCTAGGAAATGGCCAGGCATTATTTTCTTTTCCTCATAACTCACAGAAAGTGAGATATAGAAATATATATGTATTTATTAGAAAGATATGAAAGAGCGGGTTTTGCGCATAACTTCGTTATGGTCGCAGATAAACTAATCTACCCGCTTGCAGATAAGAGTGGATAACAAAAATAATCCACAAGGAAGGCCGCAGAAAGCCCCTGAGCGCATCAATAATAAGAGGGGGTAAGGTTAAAAGGTGGGGAGATCTTGCCGGATCTTGGCTTACAGGAACGACAAATGCCGGGCATGTGCCCGGTTAGGTTTAATCCGATTGGATTTATTGAATGGTATCAGGTGGCGGGTGACTAATGCCTATATCCATGCTGTTCAGGCGTTCCCAAACTAGCTTATTGAACTGCTTACTGCTTAGCTGGGCAAGCTCATGGGCAGGCATAGACTTGGTAAGGGCCGTAGCCACTTCATGCTTGCGTTCGTCCAAGCTCTTGGATGCCAGCTTGTTGCGGCGGCGTTGAGCGCCAGCGTTCTGCTTTCGGGCATCCCATGCACGTTTGAAAATTTGTTTACGCTTACGGTTACGCGCTTCTCTTAGGGTGATAACCTCGCCCGCCTCAGTGAGTCCGCTATTACGCAAAGCCAGTTGCTCATCAGCCTGAGTGTAAAGTTTATCTAAATCAGCCCCCGCAAGGCGGTAAAACTCGCTAGTAAGCACCAGAACTTTAGGGAACCAAAAGCCATTAGCCTGATCCCATACCATGCCGCTTTTCGGGTTGGCTTCATCACCATCAGCGTGAACGTAACAAAGGCCAAACGGGATCATGACTTCATCAATGAAGCGGCTGATCCGGCTTACGGTTACTTTGCTTTCAGTGATGTATTGCTCACCTGTTTCCGGGTCTGTTACCCACATTTTGGATAGTTCGGCGGCCATATCTTCCAGATCGAGTTCCACGATACCTGTAGCCAGATCATGGCGTGAAAGCAGCATTTGAAACATCGGGTTGATGAGGTTACGGCGCACGTCTTTGAAGTCACGCTGACGGCCTGCGGCCTGACGCAAGTGGACAAAGTGAGGATCACGGGAAATGTCGCGCTTACGACAGAAGTTGAACGTTTTACCCAGCTCACCCGGTAAATTCTTCCAAGATGCAGGACGGACGTAAACGGGCTTTGGGTTTAAGCAACAGGTGCTGTGAGTTCCTCTCTTGCGTTTGGTACTTTTACAACACAAGCCATTGGAGTGAGAGCTCGCTCCCCTTCCTGCTAATTTTACGTTATTAGAATACACCTTGGCACTTCTCCGCTCTGGAGAAGTAGTGCAATCTCAACAAATTTGACTTGTTAAAAATCCACATTTTGCTACACTAATCCTCGAATGAAAGACTAAACCCGCGAGGAGCGCCAACTCCGTTATCAGCGGGTTTTGTTTTATCTGTCATCAAGTTTTTGATTAGCGTAACTATCTGTCCCACTTTCACATGTGAAAGTGAACGTGCCCCCCTATGTGTCCCTTAAAAATAAAAAACACAATCATTTCAGAGCTTTAATCAAACAATCACTCCCATCCAACATTGGTGCTACGGAGAGCCTGCAAGAATGAGTCATGATATAAACACCCGTTTTTATGTTGCCAAGGTCGAGCGCAGCAGTACGCTCAAAAAATAAGTCGGGTATTGTATACCCAAGCACCTCTGGGTGCTAGTTTCAGCGAGAATGATTTGGTTGGCTGACTAGCCAAGTGCTTAGGAATACGCAGAAGTAATACGAATGTGTCATTCGTTGATTCATTCTGTGATGATTATTCCGCCTTCACACCACCACCGACTTGCTTTAATTCATGATTTTCGTTCTGATAGTGGGTAAAATGAAGCATTTCTAAACGAACTTCGTATAGAAATGATTTATCATAGAGCACGTCCGATAGTTATGGTGAAAGGTTTGAACCCAACAATCATTGAACAAATTGAAAGTATCTGCGCAGAGCGTGGAGTACGACTGACTCCGCAACGCCGACGCGTATTTGAACTCATTTGTTCTAATCGCCGCGCCTCAAGTGCGTATGAGCTATTGGAGCAACTAAAAGAGAGTGAGCCTCAGGCTAAGCCGCCCACTGTTTATCGAGCATTAGATTTTCTCCTAGAACAAGGCTTCATCCACCGAGTGGAATCGACAAATAGCTTTATTACTTGTTGTTCTTTCAATACTCAGCAGCACTTTTTCCAATTACTAATTTGCGATAAATGTGGTGATGTCGTTGAACTCGAAGATGAGACGCTGATATCCTTGTTAGCCGAAAACGCCGAGAAGCATGGATTCAAACTGACCAACCAAGTTATTGAAACTCATGGTGAATGCCAGGCCTGTTCCTCCGAGACGAAAGAAAAAGTATAGAAGAACGTTATGCGCGCTGAATTTGTAAACCCGTTTTTAGCTTCTTTAATGAACGTGCTAAAAACTATGGCTTCTCTTGAGCTGAAGCCACAAAAACCGCGAATCAAAAAAGATGAGATCGCACGAGGTGACGTTTCTGGTCTGATTGGTATGGTAGGCCCACAAACTCGTGGTTCAATGTCGATCACCTTTGATGAAGCACTCGCCCTAGAAATCATGCAGAACATGCTTGGTGAACGTCCAAATGGGCTCAATGAAGAAGTGACCGATATGGTGGGTGAGATCACCAACATGGTTACTGGTGGTGCGAAACGCATTCTGGCGGAAAGTGGTTTTGACTTTGATATGGCAACACCGGTTGTGGTTTCGGGCCGAGGTCATACGATTCGCCACAAGTGTGAAGGCTCAATTATTATCATGCCTTTCTCTTCCCAATGGGGAAATGCCTTTATCGAAATTTGCTTCGAATAAAAGAGAAAAAATAGGTTGGCACTGGCCAACCTATTTTGTTTTTGCCTCAGGCAATAAAAAGGTCAGCATTTGCTGACCTTTTCTTTATCTATTCAAACATTAAGCTTTGAACGCTTTAAATGCGTTGATTAGACCGTTTGTTGAGCTGTCATGCGAGCTGATTTGAGACTCGTCTGCAAGCTCAGGTAGGATTTGGTTAGCCAGTTGTTTACCTAGCTCCACGCCCCACTGGTCAAAGCTGAAGATATTCCAGATAACACCTTGTACGAAAATTTTGTGTTCGTACATTGCGATCAAGTTACCTAGCGTACGAGGCGTGATTTGCTTCACTAGAATAGAGTTTGTTGGACGGTTACCTTCAAACACTTTGAATGGCGCAATCGCTGCCACTTCTTCAGCATTCTTACCTACTTTCACCAACTCTTCTTTCACGGTTTCTTCATTTTTACCAAACGCTAGAGCTTCAGTTTGCGCGAAGAAGTTAGACATCAGTTTTTGGTGATGATCGCTAGCTGGGTTGTGGCTAATTGCAGGTGCAATGAAGTCACATGGGATAAGCTTAGTACCTTGGTGAATTAGCTGGTAGAACGCGTGCTGACCGTTGGTACCTGGTTCACCCCAAATGATTGGGCCAGTTTGGTAAGTTACAGCATTGCCGTCACGGTCAACGTATTTACCGTTTGATTCCATGTTGCCTTGCTGGAAATATGCTGCAAAACGGTGCATGTATTGATCGTAAGGTAGGATAGCTTCTGACTCCGCACCGTGGAAGTTGTTGTACCAAATACCAATCAAAGCAAGAATCACTGGAATATTGCTTTCTAGATCTGTTGATACGAAATGCTTGTCCATCTCGTGAGCACCATCAAGCAACTCAACAAAGTTGTCGAAACCTACTGCTAGTGCAATTGATAGACCGATCGCAGACCATAGTGAGTAACGGCCACCAACCCAGTCCCAGAATTCAAACATGTTCGCTGTATCGATACCAAATTCAGACACGGCTGTCGCGTTTGTTGAAAGCGCAGCAAAGTGTTTAGCCACATGAGCCTGATCACCCGCAGATTCTAGGAACCAATCACGAGCAGTGTGCGCGTTAGTCATGGTTTCTTGCGTTGTAAACGTCTTAGACGCGATCAAGAATAACGTCGTTTCTGGGTTAACTTTCTTCAACGTTTCAACGATGTGTGTACCATCAACGTTAGATACGAAGTGAAGGTTTAGATGATTTTTGTATGGCGCTAGAGCTTCCGTCACCATGTAAGGGCCAAGGTCAGAACCGCCGATACCGATGTTCACAATATCGGTAATTGCTTTGCCTGTGTAACCTTTCCATTCACCGCCGATAACGCGCTCAGTGAATGATTTCATTTTTTCTAGAACCGCGTTCACTGCTGGCATTACGTCTTCGCCATCTACCATAACTGGAGTATTAGCACGGTTACGTAGTGCAGTGTGAAGAACAGCGCGACCTTCTGTTTGGTTGATCGCTTCACCACTGAACATCGCTTCAATTGCAGATTTCAGCTCGGTCTCTTTCGCAAGAGCAAACAGGTGCTTCAGAGTTTCCTCATTGATGAGGTTCTTTGAGTAATCGACTAGGATGTCTGAGCCGAAACGTGCAGAGTATTTGTCGAAACGCGCTGCGTCTTGAGCAAACAGCTCTTTAAGATCCATATCTTGTGCAGATTCGAAATGCGCCGTTAGCGCTTTCCAAGCTTGTGTTTGCGTTGGATTGATATTTTTCAACATGGTCTTTATCCCGATGTTACAGTAGGTTCCATTCCTTACAGTCTAGCGAAAACTGTGGAATCCCCGATTTAGCAAATAGAATATAAATTAGATGTTTGGGCAAATTGCCACAAAACAAGTCTTTGTAATTTTTTTTCAGGCGCCAATTATGACCGAGAGCTTTTACACTCACATTGAGTTAGGTCACGTTCCCTGCCCTGAAATTGAACAATTCATTTACGATGACAAGAATCATATCATTTACTAATGACAGGCTCTAATTGGAATAGGATAGACGCCAATTTATAAATTTCCAAAGGAACACGTATGTGGGCACAAAAAACACTGCAATTAAAAGCGAGAAGCCGCGGTTTTCACCTGATAACTGATGAAATTGAACAACAATTACCACAAATAAACGAACTTTCAGTAGGTTTATTACACTTATTTATTCAGCACACCTCCGCCAGTTTGACCTTAAATGAGAATGCTGATCCAACCGTGCGTATGGACATGGAAGCGCACTTCAATAAGTTTGTGCCAGAGCGTGCTCCTTATTATCAGCACACCTATGAAGGTGACGACGACATGCCGGCACATATTAAAGCATCACTGCTTGGCAGTAGTGTGACGGTACCAATCCAAAATGGTCGATTAGCTTTAGGAACATGGCAAGGTATTTACTTGGGTGAGCATCGAGACTTTGGTGGTGGCCGCCGCGTTATTGCTACGATTAACGGTGAGTAGATAAAACAAAGGCTAACCTTGGGTTAGCCTTTCGTTGTTTATTTGGAGTATTCCATCTCGACGCGAGGCGTTAGCTTAGTCACGAGTTCATACGCAATCGTACCAATGTGACCCGCCACTTCTTCTACTGGGAGCTCTTTCCCCCAAAGAATCGCTTCGTCGCTGACTTTATCCGTTGCGTCTGGTCCCAAATCGACCGTCAGCATATCCATGGAAACTCGACCTGCAATAGGTACTTTACGGCCATTAACCCACACCGGCGTACCGTTTGGAGCACTTCTTGGGTAACCGTCGCCATACCCTACAGCGATGACCCCAACTTTTGTATCTCGCTCACTGGTCCAAATACCACCATAGCCAACACTTTCGCCCTTCTTCACTTCACGTACCGCAATAAGGTGGGATTTAAGTGTCATGACAGGCTGATACCCAAGATCTTGCGCCGTTTTGTCATCGAATGGCGACACACCATACATGATAATACCCGGACGAACCCAATCTAAATGGCTTTGAGGCCATGCCAATAACCCCGCAGATGCCGCCAGTGAACGTTCCCCTTGGCAACCAGAAGTCAACGATTTAAACAGCTCAATCTGTTGTGGGGTAATATCGCTATCCAGCTCATCTGCACAGCCAAAGTGGCTCATGTAACGCAACGGTTTCGCTACATTTGGACACTCCTTCAGCCGCGTTACAAAGTCGTCATATTGTTCAGGACGAACCCCAAGGCGGTGCATGCCACTGTCAATCTTCAGCCACACGACAACCGGAGTTTCAAGGTCTGCTTGCTCCAAGGCGATAAGCTGCTCTTCACAGTGCACCACGGTTTGGATGTTGTTCGTCACAAGAACAGGTAAATCACCAGGAGAGTAAAAACCTTCTAGCAATAGAATCGGCTTTACTACTCCACAAGCGCGCAGTTGCAATGCTTCTTCAATGCGAGCCACGCCAAACGCATCCGCATGGTTAGCATGTTTTGCGACATGACGTAATCCGTGACCATAACCATTGGCCTTGACGACAGCCATCACTTTACTTTGTGGCGCTTGAGCTTTTACGCGCTGTAAGTTGTGCTGCAACGCAGACAAATCAATGCACGCCTTGGCCGCTTTCATATAGCTCATGGAATTACTCATCATCAATATCGAATGCAGGACCCGCGTAGTTGTCGAAACGCGAATGTTGACCTTGGAAAGTGAGGCGAACAGAGCCGATAGGACCGTTACGCTGTTTACCAATAATGATTTCGGCCGTACCTTTGTACGGACTATCTGGGTGATAAACCTCATCACGGTAGATGAACATGATCAAGTCGGCATCCTGCTCGATGGAACCGGATTCACGCAAGTCCGAGTTTACTGGTCGTTTATCCGCACGTTGCTCTAGGGAACGGTTTAGCTGCGACAGTGCCACAACAGGCACATTTAGCTCTTTTGCCAGCGCCTTAAGAGAGCGAGAGATCTCAGCAATCTCAAGAGTACGGTTATCGGTTAACGAAGGCACGCGCATCAACTGAAGGTAGTCGACCATGATCATCGATAGACCGCCATGTTCACGAGCGATACGGCGAGCGCGCGAACGCACTTCGGTCGGAGTTAGACCAGAGCTATCATCAATGTACATATTTTTCTTCTGCATCAGGATACCCATAGTAGAAGAAATACGCGCCCAATCTTCGTCATCTAGCTGACCCGTACGGATCTTGGTTTGGTCTACACGAGACAAAGAGGCCAACATACGCATCATCAACTGTTCAGCTGGCATCTCTAACGAGAAAATAAGTACGGGCTTTTCTTGTTGCATGGCCGCATTTTCACACAAGTTCATCGCAAAGGTCGTTTTACCCATCGATGGACGCGCTGCGACAATCACCAAATCAGAGCCTTGCAAACCTGCGGTTTTCTTATTGAGATCTGTGAAACCGGTATCGACCCCCGTAACACCATCTTGTGGCGTTTTATACAACAACTCGATACGTTCTAACGTCTTTTCGAGGATGTTGTCGACGTTTTGTGGTCCTTCGTTTTCACTAGTTCGAGACTCGGCGATAGCAAAAACTTTACTCTCCGCCATGTCTATTAAATCTTCAGAACTGCGACCTTGAGGGTCATAGCCCGCGTCCGCAATTTCATTCGCGACACCAATAAGGCCACGAACAATCGCACGCTCAGCGACAATATCAGCATACGCATTGATGTTAGCTGCACTTGGCGTATTCTTCGCCAAGTCAGCGAGGTAAGCAAAACCGCCTACATCTTCTAACAACTCGTGACGCTCTAGATACTCCGATAAAGTAATAAGATCGAGAGGTTTACCCGCTTCAAGAATGGTTTTTACACCTTCAAAAATCAGGCGGTGTGGACGACTATAGAAATCACTGCTCACAACACGTTCGGCAACGGTGTCCCAACGTTCATTATCCAGTAAAAGACCACCAATTACTGATTGCTCGGCTTCTAGTGAGTGAGGTGGCACTTTGATTGCGTCGACCTGACTGTCTGAAGGTTTGCGATTTCTGTTTTCCGCCATGACTTTGCTCGATAACTACTATTGACCCACGATTATAACCTTAACCTAGCTGAGATGCTTCCCCGAAGCGACAATTACTTGTTAAGAAATCATCATGTGAACCACCCGGGTAATAGCCTGGTTCTTCCGCCTAGCTCTAATAAAAATTAACCTACCATTGACCCAACCAAATATCTGTATCAGTATCATGCCCCTCCTTTTTGATTACGTTCGAGGTTGATGTGTCCCGATACTGGTTACTTAGCTTTAGCCTACTGTGCGCTAGTGCATCGTATGCTGACGAATCAGTACAGCCAGAGCAAAATATTGATGTACCCGACCCACTAAAAACCGAGGTGGAGTTCGGCTATCAAGCTCACACAGGTAACACGGACTCTCGTTCCCTGAATGCTCGTTTGAGTGCTGAATATACGTCAGGTCGACACCGTTCTAATGGTGAGTGGAAGTACTACAACTTGTACAAAGACGGTGAAGAAGACAAACGCTCATCCACCTATTCCCTACAGAGTGACTACAAGTTAGGCCCTAAGACGTATTTGTATGGCAGCTTTAAAGGAGTGGATTCTCGCTACAGTGCTTATTTTAAAGACTATACGTTGTCAGGTGGTTTGGGTTACCAGTTCTCCTACACTGAGAACTTCATTTTAGAGGTAGAAGTAGGCCCTGGTTTTCGCTATCAAGAGCCAAACTTAGACGAAATAGATGATGACGATATTGTCTTTCCCGATATCGTTAGAGAAGGCATTTTTCGAGGAAATATCAACACAACTTGGCATGCGTTGGATAATTTAAGTCTCGCAGCTGATATTACGTTGGTAACAGGTAGAAGTAACACACGTACTGATAGTGAACTCAGTGTAACCAATGATATTACTGAAGATATTGCACTGAAACTGGCGCACTCTCGTCAGTATCACGATAAAGTGCCTGAAGGCTTAAGCAAAGCGGACAGCGTATTTTCCGTTAATTTACTTTTCGCTTTTTAACCCTTTTTCTCTCAGTTTTAGAAATAAAAAAAGCACCTCCAAGGAGGTGCTTTTTAGTATTTCGTCTTGATACTGAATTACTCAGCAGCAACAACTTGTAGGTTAACTGTCGCGAAAACTTCAGAGTGAAGTTGAACGCTGATCTCGAACTCACCAGTGTTACGTAGAGCACCTTCAGGAAGGCGAACTTCGCTCTTAGCAACTTCAACGCCTGCAGCTGTGATAGCGTCAGCGATGTCACGAGTACCGATAGAACCGAATAGTTTGCCTTCGTCACCAGCTTTAGAAGCGATAACTACCGCTTCTAGAGCGTTAACTTTCTCTGCGCGAGCTTCTGCAGCAGCTAGTTGCTCAGCAACTTTAGCTTCTAGTTCAGCACGACGAGCTTCAAACATTTCAACGTTAGCTTTAGTTGCCATAACTGCTTTACCTTGTGGGATAAGGAAGTTACGAGCGTAGCCAGATTTAACGTTTGCAGTATCGCCAAGACCACCTAGGTTACCAATTTTATCAAGTAGAATAACTTGCATTGCTTAATCCTCTTTCTTAATAAAATGAACCGATTACTGATGCTTGTCAGTGTACGGTAGTAGAGCTAGGTAGCGTGAACGCTTGATAGCACGTGCTAGTTGACGCTGGTACTTAGCGCTTGTACCAGTGATACGGCTAGGTACGATTTTACCAGCTTCAGTGATGTAGTTTTTAAGAGTTGCTACGTCTTTGTAATCAATCTCTTGTACGCCTTCTGCAGTGAAACGGCAGAATTTACGACGACGGAAGAAACGAGCCATGGGCTATCTCCTGATCTTAAATTTGAGTAATGTTGTCGGCGTGTAACACTAATTTTCCCACGCCATTTCGGCCGGTTTGATAAGTGACAAAACCACTTACCTTAATGTTACTGCCTTGAACTAAATTCTGAGTTAGTGCTTGTGACCCAAGCCCGCTGACGACTACCGGCATACGACAATAAACTTGTCGAGGTAAGTCAGCTTCGATAATAGTAGAGCGATGCTCCAGCCAAAACCGACAGTGTTCAATGCCACCAGGGCTTTTACTACGAATGGGCGGTTTGGCAATGGTGCCGCTCAGCTCCATTCGATTGGCCATAAGAAAACTTACTCAGCAGCTTCTGACTTAGCTTCAGGCTTAGCTTCAGAACGCTCTTCACGACGTGGAGCACGCTCTTCTTTTTGCTTAAGCATGATAGATTGCTCAGTGATCGCTGCTTTAGTACGCATGATCATGTTACGTAGAACTGCATCGTTGAAACGGAAAGCAGTTTCTAGCTCATCAATTACAGCTTGGTCAGCTTCAACGTTCATAAGAACGTAGTGAGCTTTGTGAAGCTTGTTGATTGGGTAAGCCAGTTGACGACGGCCCCAGTCTTCTAGACGGTGGATTTTACCGCCAGCTTCAGTGATTGAACCAGTGTAACGCTCGATCATGCCAGCAACTTGCTCGCTTTGATCTGGGTGCACCATGAATACGATTTCGTAATGACGCATTGGTTGCTCCTTACGGATTATTCAGCTTCCACAAATGGCTCAGTCGTCCAGAGGAAGCAAGGAACTAAAGATAATTGACTGAGTTTAAGGAGCACGAATAGTACAGAAAGGGCGTAAAATAGGCAAGTGATTATTTGCTCAGCGCAGTGGATATTTAATTTCTTCTAATACTAGAAAACACAAAGGCTGCCAACAAGCTGGCAGCCTTTAAAATCAGCGTGTTATTGCGCTGGCTTATCGGTGCTTATTTAACTTCAGCCAGTTCAGCGCGCATTTGATCGATCACTTGTTTGTAATCTGGCTCACCGAAAATCGCCGAGCCTGCAACAAACATGTCTGCGCCCGCTTCTGCAATTTCACGAATGTTGTCAACCTTCACACCGCCATCGATTTCTAAGCGGATATCACGACCAGACTCGTCAATCATCTTACGAACGGCACGCAGTTTATCTAGTGTATGAGGAATGAATGATTGACCACCAAAACCAGGGTTTACCGACATCAGTAGAATCATGTCGACTTTATCCATAATAAATTCAAGACTTGCAAGTGGCGTTGCTGGGTTTAGTACCACACCAGCCTGACAGCCGTGCTCTTTAATTAACTGCAGTGTACGGTCTACATGATCAGAAGCTTCTACATGGAACGTAATCATCGACGCACCCGCTTTTGCGAAATCAGGAATAATACGGTCAACGGGTTTCACCATTAGGTGAACATCGATTGGCGCTGTGATGCCATAATCGCGTAGTGCTTTACACACAGGCGCACCAAAAGTCAGGTTTGGTACATAGTGGTTATCCATAACGTCGAAATGCACCACATCCGCACCCGCTGCGAGTACTTTTTCTACATCTTCACCGAGACGAGCAAAATCTGCCGATAAAATGGATGGAGCAATAAGAAAATCTTTCATACCTGACCTCAGTAGTAATGAGCAAACAATCTGCGCGCAATTCTACCGAAGCCAGTGGGGAGATCCACTATTTAGATATAATAGTGTGAGAATTAAGAGTTTGATTTATCCATGTCTGGGGCATGAAAAAGCGCAAGTAGCTCATCAACTTTATTACGACCGTTACCATTACGGCTAATGGTACGCTTTACTTTTACCACATTAAGATCCGCGCCGTGATACAACCGACGTGTCAAGGTAGTGTCGTGGTTAGAAATCAACACAGGAATGCCACGTTCAGTCGCTGTTCTTTCAGCAATGTCGGCTAATGCAGCTTGGTCGTCCAACGTGAAACCATTACCTGCGTATGAGGTGAAATTTGCCGTATTTGAAAGCGGCGCATAAGGTGGATCGCAATACACGACGCTCCCTTTGCGCGCACGACGAAATGTTTCAGGATAACCTTCACAAACGAACGTAGCTTTTTTGGCTTTTTCTGCAAAAAACTCCAATTCCGCCTCAGGGAAATACGGCTTTTTGTAAGAGCCAAACGGTACATTGAAGCCACCTTTTTTGTTGTAACGGCATAGGCCATTAAAACCAAAGCGGTTCATGTACAAAAACGCTAAAGAGCGGTACATCACGTCATCGGTTTTATTAAATTCAGCGCGAATGTGTAGGTAGGCTTCTTTGCGGTTGTTCTCAGCGACAAACCAACGCTTCGCTTCAGAGATATACTCTTCAGGGCGTTCTTTCAGCAGGTTGTACAGATTGATCAAATCTGGATTGATATCTGCAAGTAGATAATGGTCATAATCGGTATTCAGAAACACTGAGCCCGCACCAACAAAAGGTTCAACTAGCTTTCGAGCCGGCGGCAAATGACGTTGGATGTCTTCAACCAGTCCGTATTTTCCTCCTGCCCATTTAAGAAAGGCTCGTTGCTTTTTCATCTACTGCTCTATCTATCGACCAAAAATTAAGGCTGCGGAATGTAACATATTTTTCAGGGAAGCTCAGGTTTATTTCACTCGTTCAATTTCACGGTGAACCTGACGGAGTGATTTTGCCCAAGGACTCACCGACTTAACCGAATCTGGCAAGCTTGCGACGGCATCACGAGCCATTTGAATTGTCGGATAATCTTGATATGTGATGATATACCACTCGGTGTCATTACGAACGGTAGGATAAATTCGCACTTGATTATTCAGTTTATGCTCATTGAGAAAGGATTGTACATCTTCCATTGAGGTCATAGCTGCGAGTTGTAAAGTATAAGCTCTTGGCGATAGCGCTTTTAGTTCTTCACGAGCAAATGAAAACTTCACAACAGGTTGGTTTGCCTCACCCTCTTCTGACTGAGCAGGTGCTTGCGCCATATCTTGATTCGGTTTTACGACTTTAATCAAAGGAGAGCTAGTTTCATCGGCGGTTTCTGTTTTCTCAGTACCTACGACGTCATCAATCGCTTTTGTGTCTGCTGAATCAGTTTTACCTTCAAGCAATGCATCGACCACATTCGACTCAATCACCACTCTTTGTTGATTGTCATCACTGCCTACGCTCGCTACTTCTTCTGTCACTGCTGGTGGTAATGAATCAGAATCATCAACCGCACCAGAGTTATCAAGACTGCTAGAGCCATCGGTTACAGGTTGCAGTGAAGATTGCGCTGCACTGATTACTGACTCTTCAAAAGTTGGAATAGCCGTTTGCTCTAAACCGCCAGCAATTTGCTGCGCTTTATCATCAGGACTTGGTTGACTAAGCATCCACCAATAGCCACCCGCAGCAAGCAACAGTAATACTAATACCACCAACGCAATATTCAGGGGTGAACCGACAATCGAGCGGATAATGATCCTTTTTTCCACTTTCATCTCTCCTAACGCCATGATGTCACCCGGTACTGGGTCGACTTTTTTAAATGCATCTCTAACCCGTTTCTCAGACTCATCATCGACGTAGCGCGCAACAAGTGACTCAAAGAAACGACGAGCTTCCACTTCGGACAACATATCAATATCAAGCTCAACAGGCTTTATCTCTTGTCCATAACTGAGACGTGCTAGCAAACCGTCTAAACGTCCAGACTGTGTAAACAGTAAGACATTGATGGTCCAATTTGGCTTATGGTGCGCCTCTAAGACCAGCATCCAAAGCTCAGAGATAAGTGTCTCACTCAATAAATGCGCATCATCTACAACAATTGCAATGTCACACGGCTCATCACCTAAAAGCCTTTCAAGGCTATCAAGTAAAGGCTCTTGCTGATTAAACAATGCGTCTGAAACCAGTTGATTCAAAATAAGGACGCGATGCTGCACATCGTCTTGATTAGAATGACAAAGTAACAAACATTGATTCTTGTTACTGGCACCCACTTCAAGGTATCGCTGCGCTAACCAAGATTTCCCGTACCCATCATGACCATTAATCGCAATGAGATTGGAACCAAAGTTAGTCAGTAGACCTAATCTATCAAGCAACTCGATTTGAGAATCTAATTCCAGTACGTGAGCAACACTCATCTAATAACCTTAATACACTACAAGAATGACGCCCAAAGGCGCCATTACAAGGTTAAATATCGCGACCGAAGTCTATTGCCTGTTTGAGTACGTCTTGTGTCGTATCAGCAATTACCTCGGCAGTGCCAATGCCTGTAGGCAAAACCAATCGTAATTGACCAGAGAGGACTTTCTTATCTCGCATCATGTGCTTGATGAAGTCATCGAAATTCATACTGTCTGGAGTATGCACAGGCAGTTTTGCACGACGCAAAATCGCAACAATACGCTCAAATTGCTCTTCCGAGATCAGACCACGTAGATGCGACGTTTTGGCCGCCATAACAGTGCCGGAAGATACCGCTTCACCATGCAGCCAATTGCCATAGCCAAGTTCCGCTTCAATCGCATGACCAAAGGTGTGACCTAAGTTAAGCAAAGCACGGATGCCCGACTCTTTCTCATCCTGAGCCACCACTTCCGCTTTTATTTCACAGCAACGTGCGATCGCATAAGTTAGTGCTTCTTCATCCAACGCATACAAGCGCTCAAGATTGTCTTCTAACCATACAAAAAAATCTGCATCGTAAATAATGCCGTACTTAATGACTTCGGCGATACCCGCAGCGAACTCACGTTCAGGCAACGTCGACAGGCAGTTGGTATCAATGATCACTGCTTTAGGTTGGTAAAACGCACCTATCATGTTCTTACCCAACGGATGGTTAACCGCGGTTTTTCCACCAACCGAAGAGTCCACTTGGGATAGTAATGTGGTCGGTATTTGAATAAAGTCGACCCCACGCTGGTAACAGGCAGACGCAAAACCCACAAGATCGCCAATAACACCACCACCTAACGCGATGATCACAACATCACGAGCATAACTCCCTTCCAGTAAGAAGTTCATTACTTGATTAAATACATCCAAGTTTTTGTACTGTTCACCGTCAGGCAATTCTAACAAGGATGCACTACAACCGAGCTGCTCGAGTTGCTTTAAAATTTTGTCTGCATACAAAGGCGCCACTGTGACATTACTGATCACAACAACTTTTTGTTTTGCATTTTTGTTTGAGAGAACTTGAGAGAGGTACGCCGGGTCCTCAAATAACCCGGCGCCAATAGAGATTGGGTAGCTACGCTCAGCTAGGTTGACCGTAATCCGTTCCATCGGTTTGCTCCAATTAAAAAAAAGATAAAGACTTATCTCTCTTCTAGCATTTTTACGATCTGGTTGGCTACCACTTTTGCACTTTGATCGTCAGTGCGAACAGTGTAATCCGCTACTTCTTCATATAAAGGATTACGTTCTTCAGCTAATTGCTCCAGTACTTCGCGAGGGTTATCCGTTTGAAGTAAAGGACGCTTCTTGTCGCGGTTTGTACGCGCAAGTTGCTTTTCAATCGTCGTTTCTAAGTAAACAACAACACCACGTGCCGAAAGACGATTGCGGTTTTCTTTGCTCTTAACAGAGCCACCGCCAGTCGCAAGCACGATGCCTTGCTCTTGTGTTAGGTCTTCAAGTACCGCTTCTTCACGCTTGCGGAAGCCTTCTTCACCTTCTACATCAAAAACCCAAGAGATGTCTGCACCAGTGCGTTCTTCGATCACTGTATCGGAGTCAACAAACTCCATATGCAGTTGCTGTGCTAGATGTCTACCAATTGTACTTTTGCCGGCGCCCATTGGGCCAACAAGGAAAATATTACGTTTCTCAGCCATGTTTAGCAGTAATTTACAACATTGATTCAATAAGATCGCCACAAGAAAACACAGCTAAACTGCTGTTCTACAAGGCTTGTGGCACCAGTTCCTCACAGATAATTCGTGATAAGACCCGAAATTATCCAAGCATGGTGCCACTATTGCAACTTTATTTTTGATTTAATCAGTTTTTCCCGAGACAGAACTACTGAATCACCACCTTAGGCGTGACGAAAATTAACAGCTCACTTTTGCCAACATTCTCATAACTTCGACGAAAAAGAGCACCTAATAGCGGCAGGTCGCCCAACAAAGGCACTTTGTCCACCGAGTTAGTAATGCTGTGCTGAAAAATACCACCAAGAACGACCGTTTCACCGTTATTCACTAACACTTGCGTCCCGATACGTTGAGTATCAATCGCAACAGCTTCACCAGTGCCTGTCTTCACGACTTGTCCTGGTCTATCTTGCGTGACACTTAAATCCAATACTAAGCGGTTATCCGGTGTGATTTGCGGGGTTACCTTCAAACTTAATACCGCCTTTTTGAACGTCACCGTCGTTGCACCACTTGATGATGACTCTAGGTAAGGAATCTCTGTACCTTGTTCGATATAGGCAGGTTTCTTATTGGTAGTGATCAAACGTGGGCTCGAGATAATCTCAGCTTTAGACTCTTGTTGCAGCGCAGAAAGCTCAAGATCCAACAAGGTGTCTGAACCTAACTTTGCGACCTGAAAAGCAATGCTGGTCGCATTCGGGCTGGTTGCAGCTAAGTTTACATTTAGGAAGTCATCGATCCCTACTCCATCACCGTCACCACCGTCATCACCCCCTTCTCCATTATAGAGACCGATCGTGGCGAGGTTGTTCTCAATAGAACCACCCACTGTATTACTGCCATTAATAGACGTAAAACCCCAACGAATCCCTAACTCGTCCATGTTACCTTCATTGATGGTCACAATACGCGCCTCAATTTGAACCTGTTTAACTGGAATATCCAAAGACTCAATAATTTCTCGAATCACCTCGATGTTTTCAGGTAACTCTCTAATCAATAACGAGTTAGTTCGCTCATCAATGGTCATACTGCCGCGCTCTGACAGCATGCTGATATTTCCTTCACCATTGATCATCTCCGCAATGTCTGATGCTTTAGCAAAATTAACTTTGATGATTTCAGATGAAAGCTCTCCCATTTCTTCCGTCAGTTTTTGTTTTTCTAACTGCTGCTTCTCACGCAAGTCCAGCTCATCAGTCGGAGCAACTAAAATCACGTTGCCATCAACACGCTTATCTAACCCCTTAACTTGCAAAATAATATCCAGCACTTGCTGCCAAGGGACACCATCAAGACGAAGCGTGAGGTTGCCTTCTACAGAGTCGGAGACAACCAAATTGAATTGGTTGTAATCAGCAATAAGCTGCAAGACGTTTCGCACAGGAATATCTTGGAAGTTAATCGAAATAAGCTTACCTTCTCTTTCTAAAATGCTTTTATCTGGGGCTTTCTCATTGGGTTTGATCTTCGCTACTTTGATTTCCAAAAAACGCCCCGTTAAACGGTAATCATGCATGTATTCTTCATTGATGTGCGCAACCAAGCGCGTCGTCGAGGTGTCGCGAAACACTTCTACGCTCTCAACCACAGTCGAAAAGTCTTTCACGTCTAGGAGATACAATTGCTCGTCTTTTACTGAAGTGTTAAGCAAATCGATACTTAACCCTTCCTGTACACGCTTGATATCTACAATCGCGGCCGGTGACGCCAATTCGACGACAATCACGGCGTCTTTATCTTTATTAGTTCGAAAGTCGATACTTTTTAGGGCATTGGACGAAACTTCTTCAGCTGCCGCTAAAGGGGCTAAAAATACAAACAACCATAAGGAGAAGAGCCCAGTAAGTATCCTTGGTGTACGTGTTAATCCTTGTCTCATTTTCATTACTCAATATCAAAAATAAATGGGGCTATCTCAAAGCCAACTTAACTTTACGTTTTTGCCAACATCCTAAGCCGTCGGGCAACGTTTCATTAATCAACAAGTAGGAGTGGCTGACATGGGTCACTTTGCCATTATTGCGTCCAAGGTATTGACCCGGCTTAACTTTATAGACGGTGCCATTGGGAGCCTGAACAAGGCCAGAAACCGTGTTATCCATGCCCATGACACCTTTCAAACGTAATTGGCTTAATGGGAATTTTTCTAATTTACCAGTTCGCCTTCTTGAGGGCGGTTGCCAACAATCTTTTCTTGCAACTGGCTGAGTCGCGATAGTGGCTTCTTTGGGTAATTCAAAGGGTGCACGCTGTACTTCCGGTGCGTACGTGACTGCAACATATTTGTCTGCGGGCTTAAGCTTCTCGACCTCTCGACGCGCCTGTGTTTCCACTCCTCGAATAAAATCCGTCAATGATTCATCATTCGCCTGGCAACCCATCAATAGAGAACCCATCAGTACCAGCAACAAAGACTTACTTGTCATTTTTCGTCTCCTCCGGCTTAAACTGATAGGTGTTAGCGCGCACCCGAAAGTGCAGGGTTTCACTCTCTTGGCTGACACGTTGCCAAGTCACATCTTTAAACGTGATGATTCGAGGTAGCGTCGCTATCGCCTGAGAAAAATGGCCGATGTCATGAAAGTCGCCCGTTAACTCTATGTTTAAAGGAAGACGATAAAGGAAGTGCTCTGATTGTTTTTCGCCCCAGTCGATTCGGGTGAAAGTCAGCTTATTGTCGATGCCAAGCTCATTCACTGAAGCGAGCATTGTAGCCAGCTCTTTTTGCGCAGGCAGTTGTTGCAGTAATAACTCGTAACGAGTGGTAAGTTCATCCAATTGAGATTGAAGCTGAGGCAACGCTGCCACTTTGTTCGCTTTGATCTTCAATGCCACCTTGAGTGTCTGCTCCTGCTGGATCAAGTGATTCAACTGTTCTTCTTTCGGTTTAAGGTAAAACCAATAACCTAAGCCTTGAATCGCCATGATCAGAAGCGCGATTACTACAATCTGGGGCAACAATGGCCACTCGGCCATTTCATCTATTTCGAGATCCTGCCAATCAACCACGTTGAGCCTCCAATTTCTTCTCCGTTACTTTGAACATGAAAGACACTTTGAATGTTTGAAACTCTTTCCCAAAACGGGCTTTGCCGTGAACGATGGAATGCATTTCTACGTCGTTCAACTTGGCCGAGCGCTCCATGTTGTCCAGCATCGTGGCAAGTTTTGGAGTGCTATCTGAGATCCCAGAGATCTCAATTTCCAGATCATTCATTTTGATCTTGTCGACATATACACCTTCAGGGATAACGGCAGGCATTAAGTTCATGAACTCGGTCGTTTTGTTTCGTCCGTTTTGTAAACCTTCAACGACCTTTAGACGTTCGAGGATTTTGCTGTGCTCTTGCTCTGCAATTTTCATTGCTTCAATACGCTGGTCGAGTTCGGCAATGTAGTGAGTGAGGTAATCGAGCCGATCCTGTTGTTGATCTTGTTGGTACTCAAAAAACTTTCCAATACCCCACTGGATGCCAACAGCGACCAACATGCCTAATGCGACCAAACTGATGAAACGACGTCGGTGCTCTTCTCTTTGATTCTCTCGCCAAGGAAGTAAATTAATGCGATAAAGCACGGGCGCCTCCTAGCCAATGAATGCCACGAACGGCCAGTCCGGCTGCTGTTGAGAAATGCTGCCAATCCACAGCACGACGCTTACGCTTAGACACCTTCATCTCAAATAGCCCTAGCGGATTTAGCAATTCACACTCTAACGACAATTGTTGAGACAACTCCTCTGCGAGCATGGGAGTGGAGGCCCCTTCCCCTGATAACCAGATACCCTTGATGTTTTGTGAGCCATTGATTGAGGTATAGAGCTGCATCTGGCGCTTTACTCGCTCTATGATTTGACGGTTAAACAGCTCTGTTTTCTCCTGAGCATCATCGGACAGAAAATCGACTGGAGAAGCGCTGTTTGCTCCGCGTGTGCCGTAAGCAAACTCTTTGTGAAACAGTTCACCTTGTTCGGTAAACATGGTGAAGGAGCTCGATAAGGTGCCAATATCGAGTAAGCAGTATTTGTTTTTGTCAGGAAAGCGATCGGCGGTGAGCTTCCAGATATGACCAAGGCTTTGCGAATGCACGTCCACTAAAACAGGTTTTAGTCCGGACTTTTGTAATGCATCGACTCGGCCTTCTACCACATCTTTTCTTGTCGCAAACACTTGATAGCTATCACTGCCACTCTGCCCGCCCTCAGCGCGAAGACGAACGAAGTCTAAACTCAGCTCTTCGACAGGGAATGGCGATTGATGAGAAAAGGCTTGTATCACTGCAAACTCAACTTCACTCTCTTCAAGATTTTGTTCTATTTGCAGTTTCTTGCTAATTACCGAGTTATCAGGAACTGAAATCGCAACTTTTTTAGCGCCAAAAGGCAGTTCTTTTTTTATCTGCTTGAGGGTCTTTACAATTTCTTGATGATTTATGGTGTTATTTTCAGCGACAATACCTTCCTTTAGTAATATTTCTTTGTAACCCAACAGAGCGTAATTGTTGCCTGTGGGTTTAAGTACTACGGCTTTGAGGCTGTTATGGCCTATATCGATGCCGGTAACGATTAGCTTATCCATCTCTTACTCTCGCTCCGAAATTTCTTCGTGCAAAGGTTGTTATTAGCATCCAAATAAGAGTTAATATCTCTTATGTGCTAAATTTTTGACCTAAGAGTACAAGGGTTTGCCGTTACACAGCCTCAACCAATCAGGGATTCTCCGGTGAAGTTCATAAAGCGTTTATTATTTTTAACATTGATTTGCATAATTCTTGGAGTCACCACAATATTTGGCTTCTATCAGTACGTGAAGCCTGAATTGCCAGATGTTGCAACTCTAAAAGACGTTGAATTACAAACACCTATGAAGGTGTTTAGTCAAGACGGGAAGCTGATCGCACAGTTCGGTGAAAAGCGTCGTATTCCTGTTACTTATGACGAAATTCCTCAAGACTTAATTCACGCGCTCATCGCAACCGAAGATAGCCGTTTCTACGAGCATCCCGGTATCGACCCTATCGGCATCACTCGTGCAGCGGTTGTTGTTGCGGTTTCAGGCTCGGCTAAACAGGGTGCAAGTACGATTACGCAACAGCTAGCTCGTAACTTCTTCTTATCTAATGAGAAGAAGATCATGCGTAAGATTAAAGAGATTTTTATTGCTATCCATATTGAGCAGCTTTTAAGTAAGCAAGAAATCATGGAGCTTTATGTCAATAAAATCTTCCTTGGTTACCGCTCATATGGCTTTGGTGCTGCCGCTCAAGTGTATTTTGGCAAGAGCCTTGATGAATTGACGTTAAGTGAGATTGCAACACTCGCAGGTATGCCAAAAGCGCCATCAACCATGAACCCAATTTACTCTCTTGAGCGCGCAACAAAACGCCGTAACGTTGTATTAATGCGAATGCTTGATGAGAAATACATTACACAAGAGCAGTATGACGAAGCACGCAATGAGCCTATTGTGGCGCGTTATCATAGCGCTGAGATTGAGCTTTCCGCACCTTACGTAGCAGAGTTGGCTCGTGCATGGGCAGTAAAAGAATACGGTGAAGAAGAAGCTTACACCTCTGGCTTGAATATCTACATGACTGTGGATTCTAAACTGCAAGATGCTGCAAATACGTCTGCGGTAAATAACCTCTTGTCATACGATGAACGTCATGGCTACCGTGGTGCAGAAAGTGTGCTTTGGAAAGAAGGGGAAGCGGCCTGGGACAATGAGCAAATAGAAAAGCACCTGAAGAAACAGCCAACTTATGGTGACCTTTACCCTGCGGTTGTGACGAAAGTCGATGATAAGACCGCGCAAGTATGGGTTAAGAACCATGAAGAGCAAACCATCCCTTGGACTGGAATGCACTGGGCGCGTAAGTACATTACCGATAACCGCCAAGGCTCAACACCAAAGTCAGCGCATGATGTGCTAGCGACAGGTCAACAAGTTTGGGTTCGCGAAGTAAGTGAAACCGATGAAGATGACAACAAAACACTGAGCTGGAAACTGAGCCAAGTGCCGACAGCAAACACCGCGTTTGTTGCGATGAACCCAGAAAATGGCGCGATATTGTCGCTGGTTGGTGGTTTCAACTTTGTTCACAGCAAGTTTAACCGTGCAACCATGTCAGTGCGTCAGGTTGGTTCAAGTATCAAGCCTTTCATCTACTCGGCAGCAATTGACAAAGGACTGACTCTAGCCACTTTGATTAACGATGCGCCGATTAACAAGTGGGATGCAGGTTCTGGTTCAGCTTGGCGACCAAAAAACTCACCACCAACTTATGGTGGTCCAACACGTCTTCGCCTCGGCTTAGCTCAATCAAAAAACGTCATGGCAGTGCGTACACTCCGTGAAGTTGGCCTCGAGGAGACACGTCAGTACCTTACTCGTTTCGGTTTTGATATTAACCAAGTACCACGCTCTGAGACCATCGCACTCGGAGCTGGCAGCTTAACACCAATGAAAGTGGCACAAGGTTACTCTGTGTTTGCGAACGGTGGTTATTACGTTGAACCATTCTATGTAGAACGCGTGGAAGATGCATTCGGTGAAGTACTGTTTAAAGCCAATCCAAAGAGTGTTTGTCATAAGGATTGTCCGCAAATGAGCGAGCAGCCAGAAAATCGCTACGCTGATGAATTTGGCGAACAAGACGTCGCGATTGATGGCCTTGCAACAGACAATGCCCTTGAAAATGATGAACCTCAATATGCACCGCAAGTTATCTCTGAACAGAATGCATTCTTAATGCGTGAGATGATGTACAGCAACATTTGGGGTGGCGGTAACTGGCGTGAAGGCACAGGTTGGAATGGTACAGGCTGGCGCGCGCAAAAACTTGGTCGTCGTGATATCGGGGGTAAAACGGGTACAACGAATGATTCCAAGGATGCTTGGTACAATGGCTATGGACCTGGTGTCGTTGCCATAGCTTGGGTTGGCTTTGATGATCACTCACGTGCACTTGGCCGCACCACCGTTAACAGCAACCTAGGGCAAGGCCAAATTTCTGGTGCCGAGTCGGGTGCGAAAACCGCAGAGCCTGCTTGGATTGACTTCATGCGTGTTGCGCTAGAAGGGACGCCGGAGCAAAGTAAAAATATTCCAGAGGATATTATTCGAGTTCGTATTGATCGCAACAGCGGTATGCTAACGCACAAGGTAGATAGCACATCAATGTTCGAATACTTTGAAAAAGGCACGGAGCCTACCGAATACGCTGGCGACCGTTTAGAAGATAGTATTTATTCTTCAGGTTCTGGCGCAGAAGAACTGTTCTAAATCACAAAAGCACAAGGGAGAGCATCAAGCTCTAATGCCGTTCACTTAAGGTGAGCGGCATTGTTTTTTCTAGGGTATCGGCTTGGTTTTTTCTTAACGACTCTA
>NZ_JAWPOP010000329.1:0-790 GCF_033344345.1 Vibrio sp. 1978
AGGAGTTTAAGAGCATGTCTAAACCACTAGCTATTACCGATGTGGTCCTTCGAGACGCCCATCAATCACTGTTTGCTACGCGTATGCGTATCGAAGATATGCTGCCTATCGCAGCTGAGTTGGATAAGATTGGATACTGGTCCCTAGAAACCTGGGGTGGTGCAACGTTTGATTCGTGTATTCGATTCCTTGGGGAAGACCCTTGGGAGCGTCTACGTGAGTTGAAAAAGGCGATGCCAAATACACCAATGCAAATGCTACTTCGTGGTCAAAACCTTTTAGGATATCGCCATTATGCTGATGACGTAGTAGAGAAGTTCGTTGAGCGTGCTCATGCCAACGGTATGGATGTATTCCGTATCTTTGATGCGATGAACGATGTTCGCAATTTCCAAAAAGCGGTGAAATCGGCGGTAGATGTTGGCGCTCATGCGCAAGGCACCCTGTCATACACAACAAGCCCTGTTCACAATACGGATACTTGGGTTGATTTAGCAAAGCGTTTGGAAGATCTCGGTTGTCATTCTCTATGTATCAAAGACATGTCTGGCTTGCTAAAGCCTTACGAAGCGCAAGAGCTAATCACACGCATCAAAGCCTCTTGTGATGTACCACTGGCACTTCACTGCCATGCTACCACTGGTCTTTCTACCGCTACGGCAATCAAAGCGGTAGAGGCTGGTATCGACATCCTCGATACGGCTATTTCTTCGATGAGCTGTACTTACGGGCATACCCCGACAGAAACGGTTGTAGCAATGCTGCAAGGTACTGAGCGCGACACCAACCT
>NZ_JAWPOP010000330.1:0-790 GCF_033344345.1 Vibrio sp. 1978
TTTACTTACCCTGAAAACGGCGAAACCCAAGGTGCCCGCCGCAGTATCGCCAATGCGCAGTTCTTTACTCGTCTTGGTCAGCGAATAATCAAAGCACTCGATCAACAGACGTTTGATGGTTTTTGTTATCGCGTCGACATGCGGCTGCGTCCGTTTGGAGAAAGCGGCCCGTTGGTAATGAGCTATGCCGCGTTGGAAGATTACTACCAAGAGCAAGGACGGGACTGGGAACGTTACGCGATGATCAAAGCGCGCGTGATGGGATGCGAAATGTATCCGCAATATCAAGAGCTACGCAAAATGTTGCGTCCGTTTGTGTTCCGTCGTTACATCGACTTTAGTGCGATTCAGTCATTGCGCCGTATGAAATCAATGATCAGCAGTGAAGTGCGACGTCGCGGTTTAACCAACAACATCAAGCTGGGTGCTGGTGGTATTCGAGAAATTGAGTTTATCGCGCAAGTTTTCCAACTGATTCGTGGCGGGCGAGAGCCATCTTTGCGCAATCGTGGCTTGCTCGAAACCTTAAATGGTATTGAGGAACTTGCACTGTTAACCCCGCAAGAAGTCAGCAATCTGGAAGCGGCATATAAATATTTACGCCAGCTAGAAAATCTACTGCAAGCAATGGCAGACAAGCAGACTCAAACGCTGCCCGATTGCGACATTGAGCGTTTAAAACTGGCAACTGCGATGCAGCTAGAGTCGTGGGATCTGCTCACCAAACAAACTCAGCAGCACATGAATAAAGTGCATCAAGTATTTGAAACCTTGATTGGTGACGACGAAG
>NZ_JAWPOP010000331.1:0-788 GCF_033344345.1 Vibrio sp. 1978
GTTTTACCAAGCAGCCCATATTTCTGGAGAGAGAAAATGGAACAAGAACTGGTTGTAATGGAAATCATCTGCAATGCGGGTGAAGCCAGAAGTTTAAGTTATGAAGCGCTCCGTTTGGCGAGAGAGCAAAAATTTGAAGCAGCAGAAGAGAAATTGTTGCAAGCCAGAGAGTGCATTAACAAGGCGCATTTAATTCAGACGCAACTGATCGAAGAAGATCAGGGGGAAGGCAAAGTGCCGATGACTCTGGTTATGGTGCACGCTCAAGATCATTTAATGACAACGATTCTAGCGCAAGAAATGGCTGTTGAGATTGTCGCTTTGAACAAGCAACTCGCGAACAAGTAAGGAAATCATTATGTCTAGAGAGGCGATCAAACTTGCCATTATTGGTGGTGGCAGTAGCTATACCCCGGAATTGGTTGAAGGGGTAATCAAACGCTTGGATTACTTGCCAGTTAAACAGATTCACTTTGTGGACATAGAATCCGGCGCGGAAAAACTAGAAATCATCAAGGGCTTGGCTCAGCGGATGGTCGATAAAGCGGGCGCGGATATTGAAATTAAAGCTGATTTTGACCGCCGTGCTGCGATCAAAGGCGCTGACTTTGTCATGACTCAATTCCGTGTTGGCGGGCTTGCTGCTCGAGCAAACGATGAAAGAATTCCTATCAAATACGATGTGATCGGACAAGAAACCACAGGCCCTGGCGGATTTGCTAAAGCACTGCGAACCATTCCGGTCATTCTTGATATCTGTAAAGACATTGAAGAGTTGGCTCCAAACG
>NZ_JAWPOP010000332.1:0-787 GCF_033344345.1 Vibrio sp. 1978
TCCCTGGCACTGGTCCGGACTTCATTGCATTTGACTCTCCAGACGAAAACCGTTCTGTGGTTGCGGCGTACATTTCTCGCGTCAGTGAGGAAAAAGGCGAAGTCACGCCAAGCGCTGACAATAACTGGTCGTTCGCACCAATTAAGTCAGACAAAAAACTGGATATTCGCTTTGAAACCTCACCGAGCGAAAAAGCTTCGAAGTTTATCCAAGACAAAGGCCAATACCCGATGAAACGCGTCGCAACTGACGAAGTGGGCTTTGCGATTTATCAGATCGATTTAAACAAATAAGCGACTCCATGTTCAAACTAGCGGCTCCTCAGTGAGCCGCTTTTTGTTACTGCGCAAAGCAGTTAAGATAGTTCAAATGCGCTAACCCTTTCACTGCAGATAACCTTCATGCAAAACGACGTATTTTTCGATCTCACTCAACATGGCTTTTCAGAAGACGAAGCCTCACAACTCATGGTCTATGGACAAGAGTTAGAATTACCCACTAGGCACATTCTTAGCCATCAAGGTGAATTTAGTTCTCACATCTACTTCATTCTGGAAGGGGTATGCCACGCAAGCTATCTCACAGAGAAAGGCAAAGAATTCAGCAAAGAGTTTTATTGGGAAAAGGACTGGGTGATCGGCTTTGAAAGCGTGATAAAAGGTCAACCTTCACCGTACTTATTGGAAACGCTGACCGCATGTCATTTATTCTGTTTGCCTATCGAGGCATTGCATCAATGGCGCGCTGAAAAGCACTCAATTTACCTAAAATTGCTCGAAACGCAGTT
>NZ_JAWPOP010000333.1:0-787 GCF_033344345.1 Vibrio sp. 1978
TCCAACCAGTTAGAGCCAGTGTTGGCGAACCTAAAGCAAGCGCGTTCAATTATCGAATTAAGCGCAGAGACGGCCGCGACGCCAGACATTATTGTTAAACAGTTTATTGCGTCGCTAGAAGCTCAGAACAAAGCTGTGTTTGCTGGTTACATGGTGTGGGAAAAGCCATCGTGGGTTGAGCCAACGATTCAAGACAAAAGCCTTGGCTTTAATAGCGAAGGCTACTTAGCGCGATTCTGTTCGCCAAATTCGCACAACAGTTTTGATGTTGTGGCGATGGATAGCTTTAGCAATACTGAATTAAACAACAACGGTGAGCGTAAAGACGATTGGCACTTGATGCCTTACGAAACGGGCAAAACGTTCGTGATGGAACCGTACATGTATCCGGTTCGCGGCAAACAAGAACTGATCACGACCATCAGCCAACCAATCAAGTTACGTGGCGAGATCATCGGCTCTCTCGGTTTTGATTTGTCATTGAACGAGTTACAAAGCCAAAGTGAAGATTACGCGAGCGACTTGTTTGATGGACAAGGCCGTATTCTGATTTCTTCGTGGAAAGGCATCACACTGGCGAACAGCAGCCAAGCGGATCAAGTGGGCAAGAAAGTCTCTCATGAGTTGGCGTCTCAATGGGCTCGTATTCAATCCATTGCGAAACAAAAAGGCGCAGGCCTTGTGACGTTTGGCGGGGATGAGTATGCGATTACTGCAATTGACACCAGCGATGCGCCTTGGATCGTTATGGTGTCGGTTCCCAGTAGCTTCCTTAAAAAGAACGTGG
>NZ_JAWPOP010000334.1:0-787 GCF_033344345.1 Vibrio sp. 1978
CAACATGGTGGATCCGTCAAACGATCGAACGTGCGTTGATGAACCAAACTCGCACCATTCGCTTGCCTATTCATGTCGTGAAAGAGCTGAACATTTATCTGCGTACTGCGCGTGAACTTTCTCAAAAGCTCGATCATGAACCAACTGCAGAAGAAATTGCTGCTCAATTAGATATACCAGTAGAAGATGTCAGCAAAATGCTGCGTCTTAACGAGCGTATTAGCTCCGTTGATACCCCAATTGGTGGTGACGGTGAAAAAGCGCTTCTGGATATTATTCCTGACGCAAATAACTCTGATCCAGAAGTGTCGACTCAAGATGATGACATCAAATCGTCTTTGATCCATTGGTTGGAAGAGTTGAATCCAAAACAAAAAGAAGTGCTTGCACGCCGTTTTGGTTTGCTTGGCTATGAGCCGTCTACGCTTGAAGAAGTGGGACGAGAGATTGGTCTTACCCGTGAGCGTGTACGTCAAATTCAAGTGGAGGGTTTACGTCGACTTCGTGAAATCCTAATTAAACAAGGCCTAAATATGGAAAACTTGTTTAACGTCGAAGACGATTAATACTAAGCTTTCTCGAAACACAAAGGGCTATGGATAACCATAGCCCTTTTCTGTTTTAGGGGAGATTAGATATTCTCGTTAAAGCATTTTCTTCAAACGATACAGCTCTTCAAGGGCTTGACGAGGTGTTAAGTCGTCTGGATCGATGTTTGATAACGCTTGTTCAATTTCGCTAGGTTCAGGGATTAAGCTGAGCTGATTTGCTACATCCACAGTGCTTG
>NZ_JAWPOP010000335.1:0-786 GCF_033344345.1 Vibrio sp. 1978
CATCACGTGAGCTGCGACGACGACAATGCTCGATAGGGTAAAGAGTAATAGCATAAAGCGCCAGCAGAATTTCGCCCAGTCACCCCAGTCGATACGACACACGCCAAGCGTTGCCATTAGGGACGCAGAAGTAGGAACGATCACGTTAGTGAAACCATCACCCAGTTGGAATGCCAGAACCGCTACCTGACGAGTTACGCCAGCGATGTCTGCAAGAGGAGACAACAGAGGCATTGTCAGTGCTGCTTGGCCAGAACCCGAGGTCACGAAGAAGTTGAAGATGGATTGGAACACATACATCAACCAAGCTGCGGCAACATCAGGAAGGCCGCTGATCACGCCGCCTGCGCTGTTCAAAATCGAGTTCAGTACGCTTGCTTCATCGGTAGTACCACCACCTAGAATAAGCAATACACCTTTCGCACAGCCAACCAAAAGAGCAGGAGCTAGCATGATCGCTGCGCCTTCTTTGAATGCGTCCGCCGCACAGTTAAGGGTCATGCCGTTTAGGCGGAAGATCGTACCGATGATGGCAACCACAAAGCCCATTGTGAAGAACTGAGAAGCGATTTCTGGGATGTACCATGCTTTGGCTACTACGCCCCAAACCACCCAAATCGTTGTTGCGATAACCGTTAGAATAACGAGCGTGTCTCCGAAGTTCCAACGAGAGTCGTGGCTACCTAGTTCTTGCTGACGGAAGTATTTATCCGTACGGCGGCTGTAAGAGTACTCAGGATTTGCTTTGATGCGAGACGCATAAACCATCGTAAAGGCGATACCGAT
>NZ_JAWPOP010000336.1:0-785 GCF_033344345.1 Vibrio sp. 1978
ATCATCCACCATCCTTGCGGTTTAATAACGCGTTAAAAAATATAAAAATAAAAGCGTTAGAGACTCCTAACGCTCACTTTAAATGTTGCTTGCAGGCAGCTAAACCTGCCTTTCCGAGAGTACTTCTTTAAAGGCAAACATGCCATTTAATGCAGCTGGAAATCCTGCGTAAACAGACATTTGCATGATCACTTCTTTGATCTCTTCTTCCGTGCAACCAACATTTAGCGCAGCGTGTAAATGCACTTTAAGCTGTGGAGTACAGTTCCCCATCGCCGTCAATGCGGACACCGTAGCGATCTCTCGCGATTTTAGATCTAGCCCTTCACGGGTGTAGATGTCGCCAAATGGGTACTCAATCGTGAACTTAGCTAAATCAGGGCAAATGTCGTTCAGGCTTTCGATAACTTTTTGGCCAGCCTCTCCATCGATTTTTGATAACTGTTCTAGCCCTGTTTGAAATCGCGTATTTTCCATTTTGTGTGCTCCTTTGAGTGAATACCCGCACACCTTACAAGTTAGAGTGAACTCTAAGTCAACGTACTTTTCCGCTTTTATACAGATTTATTTTTTCTTCTAATCGTTTCAGATGCTCATTTTGTTGTCGGATATGTTCGATTAAATTATCTCGATGAACTTCCAAAAGCTTTTGTCTGTCAGCAGTCGTTTGCGAGCCAATCTCCCTCAATGAAGCATATTCTTGAATCTCTTCTAACGGCATTCCCGTCTCTTTCAGCCGCTTGATGAAGTTGACCCAATCAATATCTCGATGGGTGTAGACACGG
>NZ_JAWPOP010000337.1:0-785 GCF_033344345.1 Vibrio sp. 1978
AGATACATGCAATGACAAGGATGATCATACTGATCCGCAAAACTTGCGAGTGATCTTCTACATCCCAACATATGTTGCCTCGTTTCACGAAACAGCTTTTGCTTTGTGACGCTAATGTATAAGAAAGACCCGCATTCGCGACGTTTTCTTGCCAAACATCTTTGGAAAATACGAAGTAACGGTCTCCACGACGAAGCCACATTTCCTTGCCTTCAATAAACATACTTGCTCCTGCAATTAGAGCATTAATGGCGTCATCGTCCATATTTTGCAAGCTTTCTAGTAGCTCGTCACCTTCTTCGTTGTCACGCTCTTTAATGTGCATGTACTGAGCAAGTTTAGGACGCAACTCGGGATACTTTTCAACATAGCGCGCCGCGTAAGTACCGCCACCAGGGTGAATTAATCCGCTACGCGAGAACCAACGCGGTGTTAACTGAGTGCCCTTACAAATAGCACGAGTAAATACTAGAGGTTCAGTAATTAGAGGGCTGAGAGGTAATTTCCCTCGACATGTATTCGCCAAGCTGTAGAGCTGCTGAATATCCTTCAAAGGATAGTCAGAAGTTTGAGGAAGCAACGAATCAGGTGAAAGTAACTTCGTAGGGTAATTTGATTGCAGAATGCGTATATCATACGATTTAAGAGCCACTTCATAGTTAAATAGCTCTGTAAACGTATCTATGCGTTCTGGTAGTGAATCGGATAATGCAGGTGCCGAGAATAGTGGCAATATTGATGCAAAACCGAGCAAAAACTTTTTAATCAAACTGTTACCGTTACTT
>NZ_JAWPOP010000338.1:0-785 GCF_033344345.1 Vibrio sp. 1978
CGGACAAAATGGGCATCAAAATCAACCAATACACCGGTTATCAGTTCGAATGCAGTGCCCAGCTCAATCCGAATTTGAACCCGCACAATACGATGTTTGCTGGTTCGGCATTTACGTTGGCAACGCTGACGGGATGGGGAATGACGTGGTTACTGCTCAAAGAGCGCGGTTTGCATGGCGATATTGTTCTGGCAGACAGCTCGATTCGTTATCGTCATCCGGTGGATCAAAATCCGGTGGCGAGTACCTCGCTTGATGGTATCAGTGGTGATTTGGATCGCTTGGCGTCAGGGCGCAAGGCGCGCATTGTCATCCATGTGGTGATGTACAGCGGCGATACGCCTGCGGTTGATTTCGTTGGCACGTATATGCTGTTGCCCAACTATTCGCAGCTACTCAGTTGCTAGTTCTTCTTCGGCTACGACCTCGTTCGTAGCCGGCTCTAACTCTTCTGTTATCTCCTCAACCAGCTCTTCTTCCGGTTGCTCTAGATTCGCCTCTGCAATGCTATGAAAGCTCGATTCCTCCGGCTGAGCATCGTTCGTTGGTACGTTCGGCGTTAAGTGGTCTGGCTGTTGTGGTGAGTCGCAGTCATTACGTGATATTTCACCATCGAGCAGATCGCCTATGATTATGCCGCATTGATCCTTGAGCTGGAATGTCAAACCGCTGAGTGGGTTGTTGGCCATGTCAAACTCGCCGCCTAGCCGACCGGAGATGACATTGCCGGAGATGGTTACAGGCTTGAGCGATACTGCGCCCCGCTGCGCGTGCACTCGAATAGG
>NZ_JAWPOP010000033.1:0-50280 GCF_033344345.1 Vibrio sp. 1978
GGTGGCTACGACGGGATTCGAACCTGTGACCCCATCATTATGAGTGATGTGCTCTAACCAGCTGAGCTACGTAGCCAAAACCATATTTTTTGTTCTCAACGCTTTGTTGCCTTGTCGTTGGGAACGGCGCGCATTATGCGAAGTTGAGTGAGATCCGTCAACAGTTTTTTTTAATAAATTTCGGAAAAAACCTCGTTCGCTTCCTTTTTAAACAAAGAGGCGTGTTTATGATCTAAAACTGGAAATAAATTAGCTTGCAGTTGCGTAATTTATTTTTGTTCATTTACTTAAGGTATTAAAAAAGCCAGCTTAACAGCTGGCTTTTAGTGTAAATGAAGTGTTTAGAATTCATTCATTTAATTAAACATTGAAGCGGAAGTGTACAACATCGCCATCTTTTACGATGTAGTCTTTACCTTCTAGACGCCATTTACCTGCGTCTTTTGCGCCATTTTCACCATTGAATTGGATGAAATCGTCGTAACCGACTACTTCTGCACGAATAAAGCCTTTCTCGAAGTCAGTGTGGATCTTACCTGCCGCCTGAGGCGCAGTTGCACCAACAGGGATTGTCCAAGCACGTACTTCTTTAACACCTGCTGTGAAGTAGGTGTGTAGAGTCAGTAGTTCGTAACCAGAGCGAATTACACGGTTCAGGCCCGGCTCTTCGATCCCCATATCTGCTAGGAATTCTTCGCGATCTTCATCTTCTAGTTCAGATAGTTCAGATTCGATAGCTGCACATACAGGTACAACGACATTGTTTTCTTTTTCTGCGAACTCACGAACCGCATCTAGATATGGGTTATTTTCGAAGCCATCTTCGTTTACGTTTGCAATGTACATAGTTGGCTTCAGTGTTAGGAAGTTTAGGTAGCCGATTGCTGCTAACTCTTCTTTAGATAGCTCAACTGTGCGTGCCATGCCGCCTTCAGTTAGTACTGGTAACAGTTTTTCTAGGACGGTTAGTTCAAATTTTGCGTCTTTATCGCCGCCTTTTGCCTTCTTCGCGTTACGTTGAATCGCTCGCTCACAAGAATCAAGGTCAGCCATTGCAAGTTCAAGGTTGATCACTTCGATATCTTCGATAGGTGAAACTTTACCTGAAACATGAACAATGTTTTCGTTTTCAAAACAACGTACAACGTGGCCAATCGCGTCTGTTTCACGGATGTTAGCTAGGAATTTGTTACCTAAACCTTCACCACGTGATGCACCAGCAACAAGACCAGCGATGTCCACGAACTCCATCGTCGTTGGAAGAACTCTCTGTGGGTTAACGATCTTAGCTAGTGCGTCTAGACGTAGATCTGGCACAGGAACCACACCAGTGTTTGGTTCAATGGTACAGAACGGGAAGTTTGCTGCTTCGATACCCGCTTTAGTTAGTGCGTTGAACAGAGTTGATTTACCTACGTTAGGTAGACCAACGATGCCACATTTAAAACCCATGATAGTAACCTTATTCAGCTTTGAACGTGTGGAGGCGATTTTGTGCTTTAGATAGGCCATCCTTAATCAGGATATCTAGACAACGAACAGCCTCATCAGCTGCTGCATCTAAAAGCTCTTGCTCTTTAGCTGGCGCTTTACCTAATACAAAACCCGCCACTTTATCTTTGTGTCCCGGATGACCAATGCCAATACGAAGACGATAAAAATCTTTGTTATTGCCCAGTTTGCTAATGGTGTCACGCAGACCGTTGTGTCCACCGTGCCCCCCACCTTTTTTAAACTTAGCGACACCTGGCGGTAAGTCTAGCTCGTCATGAGCGACCATGATCTCTTCAGGTTTAATTTGATAAAATTTCGCAAGCGCTGCGATCGATTTACCTGATAGATTCATGAAGGTGGTTGGGATAAGCAAACGGAGATCCTGGCCATTGACCATAATGCGTCCTGTTAGACCAAAAAACTTTGGTTCGTTCTTCAGTGTAACGTTGTGAACGCGTGCTAATTCTTCTACAACCCAAGCGCCCGCATTGTGACGAGTTCTGGCGTATTCTGGTCCTGGGTTAGCAAGACCAACAAGAAGTTTGATTTGTTGACTCAAGGTTAGGATCTCTCTGGAATCTCAAAAAGCGCAGTATGATAGCACAGAAAACTCGCGGTGGGCGACCAAGGGATTTTCTAGTTATCAGTACAAATAAAAAAACACCCCAAAGAGGGGTGCTTTTTAAATCAGTGTAACTGAAATGTTCGTATTAGTTGAACATTGCAGAGATTGACTCTTCATTGCTGATACGACGAATCGCTTCAGCCAGCATGCGAGATAGGCTTAGTGTTGTCACTTTACCTGTTGCAGCCATCTCTTTAGACAGAGAGATAGAGTCAGTTACTATAACTTGGTCAAGAACTGAGTTCTTGATGTTATCCGCAGCGTTGCCTGAGAATACTGCGTGAGTAGCGTAAGCGAATACACGCTTAGCACCGCGCTCTTTTAGTGCTTCAGCTGCTTTACATAGTGTGCCACCTGTGTCGATCATGTCATCAACGATCACACAGTCACGACCTTCAACATCACCGATTAGGTTCATTACTTCAGAAACGTTTGCACGTGGACGACGCTTATCTACGATTGCGATGTCGATGTCGCCTAGTGCTTTTGCTGTTGCACGAGCACGAACAACGCCACCTAGGTCAGGAGATACCACTACAGGGTTATCTAGACCGCGAGCCTGCATATCTTCAAGTAGCACTGGCGTGCCGAAGATGTTGTCTACAGGTACATCGAAGAAGCCTTGAATTTGCTCTGCGTGTAGGTCGATAGTTAGAACGCGGTCAACACCAACGTTAGATAGGAAATCAGCAACAACTTTTGCAGTAATTGGCACACGCGCAGAACGTACACGACGGTCTTGGCGAGCGTAGCCGAAGTAAGGGATAACTGCAGTGATACGGCCTGCTGAAGCACGGCGCATTGCATCAATCATAACAACCAATTCCATTAGGTTGTCGTTAGTCGGTGCACAAGTGGATTGAATGATGAAAACATCGCTACCACGAACATTCTCATTGATTTGAACTGCAACTTCGCCATCAGAAAAGCGAGAAACAGATGCATCACCAAGAGAGATGTAAAGACGATCAGCAATACGTTGGGCTAGTTCAGGTGTTGCGTTACCAGCAAATAGCTTCATATCAGGCACGGTGGAAACCTCGGGTTTGCGTCCAGTTTAAATAGGTCGGTGTGAGGCTGATTGGTATTCAGCCAAAGTCTCTTTTAATGGCGAAATATTGCGCCCTTGAGCGACAAATGCCGAGACTTTATCAGAGAGTTGTGCAAGGATAGTTTCTGCTTCAGATTTGCTCGAAAATTCAGCAAAAACGCAAGATCCTGTCCCCGTCAATCTTGACGGCGCGTATTGTAGCAGCCAAGAAAGTTGCTTATCAACCTCTGGGTAGAGCATTCGTACAATTTTTTCGCAATCGTTTACGCTTGGCGTATTTAAAAGTGTTTCTAGATCTCGTTTTGGGGTGTTTCGCGTTAGATCTGGATGACAAAAAACGTCGACGGTTGCGATAGATACATTCGGTCTGACGACTAAATACCACTTTTCTTCGGGATAAGCAGGAGAGAGTTTTTCACCAACACCTTCAGCAAAAGCTGCAAATCCGCGCACAAATACGGGCACGTCTGCGCCTAGTTTTAAACCTATTTCAGCCAGTTCGTCGTCAGTTAGATTCAGTTGCCATAAGTAATTCAGTGCCACTAATGCTGTAGCTGCATTCGATGAGCCCCCACCAATGCCTCCACCCATAGGCAGCACTTTCTGTAGCTCAATATGCGCGCCAAAAGGGCAGTTTGAGTAAGCTTGAAGCGCGGTTGCTGCTTTCCAAATTAAATTGTCTTGAAGAGGCACACCTTCTATCTCTGGAGAAATCGTAATATCACCAGAATGGTTCGCTTGAATGGTGAGCTCATCGCCGTGATCGACGAATTGGAATAAGGTTTGTAACTCGTGGTAGCCATTCTCTGTACGGCCGTTGATATATAGAAAGAGATTCAATTTCGCTGGTGATGGCCAGCGTGTTGAAAGTTCAATCATTGGGTGATGTTCCATTTTGTGATCACTAGATTTATTTTGACATCAGCTGTGGTGAGTTTCAGCTTATTTGGCAGAGGGAGAGACTGTTCATGCCATTGAACGTCGCCATATCGTTGATAAGCGATACTCCAATCATTTAAACCAATTTGTTTGTTTAACGCTTGCAGTGTATTGGTTGGAGACAGTTGGAATTTGTCGGCATCGGTCGGTAGACCTAATAGCCAGTCAGGCATGTGATCGACGGGCATCATCAACCCTGTAAGACGGTAAATCAGCTGGTTAGCACTGCGAGAAGAAAGGACCTGATCATCGTAAGTTTCTACTGTGGCGCCTTGTGGGGTGATGGTGAGCTTTAATGCCGTTTGTCCGAGAATCGTTGTTAAACGCAACTGGCTTAGTGCTGAAGAATGTTTCCAGTAGAAGTTTAAATTTTGTCTTTGGTCTGGGCCAATATAACCAAGTTTCCCCGTTGCTTGAAAATCTTGGATGGTTTCGAGTCGCTGCTCATGAGCTTGCCATTCAACGCTGGTAACACTTTCAGGAACGGACGAACAACCAGCGAGCAGTAAGCTCGACAAGAAAAAAAGAATAAAGGAGCGTAACGTCATGTTTGATGGCTTATTAATCAGTTTCATCGGGAATCGCTCACAACTATAGCATTGAAAAGTCGCACTTAGGAAAACAAATCCGGCTTACCCTTTCAATAAATGCGTGCTTACAGTAAAATTCTGGACCTATTTTATAACCTATCCCAGAGATACCACGTTAGATGTCCTTGCTTGCTATTGGAATTAATCACAATACAGCGTCTGTCGACTTGCGAGAGAAGGTGGCGTTTGGTCCGGATAAACTCGGCCCTGCACTCGAGCAACTTAGAGAGCACGAAGCGGTTAACGGCAGTGTGATTGTTTCAACCTGTAACCGAACTGAGTTGTACTGCGATGTTAAGCAAGGAGCGCGAAACAAGTTGATCGATTGGCTTGCTCAATTTCATCAAGTGAGCCGCGAAGATTTAATGCCGAGTTTGTATGTTCATGAAGAACAAGCTGCAATAAAGCATTTGATGCGCGTATCGTGCGGTCTTGACTCTCTGGTGTTGGGTGAGCCTCAAATTTTAGGGCAGGTAAAGCAAGCATTTTCTGACTCGCGAGATCATCAAGCCGTCGATGCCTCGATTGATAAACTGTTTCAAAAGACGTTCTCAGTCGCCAAACGGGTGAGAACAGAGACAGATATTGGTGGTAATGCCGTGTCCGTGGCTTATGCGGCATGTACACTGGCAAAACATATTTTTGAGTCGTTATCAGATTCAACCGTGCTTTTAGTTGGTGCGGGTGAGACGATTGAATTGGTCGCGAAGCATTTAGCGTCCAACGGTTGCACAAAAATGATTGTCGCGAACCGCACTAAAGAGCGCGCGCAAGGCTTAGCGGACCAATTTGGCGCAGAAGTGATCAGTTTGAACGAAATTCCTGAACATTTGGCGAAAGCGGATATTGTGATTAGCTCAACGGCGAGCCCATTGCCTATTATTGGCAAAGGTATGGTCGAAACGGCTCTAAAGCAGCGCCGACATCAACCTATCTTGTTAGTCGATATTGCGGTGCCGCGAGATGTAGAGTCGGAAGTCGGTGAACTGAACGACGCATATCTGTATTCTGTTGATGACTTGCAATCTATCATCGACAGCAACATTGAGCAGCGTAAAGTCGAAGCGATTCAAGCTGAAGCGATTGTTAGTGAAGAAAGCGCTGCGTTTATGACATGGTTGCGTTCACTGCAAGCCGTCGATAGTATTCGCGACTATCGCAAATCAGCCAACGAAATTCGTGAAGAGTTACTGAGCAAAAGTTTGCAATCTTTAGCGGCAGGCGCAGATCCGGAGAAAGTGCTGCGCGAGCTGAGTAATAAACTCACCAACAAACTGATTCACGCTCCAACTCGCGCATTGCAAAGTGCAGCAGAGCAAGGCGAACCAGCAAAATTAACGATTATCCGCCAAACACTTGGCTTGGATGATCTATAACTCACGCTTTTTATTAAGAAAACGACACTATGAAAGCCTCTATTCTGACTAAGCTAGAAACGCTAGTAGAACGTTACGAAGAAGTTCAACATCTTCTTGGTGATCCTGATGTAATTGGAAATCAGGACAAATTCCGTGCTCTATCAAGAGAGTACTCTCAGCTAGAAGAAGTAACCAAGTGCTTCCAAGCTTATCAACAAGCACAAGAAGATCTTGTCGCCGCTGAAGAGATGGCAAACGAAGACGACGAAGAAATGCGTGAAATGGCGCAAGAAGAAATCAAAGAAGCGAAAGCGACGATTGAGCGTCTTACTGATGAGTTACAGATTCTTCTTCTGCCAAAAGATCCGAACGATGATCGTAACTGTTTCCTAGAAATTCGTGCAGGTGCGGGTGGCGACGAAGCGGGTATCTTCGCGGGTGATCTATTCCGTATGTACAGCAAGTACGCAGAAAAGCGTGGCTGGCGCATCGAAGTCATGTCTTCAAACGAGGCAGAGCACGGTGGTTACAAAGAGATGATCGCGAAAGTAAGCGGCGACGGTGCGTACGGCGTGTTGAAATTTGAGTCAGGCGGTCACCGTGTACAGCGTGTTCCAGCAACAGAGTCTCAAGGTCGTGTGCATACTTCTGCTTGTACAGTAGCAGTAATGGCGGAAATCCCTGAAGCGGATCTGCCAGAAATCAAAGCAGCAGACCTGAAAATCGATACGTTCCGTGCATCTGGCGCGGGTGGTCAGCACGTTAACACCACGGATTCTGCAATCCGTATTACCCACTTACCAACGGGTACGGTAGTAGAGTGTCAGGATGAGCGTTCACAGCACAAGAACAAAGCGAAAGCAATGGCGGTTCTTGCTGCTCGTATCGTTCAAGCGGAAGAAGAGCGTCGTGCCGCAGAAGTGTCTGATACACGTCGTAACCTTCTAGGTTCTGGTGACCGTAGTGACCGTATTCGTACATACAACTACCCACAAGGTCGTGTGTCTGATCACCGTATCAACCTGACCATCTATCGTTTGAACGAAGTGATGGAAGGTGACCTGCAGAGCTTGATTGATCCTGTGATTCAAGAGCACCAAGCAGACCAACTTGCGGCGCTCGCAGAGAACGGCTAATCGATGAGCCAAGTTCAATCGATTGAGCAAGCACTGAAAAGTGCGACGGCGAAACTGGCAGAAGGCGGCAAAGAGTCGCCTTCTCTCGATGCAGCTGTACTCCTTTGCCATGTCCTTGGCAAACCACGAACTTACCTGCTGACCTGGCCAGAAAAAGCGTTAGAAGCAGAGCAAAAATCTCAGTTTGATGCTCTACTTGAACGACGTTTAACTGGTGAACCCGTCGCTTATATTATTGGTGAGCGAGAGTTTTGGTCTTTACCGTTTAAAGTTTCTCCTTCTACCCTGATACCTAGACCGGATACAGAACGTTTGGTCGAGGTTGCACTCGATAAGACCTACGAGCAAACTGGGCCTATTTTAGATCTTGGAACGGGGACGGGGGCAATTGCTATCGCACTCGCATCTGAAATGCCAAAACGTCAAGTGATGGGCGTAGACCTTAAGCAAGAAGCGAAAGCACTTGCAGAGTACAATGCTGAGCAGCTAAACATCAAAAATGTGACCTTTGCTCAAGGCAGTTGGTTTGAGCCTATTACAGAAGGTACGAAGTTTGCTTTAATTGTCTCCAACCCGCCATATATTGATGAAAAAGATCCACATTTATCCCAAGGTGATGTGCGCTTTGAGCCAAAATCTGCATTAGTTGCTAAAGAGAATGGCTTAGCTGATATTCGTCATATCTCGGATCTTGCTCGTCAGCATCTTGAAGTGGGCGGTTGGCTGGCATTTGAACATGGTTATGATCAAGGTGAGGCGGTGCGTGAGATAATGCGTGGCTTTGGTTACCAACAGGTCGCTACGGAAAAAGATTATGGCGGTAACGATCGAGTAACGCTTGGTTGTCTGGCCAGTTAATCATGGAAGTCAGCAAACACTAACTAAAAAGAGAAGAAAAATGTACGTAGCTCTAAAACACATACACTTAGTGACGATCGCTCTCAGTGCGACGCTACTATCGATCCGATTCGTGTTAATGATGATGAACTCACCGAAGCGAAATAATCGCTTTTTGAAAGTGTTTCCCCACATCGTTGATACTGCATTGCTAGTGTCAGGTATCGCGCTTATTTTCATTACGGGTTTCATCCCGTTTACCGATGCCGCACCGTGGTTAACAAACAAAATCACCTGCGTACTGGCGTACATTGCGCTTGGATTCTTCTCATTGAAACTTGCGAAAAACAACCTACTGAAGATATTTGGCTTTTTCGGCGCATTAGGTTGGTTGGTCATGGCTGCAAACATTGCTGTGTCTAAGAGCCCTACGTTATTTGGATAGACGTCATGTTAGAGTTTTTTGACGAAGATTTTGACAATATACCGTTGGTGGAAGGTGCGCTTGAGCTAAACAAAGCGATTAACCCAGAAACCAAAGTACATTGGGCGAAACAAGAGTTAGAGCGTCTTTACAAAGATGCAGAAGCCACGCTTGTTCATGAAACCGATGAAGAGCAACGATTTGATGCATTCCTACGACTGTTTTTCCACGAGTGGGGATTCAAAGGCGACGAGCAGGAATACTTTATTTCGGACAACAGCTTCATCGATAAAGTGTTGGAGCGCAGAAAAGGTATTCCTGTGAGCTTAGGTTCGATTTTGTTATACCTAGGCAAAAAGCTGGGGTTCCCGTTGAAGGGAGTTACTTTCCCTACTCAGTTCCTGTTAAAAGTCGACTGGATGCATAAGAAGCCAGACTACATCAACCCATTTAATGGTGAGTATGTAGGTGAAAGGATTCTTCAAGCTTGGCTTATTGGCCAGGAAGGACCGCTAGCTCAGCTAAAGCCTGAACATTTTGAGGAAGCTGACAACCCAACAATTATTGGTCGCTGGTTGGCGTTGATTAAAAGTGCGATGTTGCGCGAAGAGCATTATACGCTGGCATTACGTTGTACGAATCTTGCTCTAACGTTTGTGCCAGATGACCCATACGAAATTCGTGACCGTGGTTTTATTTTCCAACAGCTAGAGTGCCCTCAAGTAGCGGTATCAGATTTTCAGTACTTTATTGACCAATGCCCTGACGATCCGGCTTCTGAGCTACTAAAATCACAAGTTAATGTGATGAGTGAAACGCACGTCACACTTCACTAATTTTATCGATGTGCCGAACTGTGGCGTATCGTGGACAGAAAAAGAGAATCAAAATGGAACAGAAAATCGTTAATATCGGCGACATTCAGGTTGCTAACGACAAGCCATTCACCCTATTTGCAGGTATGAACGTTCTTGAGTCTCGTGATCTTGCGATGCAGATCTGTGAGCACTACGTAAAAGTAACGGAAAAACTTGGTATTCCTTACGTATTTAAGGCGTCGTTTGACAAAGCAAACCGCAGTTCTGTTCATTCATACCGTGGTCCAGGTCTGGAAGAAGGTATGAAAATCTTTCAGGAGCTGAAAGACACTTTTGGTGTAAAGATCATCACGGACGTTCACACTGAAGCGCAAGCTCAACCTGTCGCTGACGTGGTAGACGTTATTCAGCTTCCTGCATTCCTAGCTCGTCAAACTGACCTTGTTGAAGCTATGGCCAAAACAGGTGCGGTTATCAACGTGAAGAAACCTCAATTTATGAGCCCTGGTCAAGTGGGTAACATCGTTGAGAAGTTCGCAGAATGCGGTAACGACAAGATCATCCTATGTGAGCGCGGTTCTTGCCACGGTTACGATAACCTAGTTGTAGACATGCTTGGTTTTGGTGTGATGAAAAATGCTTCGAAAGGTAGCCCAATCATCTTTGACGTAACGCACTCACTACAAATGCGTGACCCATCAGGCGCAGCATCTGGCGGCCGTCGTGAGCAGACAGTTGAGCTTGCAAAAGCGGGTCTAGCGACAGGCATCGCAGGTCTATTTATCGAAGCGCACCCAAACCCAGACCAAGCGCGTTGTGATGGCCCATCTGCACTGCCTCTAGACAAGTTAGAGCCATTCTTAGCACAAATGAAATCGCTTGATGATCTAATCAAGAGCTTTGCAGATATCGATATCAAGTAAACGCCAGATGACTGGTGGTAACAAATACTATAGCCAACCGAGTGTTGGCTATTTTTTTATCTGAAAAACTGTAAATTCTCAAACTTGTTACTGATGAATTTGTTATTGCTAAACAATGCATCATAATTATTAAATCAATGTGTTAGGGTGCACGTGGTTTTCAAATAGATCGAATGCTTAAAATGTGCGTCAGTAATCCCAATAAGAAAAAGGTAAATAAATGAATCAGCGTCTGATGATCAAAACTGTTTTGAGTGCCGCTATCTTGGCCTCGTTAGCTGGGTGTGCTACGCAACCTGCACCAGAATGGAATGCCGATACAACCTATAAATTGACCGTGTTGCACACTAACGATCATCATGGTCGCTTTTGGCAAAATCGATACGGTGAATATGGCATGGCGGCGCGTAAAACGTTAATCGATGATTTGCGCGAAGAAATACAGGCTGAGGGGGGGAGCGTGTTATTGCTTTCTGGTGGTGACATCAACACAGGAGTACCTGAGTCTGATTTACAAGATGCCGAGCCGGATTTTAAAGGCATGAGCAAAATTGGTTACGATGCGATGGCTCTAGGTAATCATGAGTTTGATAATCCATTGGACGTGCTATTCAAGCAGCAAGAGTGGGCAAACTTTCCGATGTTGTCTGCCAATATTTACGATAAAAATACTGGCAAGCGTTTATTCCAACCATACGCGATGTTTAACAAGCAGGGCATTAAAATTGCGGTCATTGGTCTTACAACCGAAGACACAGCGAAACTTGGCAACCCTGAATTCATTGAACAAATTGACTTCCGTGACCCAAAAGAAGAAGCCAAGAAGCTGATTGCAGAACTGAAAGAAACAGAGTATCCAGATCTGATTTTTGCTGTCACGCATATGGGACACTATGAAAATGGTAATAGAGGCATCAATGCTCCTGGCGATGTGGCGTTAGCTCGTTATTTGAATGACGGCGATCTCGACATGATCGTTGGAGGACACTCACAAGAACCTGTGTGCATGGAAGGTCCAAACGTTATCAAAAAGAACTTTAAACCAGGTGATGAATGTCAGCCCGATAAACAAAATGGTACCTTTATTGTTCAGGCACACGAGTGGGGGAAATATGTGGGACGCGCCGATTACGAGTTTCGTAATGGCGAACTCTCGATGGTGAGCTACGATCTAATCCCTGTAAACTTGAAAAAGAAAGTTAAAGTTGATGGTCAGTCGCAACGAGTCTTGATCCAAGAAGAGATTAAACAAGACGAAATGATGCTTGAGTTTCTTCGTCCTTATCAAGAAAAAGGTCAGGGCAAACTAAACGTGAAGATTGCAGAATCTAACGGTAAGCTTGAGGGTGACCGCAATGTGGTTCGTTACCAGCAAACAAACTTAGGCCGATTAATTGCAACGGCTCACATGGAACGTGCGAAAGCAGATTTCGCCGTAATGAATTCTGGTGGTGTTCGAGATTCGATTGCTGCGGGTGATATTACTTATAAAGACGTGCTCACTGTTCAGCCATTTGGCAATATGGTTTCTTACGTTGATATGACGGGTAAAGAGGTATTAGATTATCTAAATGTCGTTGCAACTAAGCCTGTTGACTCTGGTGCTTATGCACAGTTTGCCGGCATTGCGATGAGTATCAATAATGGTGAGGTAACCAATGTGTTTATTGGTAATAAGCAACTTCGCTTAGATGGTAATTACCGCTTTACCGTACCAAGCTATAATGCTGCTGGTGGAGATGGTTACCCTAAAATCGACGATCATCCAGGGTATGTAAATACAGGTTTTACCGATGCTGAGGTTTTGAAGGATTATTTAGAAACACATAGCCCTATTGATGTTAATGAGTATGCCCCTTCAGGTGAAATCACGTATTTAGTTGATACGGCGATTGATCAGTAACCCAACAGAGAAAAAGCGATTGACTCAAACTCGCTGATATCATTAACTAAAAGCGCAGATCCAATTCAATCTGCGCTTTTTGTTTTTATGAGGAGAATCTTGATGACTCCGGCCATTAATCTTGCGAAAAAGAAAAAAATTCCACACACGATTCATCAGTATGAGCATGACCCTAGAGCCGATAGTTATGGCTTGGAGGCTGCTGAAGTACTGGGGCAGGATCCGAAAACAGTATTTAAAACCTTGCTGTTCTGCTTGAACGGGGAGCCAAAGAACCTTGCGGTTGCGATTATCCCTGTTGACCAAAAGCTGAACCTAAAACTGGCGGCGAAAGCAGCGAAGGGCAAAAAGGCCGATATGGCTGATCCGGAAATCGCCCAAAAGACCACAGGTTATGTCGTTGGTGGAATTAGCCCACTAGGGCAGAAGAAAGCCTTACCTACTTTTTTGCACGAAAGCGCAGCAGAGCAAGACAAAATCTGTGTGAGTGCTGGTAAACGTGGTTTAGAAATTGAGTTAGCCCCGAGAGATTTGCTGAGCTTAACTCGTGGTCAGTTTGCACCTCTTTGTTTGTAAACTCATGACAAATAAAAAGGACGCTCATGAGCGTCCTTTTTTGATCTTGCCTGTCAGTGAAGCGTTACTTCTTCAGACTCAATGTACCACCAGTGCGTTTAGCTGGTTTGCTTGGTTTCGCGGCATTTGGGTTCATGTAATGCTGCTTAGGCTTACTCAGTGATTGAGGCTTGTTTGCTGAATGCGTATTGCTCGATGCATCTGGTTTACGGTGCGATTTACCATGCTCGCCTTGCGGTCTGCTGCGTTCACCTTGTGATTTCGCTTTGTAATGTTCTTTAGCTGGACGTCCGCCTTCATCATCACGCTGACGACGCTTTTGTTGACCTTTTTTCGAGTTTGGTGCATGACGGAATTCATCAGCATTGTTACCGCGGAAAGTTCGTGTCTTCTGGTTACGACGAGCAGTAGAATCTTGGTTTTCTTCACGGCTATCAAACAGCTTCGCGTCGGTCGCTTTACGAATGTTGCGACCTCTAGAGTCTGTTTTTGATGCTTCTTCTGTACCTACCGAGCCTTCACACATTGCTAGGATCTCTGCCACTTCTTCGTCACTTAGATAACGCCATTTCCCATTGGGAATACCATCAAGAGAGATATTCATGATGCGTACGCGACGCAGCTTGAATACTTCATAGCCCAGCGCTTCACACATGCGACGGATCTGACGGTTAAGTCCTTGAGTGAGCACAATACGGAAAGAGAATTTAGTTTCTTTCGTTACCTTACAAGGTAGGGTGACTGTGTCGAGAATCTTAACGCCACTCGACATCTGTTTGAGAAACTCGCCTGTAATTGGCTTGTCCACGCGTACGACGTACTCTTTTTCGTGGCTGTTGCCTGCGCGAAGGATTTTGTTCACGATGTCGCCATCGTTGGTCAAAAAGATCAGACCATCAGAGGGTTTGTCTAAGCGGCCGATCGGAAAGATACGTTTTTGGTGGCCGATGAAATCAACGATGTTTCCAGGGACGTCTCTCTCAGTTGTACAGGTGATGCCTGTTGGTTTATTGAGAGCGATATAAATCGGCTTCTCTTTTGCTGCCACTGGCTTACCATCCACACAAACATCATCACCAGGTAGCACTTTTGTCCCCATTTCAGGTTTGTTGCCATTAATGGTGACACGGCCTTGCTCAATCAGTCTGTCTGCTTCACGGCGTGAGCAAAACCCCGTTTCACTGATGAATTTATTTAATCGTTTAGCGTTGTCTTGTGACATTTTTGTCTCCTAACGTTTCACAACGGCGAATGAAGCTCCCTTCCTTTAAGGGGAAGGAAGAATAAGGGCGGGCATTCTAGCATTAGGGTGAAATTTAGCCTAACCGTTTTTGGTGACGTTCGCGGGTTTCTAATTTCTTTTCCGCACTTTTTCTAAGTAGGACGTAAACGGCTCCAGTTCCACCGTGAAAGCGTTGCGCACTATGGACGCATTGGACTTCCTTTATTTGTCGTAGCCAACTGCTAACAAAGCTTTTCATCATTGCAGGTGGATTTGAGCGTTCTCCTCGACCATGGACGATAACGACCGTTCTAATGTCCATTGATAGGCATTGCTTTAAAAACGTCACGACTTCATCACGTGCTTCTTTCAATGTTTTACGGTGCAAATCCAAGCGAGCTTGGATTGGATACTTACCAAGGCGAAGTTTGCGGTAAACCCCGTCCTGTACACCATCACGTTTGAACTCAACAAAGTCCTCTGGCTTGAGCATTTCAGCGTGATCAAGTGATAGGTATTCTGGGTCATCTTCCGTTAACCAGATTGCTGCTTCGCGTTTTGCGAGCTGTGCTTCTGTTACTTGGTGTACTTTTTTGTGTTCGGTGGTGTCTTGAGTGATTGGCTTTACATCGCCCATCATCTGTTGAAATAGATCAAAATCGTCGTCGTGAGACATAGCAGTAATCTCATTAAGAACAGGGAAGAATAATAGGATTATATCAATGAGTGGTGCATTGAGATCAAATAAAAAACCGGAGTAGGCAAGTAACCGACTCCGGTGCAAAGCGTTTCTAGAGCTAAGCGAGATCTAGTGAGGAGATTTGTCGTTCATGATCTTGTATATGAAGAAACCGCCGTAAAATAACATCAGACCAATTGCCCCAAAAATTACTATCATTGACGATAGACCCACTGCATTACCAAATAGGAGATCAAGCCAAAAGTCCATACGTTTCCTCCAAGATGTTCCCGACAGGAATAAACTAAATGGCGGTGTCTTGTTGCACACTGATCTGGATCAATTATGTTGCTAAGGTTAATAAACTGTATTTTGTTGTGAGTTATCAGTCACATTTTACGTGCTAGTGTTCAGTTATTCATCAAACGAATTAAGACCTAAGGTTTTTTTGTAAAAAGCACTTGCGCCACAGTTCAGAATCCGTAATATACGCATTCGTTGACGGGGACAATTCCTCAGTTAAACATCTCGGTGAATAGCGCAGCTTGGTAGCGCATCTGGTTTGGGACCAGAGGGTCGGGGGTTCGAATCCCTCTTCACCGACCACTTTTAGAAAGCCTGCTCAATGAGCAGGCTTTCGTCGTTTTTAGCGCTAGTAATTTTAGACTTCAATAGTATCGAATCAAATTGGGGTTCGCCTGATGTTCGAATATGGCACTTCACCGACACGTATTGAGAGGAAGGCTCTACAGAAATGTAGGGCCTTTTCATTTTTTAGAGTGAGTAAATTTATTACTTGATGTCACACGAGATAGTATTGATAGGAGTTTCAGAAGTAGTGAAGCAGACATAAGCGGTCTTTGGGTGATTTGGACCAATCTTGACGTAACCCGCTTTTAAATCGTCTTCATCAAACGTTACTGAGTGAGATTTGCTTGTATTTCCATCATAGTAAACCGCTTCAAAGCCTTGGTTCATCATATGTGCAACGCGATTTCGAGTGTGGGCTGTTGAAAACGTGATGTTCGCGCAACGCATCATTGGTTTTTCGGTAATAAGAAATTGACCACTCTCTTTATCTAAAACACCGCCTTTTACTTCCGGAGTTATATCAATAGCTTGAAAAGATTCTACGTTGCATGGCGGTTTAGCATAAGACAGCGAAGAAGTGAGCATAATTCCAATCGTGTATAGGAATAAATATTTAAATTTCATATGAGTTGTTTTGTATCCACTTAGCTTAACGGCGTTTTATAAGAAAGTTTGAATGAATTTTAAATGGTTGTATTTAAATAATTATATTTAAATGGCATTTTTCAAACAATCACTAGATATCACAATTTGCTTGGCGCGTCTTACCCAGTGGTTTGATGTTAAATCCCCGATTTTTAAGCAGTTCAATCAGGTTATCTTTACCTACTAAATGCAAGCCACCAACAACAACGGTGTAACGACCCGATTGCTGAGGTAGAACACTGCCAGTGTCGAGTTTTTTAGCCCAATCTCGATTACGCTCGTATAAAAAGGCTTGGTTAAACTCTTCTGTTGTATGATCGGTCAAAGAGGCTTCGACCAACATGCTACCATCACCACTCTTCCAACTCTCTATCAAGCATTGAACCAACTCTTCTCCGCCATCATATTCTTCAATTGATGAGAGAAGTATCTCTTTACCGCCTTCTGATTGACCTGCGATTAAATCGATTTGGAATTGCACGGACTCTAGTGGAATGACCGGGATTTGCTTTTTATCAGCGAGTCCTATTAAGTGCATGTCGACCCCTTTATCAGAGACATACCCCAGTTTGTTGACTAAAGCGAGTTGGATGGTGAATGCGGCCATCCAAGGTGGGGAATTTAGGAGTTGAGTTTCTGGCAAACCTAAATCTTGGGCAATTTCAATTAAGTGGCGACGTTGAGCTCTGTCTAAAACATCTTTAGAAAGAATGGTTGTTTGTGGGTAAACCAAGCCTTCAGAATTCCTGACGTCTGCTTCAATAATCAACCCTGTGCTTTGGCTTAAATGCTGGATGACCGTTCTAGGGAGTGGGTACATCGTTTTATCCCCCACATGTACCGAGCCAATAATCATAAGTTCGGTTTCCCCTTTTTTTGCTAACCAATGCTGTGGCTCTGCATAAGATGAAAAAGGAGTCAAAGTAACAAGTAGAGATGATATGAGCGTCAAGAGACGAAACATAGAATGGTCCTCAGATAAGATACCTTTAAACTTTATACGCAAAATAGCGTGAGGTTAAGTGCAATTTCTCCAGTGGGGTATTCGACAAAATCGTCATTTCTAAAAATATTGACGAGTTTTGACGACGAATAAATGAGAGTCACTTCACGAAAGGTAAATAGGTAATTCGCTTACTAATGGCTCACAAAATAATTAGGCGTGATCCAAATCTTACAAAATCAGTCGTAACTCATGAATATAAGTGACCTAGATCGCAGCAAACTCGTCAAAACAAGTTGTTCGATTTTGACGTGTATTGTAACTCCATGAAAATTAGGTTTTTATTATTTTTTCTGAGTGTCATTTTTTGAACTGGATCACTTCCTATTTCTATTTATTTTACGCTTAGAAATAACAGGTTGTATGTTGAATGTAACGGTTAGGCACCTCGCATTTGAGGGGCCGAGATTTTTATCATTGTCGTTTTGAACCACTGACTTTTTTGGGGAAGTAAGATGTTTAAACCTAGTCTGATTGCTGTTTCTGTTATCACTACATTAGCAGGTTGCTCTGCGCTGCAAAGCTCTGAACAACAAGTTGTAAATTCGTTGGCTAATAATCTTGATATTCAATACCAAGTGTTGACTAACCACGGTGCAAACGAAGGTCTTGCTTGTCAGGACTTAGGGGCTGAGTGGGCGTCTTGTAACAAGGTAAACATGACGCTGGTTAACCAAGGTGAAGCGGTTGACTCAAAAGATTGGGCTATTTACTTCCATAGCATTCGTCTGATTCTGGATGTTGAAAACGAACAGTTTAAAATCTCTCGCGTAACGGGTGATCTACACAAACTAGAACCAACAGATAAGTTTGATGATTTTGCTGCGGGTGAAGAGGTTGTGCTTCCTCTTGTTGCTGAATACTGGCAGCTATTTGAAACTGACTTCATGCCAGGCGCTTTCGTTGCTGCACCAAATGCAGAGCCTAAGATGATCGCTTCTCTTAACACAGAAGACGTTGCATCTTTCGTGACTGGCCTTGAGGGTAACAACCTAAAACGTACGCCAGATGACAACAACGTATTTGCGAGCGCTGTGTCTCGTTTCGAGAAGAACGAAGATCTAGCAAAACAAGACGTATCAACCACGTTACTACCAACGCCAATGTCTGTTGAAGCAGGTAAAGGTACGGTAGATATCGCGGCGGGTATTGCGCTGCCTAAAGACGCATTCGATGCGGCTCAATACGCAGCAATTCAAGGTCGTGCAGAAGTGGTAGGTGTGGATGTTCGTGGTGATCTTCCTGTAAGCATCACTGTTGTTCCTGCAGACTTCACCGGTGAATTGGCAAAATCTGGTGCTTACGAAATGAGCATCAAAGGCGACGGTATTGCGATTAAAGCGTTTGACCAAGCAGGTGCTTTCTACGCAGTACAATCTATCTTTGGCCTGGTAGATAGCCAAAATGCTGATTCTCTACCACAACTGTCTATTAAAGATGCGCCGCGTTTTGATTACCGTGGTGTGATGGTGGACGTGGCTCGTAACTTCCACTCTAAAGACGCGATTCTTGCAACGCTTGACCAAATGGCCGCGTACAAGATGAACAAACTACACCTTCACCTAACGGATGATGAAGGCTGGCGTTTAGAAATCCCGGGTCTGCCAGAGCTGACTGAAGTGGGTGCTAACCGTTGTTTCGATTTGGAAGAGAAAAGCTGTTTACTGCCTCAGCTTGGCTCAGGTGCAACGACAGACAACTTTGGTTCTGGCTTCTTCAGCAAAGCAGACTACGTGGACATCTTGAAGTACGCGAAAGCGCGTAACATCGAAGTGATTCCTGAAATCGATATGCCAGCACACGCTCGTGCAGCAGTGGTATCAATGGAAGCACGTTACGACCGTCTAATGGAAGAAGGTAAAGAAGCAGAAGCGAACGAGTACCGCCTGATGGATCCTCAAGATACATCGAACGTAACGACGGTTCAGTTCTACAACAAGCAAAGCTTCATCAACCCATGTATGGAATCTTCAACTCGCTTTGTTGATAAAGTGATTTCAGAAGTAGCAGCAATGCACCAAGAAGCGGGCACGCCGCTAACAACATGGCACTTTGGTGGTGACGAAGCGAAGAACATCAAGCTAGGCGCTGGTCTGCAAGACATCAACGCAGAAGACAAAGTAAGCTGGAAGGGTAACATTGATTTGTCTAAGCAAGACAAGCCATTCGCACAGTCACCACAATGTCAGACGTTAATTGCAGACGGTACGGTAAGCGATTTTGCTCATCTACCAAGCCACTTTGCAGAAGAAGTGTCGAAGATGGTGGCAGAGAAAGGCATTCCAAACTTCCAAGCTTGGCAAGATGGCCTTAAGTACAGTGAAGGTGAGAAAGCGTTCGCAACAGAAAACACGCGTGTTAACTTCTGGGACGTTCTTTACTGGGGTGGCACATCATCAGTGTACGAATGGTCTAAGAAAGGTTACGACGTTATCGTTTCTAACCCAGACTACGTATACATGGACATGCCGTACGAAGTTGACCCGAAAGAGCGTGGTTACTACTGGGCGACGCGTGCAACAGATACTCGTAAGATGTTTGGTTTTGCACCAGAGAACATGCCTCAGAACGCAGAAACCTCTGTAGACCGCGATGGTAACGGCTTCACTGGTAAAGGTGAAATCAAAGCGAAACCTTTCTATGGTCTATCAGCACAGCTGTGGTCTGAGACAGTACGTAACGACGAGCAATACGAGTACATGGTATTCCCTCGCGTACTGGCAGCCGCTGAACGTGCATGGCACCGTGCTGATTGGGAAAACGACTACAAAGTGGGTGTTGAATACTCGCAAAACTCTAACCTAGTAAACAAAGCTGCGCTAAACCAAGACTACAACCGCTTTGCGAACGTACTTGGCCAACGCGAACTGGCTAAGCTAGAAAAAGCGGGTATCGACTACCGCCTACCTGTACCAGGCGCGAAAGTTGAAGAGGGTAAACTGGCAATGAACGTTCAGTTCCCGGGTGTGAAGCTTCAATACTCTCTAGACGGCAAGAACTGGCTAACTTACGCAGATAGTGCTCGTCCAAATGTGAAAGGTGAAGTGTTTATCCGTTCCGTGTCAGCAACCGGTGAGAAAGCAAGTCGAGTGACCAGCGTGAAATAACTCAATTCTTGTAAGTTAATTTTTTGGCAAAGCCTCAACATCATGTTGGGGCTTTCTTTATTTTTTGAGGAAATTAAGCGTGATCGATGTCTAATTATTTTTCATTGATAAATAAGTTTTTGGTTGCAATGGTCAAGGTTATTGTGAACTGGATCGACTTAATCTGCTAAATATCAATAAACAACCTGTTTATGATCACACTTCTATTTTTTGAATAATTTTATAAAAATACGATAAGTGCCTGTATTTCCCATGTTTTTATCAGGGTTGTTGAGCTTCGGTTTGAACAAGATCACTTTTTAAAATGTTTTATTTTCCATCGCGAATTAATTAAAACAATATTGCGAACGCCAAGGAGGCACATTCCAAAGTTTGCGATAAAAGGGAAGAGATGCCCTCTAAAACTATCGCATAACGTGAATAAATAAAGGCAGTAATTATGAAAAACATTTTTGCACTGAGTGCTCTTTCTCTCGCTTTCGCTTCTAGCGCTTTTGCTGGTTCTTCTTACGTAACAGGTAATGTTCAATTCCACGATGATGGTCGAATTCATGGTTCGGACGTTACGTCTACACTGGAAGCTGGTCATACTTTTGATAACCAATTCGGCGGCTTTACGGTTTACACCGAATTTGATGGTATTCAGTTGGGTAAACTGGAAACAGAAAACGGTGGCGCAGGTAACACAACACCAGCAATCACTGTGGGTGGTGAGCAGTCATTTAATATTACCGATCATTTATGGGTTGCCGCGGGTTACCAACACCTGTTCTCTGCTGGCGAGAATGTACAGTACCGTCCATTGGTTAAGATCGGTTACAACTTCGATAACGGCATCTCCTTAAGTAACCGTACTCGTGCGCACATTGATGCGACAGACGCAGATGCGGATACAGATTACCGCATGGACAACCGCATCGGTTACGTGATGAATGAGGATGTGACGCTAAGCTACAACAACGTCTACATGATTGAAGCGGAAACCATGGACCACGAGCTTCGTGCAACGTGGACTCGTAAAGGTGTTCAACCTTACTTTGAGTTCCGTAGTCAAGCACACGGTGCAGAAAACGCGAGTGGTGACAGCCTAGTGAATAACGCTTTTGTATTTGGTGCCTCTTACGGCTTCTAATTTTATATTTGTCTTAACTGTCCATTAAGAAAAAGCCCAGCGGTTTATCTCGCTGGGCTTTGTTTTTATTGGTCGTTGCCTTCGTGGTGGCTATATTCGAACACTTGGCCTTTTTCGTTAAAGGCGTAAACGGTGTAGCTGTCTTTTTTGTCGCCATATTCCATACCAGGGGAGCCCATTGGCATGCCCGGTACTGATAGGCCTTTTGCGTTACGTGGTGGATTTTTCAAAAACGCTTTAATGTCTTCGGCTGGAATGTGACCTTCGAACAGATAGCCGTTGATCTCTGCCGTGTGGCAAGAGTAAAGCTGTTCGTTCTTGATGCCTAGATCGCGTTTGATGGCGTTCATGTCATCGTGCAATTTTTCTTCGACCGTAAAGCCGTTCTCTTCCATGTGTTTTGTCCATTCTCCACAACAGCCACAGTATGGCGATTTATGGTTAATGACATCGGCTGCCAATACGTTGGCGGACACGGTCGCAAGCATTGCAAAGGTCAATAGTTTCAACTTCATAATACCCTCAAAAAGAAGTGGTTATTTTACTGAAAACAGTCGTAGTCGATTTGCATTACTAACGACAGTAATTGAAGACAGTGCCATTGCCGCTCCTGCGACAACAGGACTGAGCAAAAATCCAAACGCTGGATAAAGCACACCAGCGGCAACTGGAATACCCAACGAGTTGTAAACAAAGGCTCCAAATAGGTTTTGCTTCATGTTCTTAAGTGTAGCGCGAGAGAGTTCAATCGCATGTACTACCGCCATTGGTGACGTGTTCAGGATGGTCATTTGCGAACTTTCAATGGCGACATCACTGCCGCTACCCATAGCAATACCGAGGTTGGATAACGCGAGAGCAGGGGCGTCGTTAATGCCATCCCCCACCATTGCCACGACATGTCCTTGAGATTGAAGTTGCTCAATGTGCTGAGCTTTCTCATCTGGCATTACTTGGGCAATCACTTCATCAATACCAAGTTCTTGGCCGATAGCATTGGCAACGTGTTGGTTATCGCCCGTCAGCATTACCGTTTTGATGCCTTGCGATTTTAATGCAGAGAGCGCTTGTTTCGCATCTGATTTGATCGGGTCGGCAATGGCGATCAGACCGATCAGTTCGCCGTTCAATGCCACAGCTACCGGAGTCCACGCATTTTTTGCGCATTCATCGATGGCAGATTTTAGTGCGCTAGTCTCGACGTTCTCTGCTTGCATAAATTGAAGCGAACCAATGAGCAGCGGTTTATCTTGATACGTCGCCAAAATGCCGCGCCCGCGAACGTTCTCAAACTTGTCTAATGAGACATCCTTTGCGTCGTGTCGTTTGGCGTAATCACATACCGCTTTTGCCAGTGGGTGCTCAGACTGACGCTCTGCTGCATACGCTAAAGCCAATAGATCTTCTTGGCTGGTGGCGTGAGTAAACACTTGCTGAACGCTAGGTTTACCTTGGGTAAGCGTGCCAGTTTTGTCGAATACAATCGTGTCGACTTTGCTTGCCAATTGAAGGGCGTCGGCGTCTTTGATCAGAATGCCGAGCTCTGCGGCTTTACCCACTCCCACCGTGACAGAAAGTGGGGTTGCTAAGCCTAGAGCGCAAGGGCAGGCGATGATCAGGACGGTTGTGGTGACCACCAGCATATAACTCGCTTTTGGCTCTGGGCCAACGGCAAACCAAACGAGTGCGGCCAGTATTGCTATGCCAACAACGACAGGGACAAACACCGATGAAATCTGGTCTGCCAGTTTCGCGATGGCTGGCTTACTGCTTTGCGCTGTGCGCACCATGCGGATGATACGAGCCAGCATGGTATTTGCGCCAATGCCCGTTGCCTCAATGACTAATCCACCATCGGTATTTAATGTCCCAGCAGACACTTGAGCCTCTTGCGCTTTTAACACTGGTACTGGTTCACCAGTGAGCATCGACTCATCAATGTATGATTCACCTTGAATCACAACACCATCAACAGGCACTTTCTCGCCTGGTTTGATACGCAGTTTCATGCCTAGCGTGATTTGCTCAACCGCGATTTGTTGATCGCCTTGTTCCGTGATTACCGTAGCTTGCTGAGGTTGCAGGTTAATCAGAGCTTGCAATGAGCGTGTTGTGTTTGCTTTGGCTTTTGCTTCTATATAGTGACCAAGAGAAATTAAGCCGATGATCATTGCACTCGCTTCAAAGTACACGTGGCGTGAAGCAAGAGGGAACCAGTCTGGGAAAATCACCACAAGCATCGAATAGAACCACGCTGCGCCAGTACCGAGCGCGACTAACGTGTCCATGGTGGCGCGCTTGTGAGTAGCTGCTAACCAAGCGTTACTGAAGAAGTGTTTCCCCGCTGTGGCAAGAAGGAGTAAACATACGATACCGATCGCGCCCCAAGCTAATTGGTCGTTGGTGTTGCGAATCATCATATTGCCGCCAGCAACGCCCCAAATCATTAAAGGGGCACCGACGACAAGGCCAGCAATAGCATCCAGTTTGAAGCGTTTTTGCTGCTGACGTTGTTGCTGAGCTTGCTTTTCTTGCTGGGTTGCGGCGCCTTGTAGGATCTCTGCTTGGTAACCGGCTTGTTTTACCGATTCAACAATTGCGTTAAGGAGGTCATCAGAGTCTTGGCTTGCGAATATTAGTGCGCTTTGTTCTGCAAGGTTGACCTGTGCTTTCTCAACGCCTTCTACGTTAGTAAGTGCTTTCTCTACTGAAGATACGCAACTCGCACACGTCATGCCTTGAATCAGCATTTGCAATTGAATACTCGCTGGTGGCACCTGCGTATCTTTAATATTGCTTTGCTTTTCTACCTGTTCGGTCTCTGGTGAGCTTTCGTTCTCTACTTCAACAGAATCAAGGTTGGCGGTATAGCCGAGTGTTGCTATTAAGTCGATCACTTGTTGCTCGGAGAGGAGGGTACGAATCTCTAAGTGCGTTGTTGAAGCCTCAAAAGAAATAACGTCTTGATTAGATTCTAATAAAGATGAAAGTTTTTTGACGCAACCGCCACAGCTTAAGCCTGAAAGGTTTAGTTCGTAGTGATTTCCTGCTTGGTAACCAAGAGATTCAATCGACGAGACGAGCTCTTTAAGAGAAGACTCGGTTTTGACCTCTACTTGCGTCGGGGACAAATTGAGGATCTCCACATCGTGATTCGCATGTAAAGCATTCTCAACTTTTCTCGCACAGCCCATGCAGTTGAGCCCTGATAAAGGTATAACTAACTGATACATAATCTGCACCTCAATAGTAGTGATGCTATGAGCTTAAACCTTCCTGCAAGGGTAAGGTCAATACCCATTTGCTACTCACAACAATTTCGTCAAAATCTCTCGAATCCCACAAGTGCACGGTCATTTTACTTGCGAGTGATCTCAAGGTTTTTTCTCTTTGAATATAAAGTTCCGTTAAAACACCTAAAAGATGAATGAAGTCGCTCACGTTTTTTAGATGCTCTCAATGTCAGTTCAGTGTCAAAACGTACTTTTAACGTTTTTTATTTTTTATATTTGATTTTAACTAATTGTTTTTTATTGATTTATTTTATTTTTGATCTTCTCATTTTGAAGCCGCTCAGATTGCTGTAGGGAAAGTTTTTTAGTGCGAAAAAAGTTTGTCATATTTGCCCCGTCCAAACACTGTTTCAAGTTCCTGCCATGTCCTAGTTAGTGAATTTGAAAATGGAAAAAACTAAAAATATAGGGGTTTATAATGTCTTACCTAAAGAAAAGCCTACTTGCCACGGCAATTACCGGCATGATGTTCAGTGGTGTTGCATTTGCTGATGGTGCAAACAGTGACGCAGCAAAAGAGTTTCTAACCAAAGATTCATTTTCTTATGAAGTTTACGGGATCATCGCGATGCAGGCCGCGTACCGCGATTACGATTCTGGCAGCAAAGCAACGGACGATGACTTGGGTGGCATGCAGCTAAACAACGAATCTCGTATCGGTTTCCGTGGTAAGAAACAATTTGCTAACTTCGACCCTACTTTTATTTGGCAAATCGAAGGCGGTTATGTAGACCCTAGCTTTGGTGGCGAGGGCGCAGGTCTTGGTGAACGTGACACATTCGTCGGTTTTGAAAGTGCATCTTGGGGGCAAATTCGCCTGGGTCGCGTTTTGACACCTATGTACGAATTGGTTGACTGGCCAGCATCTAACCCTGGCCTGGGCGATGTATACGACTGGGGTGGTGCTATTGGTGGCGCCAAGTACCAAGACCGTCAATCAAACACTATCCGCTGGGACTCTCCAATGTTTGCTGACAAATTCTCCCTAGATATCGCAGCTGGTGCAGGTGATAAAGCAGGTCTAGGTGAAGGGGATGACTACTGGGGTGGTATCGCTGCACACTACAAAATTGGTCCTATCCAGTTAGATGCGGCATATGAAGGTAACCGTAATATCAAGATGGAAAGCCAAACGTGGGAAAACAACACGTACTTGGTAGGGGCACAAGGCTGGTTTGATAACGGAATCTCTTTCTTCGCGCAATACAAATACATGGAGGCGGACGCAAGCAATGGTGTGAGTGAAAAGCAAGATGCAATGTCTGCCGCTATCATGTACACCACGGGTGATTGGCAATACAAACTGGCTTACGCCGCTAACTTTGATCTAGAGCGTGATGGTAAGAAAATTAACGATACAGCGGATGATGTGTTATCAGCACAAGTTATGTATTTCGTAGACCCATCGGCAGTGCTGTACGTGCGTGCTCGTACTCTAGATTTTGGAGACGGTGCGTCTCAATTAGATAAACCAACAGAAGCACGTTGGAAGTCTGCTGACTACGACGAGTTCTCTGTAGGTGTTGAATACTACTTCTAATTAAAGAAGCAGCTAAAAGGGCGGAAACGCCCTTTTTATCTTGATACTTATTCAAATAAGCCTTTGAAATGACTGGCCTGTAAATTTTAGAGGCTTATCTAAATTGGTATAAAGTGAGAAACCATGATGAAAAAAACAACGACACTTCTCGGACTTTGCGCAATGCTTTCAGCGCCAGCTTTTGCTGCTCAACTCACTCTGCAATCTGAATTAGTTCCTCGCGTTCTCAACGGCGAGTTCGTCTACCCTGAGTGGATATCCAAGAACAACAGCATCGAGTTAAAGGATGGGGAAAACCAATTGGCGGTAACGGTTGGACAAATCGTATTTGAAGATGGAAAGCGCCGTAAATTCGATTCGCAGCCGCTGGTATTAGAGTTTGATGCAGAAAAAGACACCGAGCTTTCTCTGACTTATCAAACATTCCGTACTATTGAAGAGGCGAGAGCCTTCGAACTCGATCCTAAAGTGGTATTGAAAGACAAAAACGGAAAAGAAGTGGCATTCTCTATGGTTCAACTTCGTAAAGGTGGTTTGCAAGGTTTTCGTGATTACGAACGAGAAGTTGCCGACTATAATAACGCAATGAATAAAGAATCGACTAAGGCAAGCATTGCGTCTTCTCCAGCGGAAACCAAAACAATCAAAGCATCGTTTAATGAATTGAGCCGTGAAGAGCAGCAAGAATTTATGCAATGGGCAATGCGTAACCTGAAGTAATTTCGTCTCGTGCTTTAACAGTAAATAGCAGGGCTGTGCCTTTTTGGTTCTGCCCTGTTTTTATTTCTGTTGTCAAACCGATTGTAGAATTGACTTACGGTGGTAAAATGTCGCCACTTTTATCCTTGACATTACAACGAGAGATCTCTCGTTGCTCATTACCCCTAAGGAACTCAAATGACGGTTAAAACTCGTTTTGCTCCTAGCCCAACTGGCTATCTACACGTTGGTGGTGCGCGTACTGCACTTTACTCTTGGCTATACGCTAAAAACCAAGGTGGTGAATTCGTTCTACGTATCGAAGATACAGACCTTGAGCGTAACTCTCAGGAAGCGGTTGATGCAATTCTTGAAGGCATGGAATGGCTAGGCTTGGAGTGGGATGAAGGTCCTTACTACCAAACTCAACGTTTTGACCGTTACAACGAAATGGTTGATAAGCTTCTTGCTGAAGACAAAGCTTACAAATGTTACGCGTCTAAAGAGCTGCTAGATGAAATCCGTGCAGAGCAAGAAGCAAATAAAGAAATGCCTCGCTACGATGCTAACCATCCAAAAATCAAAGCAGCAAACGAAGCGGCAAAAGATGGCGATCCATGTGTTATCCGTTTCCGTAACCCGAAAGAAGGCAGCGTAGTATTTGATGATCAAATCCGTGGTCGCATTGAAATCCGCAACGATCAAATGGATGACCTAATCATTCGTCGTACAGACGGTTCACCTACTTACAACTTCTGTGTAGTAGTGGATGACTGGGACATGGGTATCACTCACGTTGTTCGTGGCGAAGACCACATCAACAACACGCCTCGTCAAATCAACATCTACGAAGCACTAGGTGCGCCAGTACCAACATTTGCACACTGTGCAATGATCCTGGGTGATGACGGCGCGAAACTGTCTAAACGTCACGGTGCTGTATCAGTCATGCAATACCGCGATATGGGCTACCTGCCTGCGGCACTAAACAACTACCTAGTGCGCCTTGGTTGGTCTCATGGTGACCAAGAAATCTTCTCTCAAGAAGAGATGATCAATCTATTTAGCCTAAACGCAGTATCTAAGTCAGCGTCTGCTTTTAACACTGACAAACTGCAATGGTTGAACAACCACTACATCAAGAACTCAGATCCTGCGTACGTTGCTGAGCATCTGCAATGGCATCTAGATCAACAAAAACTAGACGTAACGAATGGTCCTGCTATCACTGACGTGATCAAGCTAGTGGGTGAGCGTTGCAACACGCTAGTTGAGCTAGCTGAGCAAATCCGTTACTTCTATGAAGATTTCTCTGAGTTTGAAGCGGGCGCAGCGAAGAAACATCTACGTGGAGTGGCTAAAGAGCCTCTAGAACTTGCATTAGCGAAAGTGGAAGCACTAACTGAGTGGACGACAGCGAACATCAAAGATGGCGTTATCGCAGCAGTATGTGAAGAGTTGGAAATCGGCATGGGCAAAATCGGTATGCCATTACGTGTTGCTGTAACAGGCGGCGGTCAGTCTCCTTCTGTCGATGCAGTAATGGAGCTGGTTGGAAAAGAGCGTTGTAATGCTCGCATTAAGATGGCGCTTGAGTTCATTGCTGAGCGTGAAGCAAACGCATAATTGCTTTGAACTGAACGTTCTTTTGAATAAATAGTCACAAAGCCGCGGTGAGCAACCGCGGCTTTTTTGTATCTTCAATTTAGATAACGAGAAACTTTCTCTCATATTGGTGAATGAAGAGATGGTTTCACCTGTAATTTACCTCAATATGGATAAGATTTTTTAATCCAAATATCGTTGGCATGAATAAAAAACGAGCGATTATATATCAAATATCTGATTGATTTTTATCCATGTTCTTTAAAGTTCCATTTTGTTTGTCTCATTTTTAAGAAAAATCTTTGCTTTAGCTATGTTGTTCCAAAAAATAAAGCAAACGTTTGCGTAGTGATTGCGTGGGGATTTTTTTGCTTAAGATCACATGTTGTCGAGATTTTTGATGACAATAAATTGACAGAATTGGGATTTTTCTCGCGATTTCTTAGCGTTATAGTTCATCCCGTCAGCGATACCGAGATGGCGATATGTATCACTGAGCAGGAAATGTACGTAAGTTGCTTCCATAAAAAAAATGCATGTGCATAAAAAGAAGCTGACTAAGTATCTCACTCAAGGAATGAATAAAAAGAATTGAAATACAATGTCAGTCAGACGGCGCATTTCGGCATCTAACAAAAGAACTTCTTTAGAGGAATCAATAATGAAAAAATTAGCAGCGGTAATTTCAGCGTCTCTACTTATGGCTTCAGCAGCACAAGCAGAAGTATACGTTGGTGGTAAGATGGGTAAGTCATGGATGGAAGACGCGTGTGTAGCGGGCCAGGCTTGTGACAAAGACGATTCTACTCTTGGCGCTTTTGTTGGTTACGAAATGAATAAATACTTCGCAGTAGAAGCGGGTTTCGACAACATCGGTGATTTTAACCAAACTTCTTTCGGTGGCCACGTAGAAGCAATCACTCTTGCTCCTAAATTTAGCCTACCAATCACTGAAGACATCGCACTTTACGGTAAAGTGGGTGGCGCTTACGTAATGTTTGATGGCAAAGATGATTACTCTTACCTAGGCGCGGCTGGTCTTGAATTCAACCTAAGCCAAAACGTAACAGCTCGTGCGGAATACCAAACACTGACTGACATCAGCAACGATGTAACTCGTGCGACAGGTAACACTGCAACACTAGGTGTTTCTTTCAAATTCGGCGGCAACGATGAGCCAGTAATCGTAGAAGAGCCAGTTGTTGTTGAAGAAGTGGTTGTAGAAGAAGTGGTAGAAGAGCCAGTTGTAGTTACGAAAACATTCGAAACTCAAACAATTGGCACAGGTAGCTTCGATCTAAACAGCACAACTCTAAAACCAGAGAGCGCTGCAAAACTTGATAACCTAGTTGCTTTCCTAAACGAGCACCCACAAGCGAACGTTGAAGTTGTAGGTTACACAGATACGTCTGGTCCAGCAGCTTACAACCTAAAGGTTTCTGAAAAACGTGCTGAGTCTGTTGCTAACGCGCTCGTTGAAAAAGGTATTGATTCATCACGTATCCAAGCTCGTGGCGAAGGTGAAAACAACCCAATCGCTTCAAACGACACTCGTGAAGGTCGTCAACAAAACCGTCGCGTAGAAATCGTTGTTCCAGAATTTGAATACCAAGTTCAGCAATAAGCTCCTATTCGACCGTAGTATAGAAGACTGAAGCTGAAAGCCCCAAAGAGTTCGCTCTTTGGGGCTTTTTATTTCTCTTTAAAAACTGACTGAAATGTTCAAAGTGGCTAGGTATTACTTAAGATCAATGCTGTTTAAACGCCCCATAAATGTCAGGATCTCCAAGTTATCTTTATGTGCTTCTAACAACGCTTTTTTGGTTTGCATGTAGGCGGCAAGTTTGCCGTACTTACTAATAGAGCGAACCACCGTTTTATATTTATACTCACCGTCATCATTGAACTCTCGCCACTTGGCGATGTAACACGTATCTCGGTTGTCAGGGTTTTCAAGAGTAGGGTTAGGCTTGTGAACGATTTTAGGCTCAACGCTATGTGGAAGCCTGGTCATTAAGTAAGGGTCTTTCAAAAGACGTCGCCAGAATTTGCCCCACATTTGCCGGCCTAACTCGTTTCTCAGCTTAATGGCTTTTTGTAAGCCTTTCTTTTCTCCAATACGAACAAATCCTACCGAGCGGTGTAGTACCGTATCCTCGGGGGTATGGATATGTATCTTAAAGGCTGTCTTGCCTTTAGAAATAAAGCGGTGTCCAGTGTTAGTTATTAAATTGCTCTTAGACATAGTGCTAACTAATAATTTTATTAATAGCTAAAAGGGTAAGCAAAACTCATAGATAATTAAAGTAATAAAATACAAAACTGTAAATAGGGCTTGTTGAAATGATTTCAAGGGGAAGAAGTCAGATCAGTAGAAGGGTTTATCCCGTAACCGAAACACCCGATCCGATCATATTGATTACTGGGAAGATTATCTAACACGGTGTACTAGGGGGAGCAGTGCGAGGCTTGAAATTGAAGATACAAAAAAGCCTTAGCTCAAGTGGGAGCTAAGGCTATGATATGGCGCCCCCAGTAGGATTCGAACCTACGACCTGTCCCTTAGGAGGGGACTGCGCTATCCAGCTGTGCCATGGGGGCGTAATACCAATAGTTGCAGTTCATTGCACTGTTTTACTGAGTTCAAATCTAGCAATCTACCAGATCTGTATCAGCATCACGTTGAACGATTCGCTACGGTCATTGGTATAATCAAATAAGATGCGCTGCCTATGATATTCAAAAGTGAGCATATCTCAAGACTTAATGTTTGCTTTTATAGGATCTTGTTCATTACGTCGCCAATTTGAACGCTAGACGCTAAATTTGGCTGATCAATCGTCAGTTCCGCTTCGTGTTCGTATATGCGTGATACCGTTAATGTAATTTCGCTTTGCGAGACTTTGTTTCTTGGCAATCCATTTTGGTCGATAAACGACGCGGTGTGCCAAAGCTGTAATTTGTCTCCCTCTTTTACGCCGTGCATACGGCCGAGATCCATCGTTACGGTATTACCGAAGACTGCCACAACCTCTGGCAGTGTAATTTTGCAAGATAGCTCCGACTCCAGATCCAACATAATATTGCGACTAACGCGAAGCATCATCTCGCCATAGGTCGATGCCCAAAAACGTGCACTACGAGTGTCCACTTGACTCGTCTTAGCAAATGGCCAACGCGCGACCTCACGGTAGGCTTTGTTGAAGATTTCATGGCCAGTTTTACCATCAAATACTTTCATTTCTAACGCAAACTGACGATTGATGATGTCATCTTGCAATAGTTGAGATTCGACCGTTGCAGTGAGATCGGTAATGACCCCTCCAATGATGTATTGTGCGCCATTGTCTTGCGCGATCATTTGAGTGCGAGCAGGATAGTTGCTGCTTATTGAGTAGTCCGTTGTACCAACAGACACAAAGCTGCGTGAGGTTTGATCAAGTTGACGGTTCACTACGTGGCTAAAATCGTCACCAACTTGATAAATTTGTCCCATCACTGCTTGTTGTGGTGATGCGACCTCAATATTGCCGACCAGCATTGTCTTTTTGTATTGATCGGTGTGGCAACCCGTTGCCGATGGATAAATATCAACGCGGATTTTTACCTCGACTTTACCGCGACGTTTGCGTTCAGACTCGACCAAAATGTAACGGACTTCATGATTGGTAAACTGGTATTCGTTGCGGCTTTCTTCTAATAGCGGCATCAAGTTGCTAATACTGCCAATATCTGCGCCCGAAAAATTGACGGCTTTGAACAGCGCGTCTTCCAACGCATGGAGCCTTGCCGTCTCTTCTGAAGAAACGATGGTGGCAACGCCTGTGACTTCATACCAAGATGCCATGACCTTAAAAGGCACAAGCATCACTAAAGTGATTGAAAACAGACTGTTTAATATTTTTTTCATTGGTTACAACCGTTCGGGTATAAATATTGCTTTAACAAATTCAGTGAAGTTTGGTGGGTTTTTCTTCGTTAGGCAAACAAAGAAAAGCAAAGACTGTTCCAATATTCACTTTCTTGGAAAGGAATTAATAAAGAACGGTATCACCTAAGATTATCTGGAGAATCAAACCATGAAAAAGTGGCTTGTCGCCGCATCGATGATGACGCTTCTGACATCGTGCGCGTACTCACCGATTTACAATGGTAAAGAACCGTACTCGGGAAGCCAGTTCATGCTGATGGATAGTCCGCGTCATACGATGGACTTTTTCATTGAGAGCATGACAGAAGACCTGATGGTTTCTAATGTGGCAGTATCAGCGCGGACACCGATTGCGATTACCTCGTTTGTTGATCTACAAAATATGGATGCAACAAACTGGTTAGGTAACTCGGTCTCTGAAGGTTTTATCCATCAGTTTCAGCGCCGAGGGTTTAAAGTGGTTGATTTCAAAACTACGGGCTCTATTCAAGTGACGCAGCAGGGCGATTTTGCTTTAAGTCGTGATTGGCAAGATTTAGCTCAAGAGCAGCAAATTCAGTATGTACTGACCGGAACAATGCTGCGTCAAGAGGGTGGAGTGCTTGTCAATGCACGCGTGGTTGGCATGCAAAGCCGTGTAGTTGTAGCGACAGCGCAAGGTTTCCTTCCGGCTGACCGTATTGGGCGTGACTTAGATACGTTAAATAGCATCCGCACACAAGATGGTGTGTTGATTCGTTCTGACCCTACCATTCGTCAGCCGTACACTGTGATTCTCCGTCCATAGGATAGAAGCATGAAGAAGTTATTATTTATTGTTGCCACACTGATATTGGTGGGGTGTCAGCCATTACAACAGATGCGTCAAGATGAAATCTTAGTGGCGGTGGGTTACGCCAGCGTCAGTGAGCAGACAGGCCGCACAGTAGAAGAAAAGCGTGTACGAGCAATGCGCGCATCAAAAATTGATGCTTATCGTGAGCTAGCAGAGCAAGTTTATGGCATGCGTGTAAGTGGACGAGCAGAGCTGCAAGACCAGCGTTTGGGTATTGAAAGCACCACTGGTGCCGTCGATGGTGTAATTCGTGGTGCAGAAGTTGTGCGTAGTTATCTTGTTGAAGACAGTTATGTGACTGAGCTGCGTCTGGATATCCGTAAGATGGATAAGCTACGTGATTATGGAGAAGTTCAGCAGGTGCCTGAGAAGCGTCAGCAAACCTTGTTTTAAACCATTTCACTAGACAGATAATCTTTTTGAGCGGCTGATTGGTAACAATGAGTCGCTTTTTTATATCTACGTGAGCGCGGGAATTGAGGGTAAGAGTGACGTTTAAGCTTTTATATTGGTGCCAAGCGTCGAGATGGTGTGGGTTTTTCCGCCCGCATTGTAGGTCATGCCAACTTTGCCATGAGTTCGCTGAAGCATGTTGTTGAGTTTATTGAAGCTCAGCTGTGCGCGACTAAGCGATTCGCCATTTACTTGGTTAACTTGTTGACAGTCGAGGACGATCGATTGGATCTGAGCAGCAACCTGACTTAGGTGCTCATCTTCAGTAAGTTGATTGACGTGCGGGTGAGAGGCGATTCGCTGATCAGTTGTTCTGAGCTGATCAATGAGCGTCATCTTCTGTTTGGCAATGTTCTCAATCTCGGTAGAGACACGCGCCGTTATTGCTTGTGTTTCTTGGCGTAAAACAGCGGAAAGTGCCTTAGCATTTTCTAGCTGGAAATTAACGAGATCGACTAATGCTGCCATAAAATACTTACCTTCGGCCTAAGTCAGTTAGCTTTTGCCTTGCAATTCGTTTTCAAACTTAATCATGTTGTCAGCCAATTTTTCAGGATCGACTTTGTATGAACCGTTTGTGATAGCTTCTTTGATTGCTGCAACTTTGGCGCTGTCATATGCCGGAGAAGCTGCCATATCCTTCTGGAGTTTACTGACGGCTTTACTTTGCTGGCTGAGTGATACTGCGTCTTGTTGCGCTGGCGCCTTTTTTGATTCTGTCGTGCTGGTAGCATTGGAATCGTTACGTGCAGGTGCGCGACTTGTTGTCGTCATCATTTGCCCTGAACGTATATTATCTATACCTGCCATGTTTAACCTTTGCCTTGTATCGTAATACTGGTATCCAGACTATCGACCAGCGCAAAAATAACTTTAGTCATTTTTTGCATTTTTATTGATCAGTTTAAACACGCTACCAGTGGGTATTAAAAATTAACAGTGATTTCCGCAATGTCAGTCACTATGCCTTCTATTATACGTTGTGACTTATCATTTTTCACTCTTACTTGATCGCCAGCTGAACCATCCTGCAATGCTGTGCCTTGCGTTGTGATCGTCATGCCAGAATTCACCGCTTTGATAATGACCTTTTCATTTCGGCATACCACACAAACATCATTTCTCTCTACGACATCGCCTAAACGAACATTACGCTTTAGCTTTGCCCCAACCACTTGATCGTAGCTAGAAAATCCATCTTTACGAAAGCGCTGTAGCTCGATCATGGAAGTGGTAACATCCGATGCGCTGACGATTTCTCCTCTCCCTAATGTTCGTGTCGCGACGATCATTGGTACTGATACCGAGATCCTCACAGGGACATAGACTTTCCAGTCATCCGGTTGGCATTCCACTAACACATTGATGTTACTTCTCGTGCTGCTGGTGGAAGAGGCAGATGTATCTAACGGAACAGGGCAATCCGTTGCTTTTATTCTCGAGTCGATCTCTGCCGCATTAACAGATAGCTCGCCACCATCAGGCTGATCAACCGTAGCAAGAATATGTTGTTCTGCTGCTGTTTTTATTTGCTCGATCTGATTATCTAAAGCTGAATGAACAAAAAAGCTAAACATACTGAGCAAAATGCCGATAGACTTAGCGTACTTTGTAATTAGCGCTCTACATATTGTCATAGTCAATGGTGTCGAAGTGAAAGTGAAATACGCCATACTGTCTCCCTGGTATCGTGCTTGCCAGTGGTAGAGTATCATTTAAAAACAAAAAGTTTGAGATGGAGATGAGCATATGACGGGGATTCTTGACTCGGTGAATCAGCGTACGCAACTCGTCGGTCAGAACCGATTGGAATTATTGACCTTTCGACTGATGGGCCGACAGCGCTACGGCATTAACGTATTCAAAGTGAAAGAAGTACTACAGTGCCCTAAGCTGACTTCAATGCCAAATCTACACCCTCTGGTTAAAGGTATCGCTCATATCCGCGGCCATACCGTGTCCGTTATTGATTTGAGCCTGGCAATTGGTGGCCGCCCAACCACTGATTTAGATAAATGTTTTGTTGTTATTGCAGAATTTAACCGTACGATCCAAGCATTTTTGGTATCATCGGTTGAGCGTATTATCAATATGCATTGGGAAGCGATTTTGCCACCGCCAGACGGCGCAGGTAAAGCGCACTGCTTGACTGCCGTGACAAACATTGACAATGAGCTGGTTGAAATCCTTGACGTTGAAAAAATCCTGGCAGAAATTGCGCCAGTTGATGAAACGATGGATTCCGCTATTGGCGAAGAAATCGCACAAGCAGAACAAGAAAAGCCTATTGTACGCCGCATACTAATTGCTGATGACTCGACGGTCGCGCGTAAACAGGTAGAGCGTGCGATTACATCCATCGGTTTTGAGGTCGTATCTGTCAAAGACGGCAAAGAAGCGTACAATAAGTTGATTGAAATGGCTCAAGAAGGCAATATCTACGATCAAATTTCGTTGGTTATTTCCGATATTGAAATGCCAGAAATGGACGGCTATACCTTAACGGCTGAAATTCGCAGACATGCCGATTTGAAAGACCTTTATGTTATCCTCCATTCTTCATTAAGTGGTGTATTCAACCAAGCTATGGTTGAGCGTGTAGGTGCCAACACCTTCATTGCGAAATTTAACCCAGATGAGTTGGGTAACGCGGTTAAATCTGCATTAACACAATAAAAGAGACATTAATGACTGCTATTACAATCAGTGATCAAGAGTATCGTGACTTTAGCCGTTTTCTAGAATCGCAATGTGGCATCGTGTTAGGTGATAGCAAGCAATACCTCGTGCGTAGCCGACTGAGTCCTTTAGTGACGAAGTTTAAGCTCGCATCGTTATCAGATTTGCTACGTGATGTTGTTACAGGGCGTAATCGAGAATTACGAGTCGCCGCTGTGGATGCGATGACGACTAACGAAACTTTGTGGTTTCGAGATACTTATCCGTTCACGGTTTTAGCTGACAAATTATTGCCAGAAGTAGCGGCAAGCAAGCGCCCAATTAAGATCTGGTCTGCTGCCAGTTCATCGGGCCAAGAACCGTATTCTATTGCAATGACGATCCTGGAAACGCAACAGCGCAAGCCGGGCTTGTTACCAAACGTGTCCATTACAGCCACAGACATTTCGGCAAGTATGCTCGAGATGTGTCGTGCAGGGGTGTACGACAACTTGGCTTTGGGTCGCGGGCTTTCACCAGAACGTCGTCGCACCTTCTTTGAAAATGCGGACGGTGGTCGCATGAAAGTCAAAGATAACGTCAAGCGTTTGGTGAACTTTCGTCCACAAAACTTGATGGACAGTTACGCACTGATGGGTAAGTTCGACATCATTTTCTGTCGTAACGTATTGATTTACTTTTCTCCAGAAATGAAATCTAAAGTGCTTAACCAAATGGCGAGCAGTTTAAACCCTGGTGGTTACTTGCTGTTAGGGGCATCAGAGTCGCTAACTGGTCTGACTGATAAATTTGAAATGGTGCGCTGTAATCCGGGCATCATTTACAAGCTTAAATAGCGGTATCTCTTCATTGATAGAAAAGCCTGACTTCGTGTCAGGCTTTTTTGTTTGTTACTGTGCCGAGCGCTTCATGTATCACTCAATTAGTTGAAGCGCGTTTTTGCCTTGTGCCCTCAACACGGTGTATCTTTATTAAGTGAGCAAAGTGATACGACATGACATTCCAGTTACTTTGGCTCACTTATTGCTATTTCAATTCACGGTAACCACTAGGTTGGTGTAATGCTTTAGGTCTTGGCATGCTAATTGCTTTTTGGTTATCAATCACGGTCAGTTCTTAATTGTAGAGGCAAACATGGCTATATCTTTTGACAATGCACTAGGCATCCACCAGCACACGGTGGGCGTACGTGAGCGCAATGCAGAGGTGATTTCCACCAATATCGCACAAGCAAACACGCCTGGTTACAAAGCAAGAGGTTTAGACTTTGCGAAGGAATTGCAAGCGGCAACATCTGGGGCAAGCATTGGTCTTAGTCGCACAGATGGTCGGCATATTCCTGCCACTACGACGTTGGTTGGGGACAAGTTATATCGTCTTCCTACGCAACCAGATACGGGAGATGGCAACACGGTAGACTTGGATTTAGAGCGTAACTTGTTTATGCAAAACCAAATCAGACACCAAGCATCACTCGACTTTCTAGGCAGCAAATTCAAGAACTTAACCAAAGCAATCAAAGGGGAATAATTTAGATGAGCTTATTTAACGTTTTCAATGTGACAGGTTCCGCAATGAGCGCTGAATCCGTTCGTCTGAATACTACCTCAAGCAACTTGGCGAATGCCGACAGTGTCAGCAGCTCTGCGAAAGACACTTACAAAGCGCGTCATGCCGTGTTTGGTGCAGAGTTAAGTAACGCCATGCGTGGCGGTGATACAGTGCCAGTGAAAGTGATGGGTATTGTAGAAAGTGATAAACCGCTGAGTGCGGAGTACAACCCAGACCATCCCCTTGCAAACGAAGAAGGCTACATTTACAAGCCTAACGTCAATGTAATGGAAGAAATGGCAAACATGATTTCAGCTTCTCGTGCATACCAAACTAATGTACAGGTCGCTGATTCTAGTAAACAAATGCTGCTGCGTACGCTGCAGATGGGTCAATAAGGATAAGGGGGTAGCGTATGGCCGGAATTAACAACGTTGGTCAAAGCGGCTTGTCCTATATCGACCAGCTTAAAAGTCTACAAGAGAGTAACAAGAAAGCGGAAGAGAGCACGGGTAAGCAGGACCTAAAACAGGAAGACTTCTTATCATTGCTCACGAAGCAACTGTCTCAGCAAGACCCTTTTAAGCCGGTAAGTAATGACCAGATGATTGCGCAAATGGCTTCATTTGCGACCGTTGATGGCATTGGCAAGATGAACACTCAGTTTGAGAGTTTGAATTCGTCAATGACATCAAATCAAGCGTTACAAGCTTCCTCTTTGGTAGGGCGTGACGTATTGGTCCCAGGAGCAGCAGGTGTGAAGCAGGACGACGCACCAATGGCGGCAATGGTTAAGCTTTCACAATCTATCGATAATCTGTTTGTTCGTGTAGAGGATGAAGCTGGCCAACTGGTTCGTACCTTTGAGGTAGGGGCGAAACCAGCCGGCGACACGCGTGTGCTTTGGGACGGTAAAGATGAAAGCGGAAATCCACTGCCAGCTGGCAAATACAAAGTGAAAGCGTCTGGCTTAGTTGAGGGGGAGTCGCAAGAGTTCCCAGTATCGACGTATGCCAACGTAAACAGCGTATTGCTTGGCAAAGGTGACGGAAACGTATTACTCAATCTGGCTGGTTTTGAATCGCCAGTTCGACTTGCAGAAGTATTGGAAGTCGGCAAAGCGTAGTCATAGCTCGCTAGATTAGGAGATTTTGGAATGTCATATGTATCTTTAAGCGGTTTGTCCGCCGCCCAACTGGATTTGAACACCACCAGTAACAACATTGCGAACGCCAACACTTACGGCTTTAAAGAGTCCCGTGCTGAGTTTGCTGATGTCTACTCTAACTCTTTATTTACTAACGCAAAAACCACACCGGGTGGTGGTGCACAAGCAAGCCAAGTGGCACAGCAGTTCCATGAAGGCTCTAGCATTTACACCAACAACCCAATGGATTTGCGTGTTTCGGGGACAGGTTTTTTCGCTGTAGCGAAAGAGCGTCTAACTCCACAACAGAATGAACTGACACGTAATGGTGCATTTCACTTAAATAAAGAAAACTACATGGTGACCGCGAACGACGAGTTCTTATTAGGTTACCAAGTGGACCCAAGCTCTGGTGAGGTTTCTTCATACGAGCCACAACCCATCAATATTCCTGCTGAATTTGGTAAGCCAAAACAAACAGCAAACATTGAAGTGGGTGTGAACTTGCCAGCGAACGGCGATTTGAAAGATCCAACGCAGTTTGATTTTTCAGACCCAGATACATACAACCGTTCAACCTCTTCGACAATTTATGACTCGATGGGTCAGTCTTACAAGCTAACGACGTATTACTTGAAAGATCAGACTCAGCCAAATACATGGAACACTTACTACACCGTGACAGATAAAGAAGGTGAAAAGCCTTTAAATGTTGCGGCTGGTGATGCGCAAACGCCAACAGGTCATGTGGGGCATACCATGAAGTTCAACAACGATGGTACGTTGGCGAGCTTGAACAATGGTCAGCCAATCACTTCTGTGGCTCTGGGCGATCCGGCGACGAACACGACACCAGTCGATATGAATGGTGCCGATCCTGCGCAGACGCTTAACTTCGGCTTAGGCTCAGCAACACAGTTTGCGGCTCCGTTCGAACTGACTAAGTTTGACGAAGACGGTGCAACAACGGGCTTCCTAACCAAAGTTGACTTCGATGAAAACGGCAGCGTATTGGGAACTTACTCAAACGGTGAAAACGTTACATTGGGTCGTGTTGCTCTCGTACGTGTTCCAAATGAGCAAGGCCTGGATAAGAAAGGCGGCACTCAATGGGATTCAACGCAGTTCTCTGGTGACAAGATCTGGGGTGAATCAAATAAAGGCTCTTTCGGCACCATCAATAACGGTATGCTGGAACAGTCAAACATTGATATGACGCAGGAGTTGGTGGACCTGATCTCTGCTCAGCGTAACTTCCAAGCAAACTCACGTTCGCTAGAAGTACACAACCAACTACAACAGAATATCTTACAGATCCGCTAGAGCACTAGCTGGGTCATTCGATACTCTGCTTGAGTAAGCAATGGCGTGTGATTGCTTCTTAGTAATTACCGCTTTGTTCACTTTCATCATGACATTCATCTGATGCTTAGCCTGAATACACCTCACTCAGGCTAAGCATGCTTTGATCTACGATTTGCCGCTGTTGCCGCCGTCTGGATCAAAACCTTGCCTCTCGTTACAGTTTTCTGCCTCTATTGACCTCTTTTAATAGTTTGTTATTAATTCAAGGTATTGATTAATAAGTCTATTTTTATTTTGGCATAACTATTGCTTTTACTCCGTGTTCAGAGAGATTTTTGGAGTAATTTATGGATCGCGCACTGTTTCTCGCAATGAGTGGCGCCAAGCAAAATATGCAGGCACTACAATTGCGCGCTAATAACTTGGCTAACGTAAGCACGACCGGATTTCGGGCTGATTTAGCACAGGCTCGCTCAATGCAGGCTTATGGTGAAGGCCATCCTTCACGTGTATTCAGCATGACAGAGCGTCCAGGGCATAACTTTGCTCAAGGTAGCGTGATTACAACAGGGCGTGATCTGGATGTGACGATTGAAGGCCGCGGTTGGATATCGGTACTCGATCACACAGGGAAAGAAGGGTTGACTCGTAACGGCAACCTAAAAGTCGATCAAAATGGCATGCTTACCAACGCAAGTGGTCATTTGGTGCTGGGTGAAAACGATGCGCCGATTACTTTGCCTATTCCTCTCTCCAAAATTGAAATCGGTCGGGATGGCACCATCTCTGTGCTTCCTCAAGGTGCCCCGGCAGAAGAATTCCAAGCGGTTGATCGCATTAAGCTTGTTAAGCCTAATGACCAAAGCTTGTTTAAAGACACCAATGGCTTATTTCGCCATAAAACTCCAAACCAACCTTACGAAGCAGACGCGACTGTTAGCCTCCAGACGGGAGCGATAGAGGGCAGTAACGTGAATGCCGTAGGTGAAATGACCGCATTGATTGACTTACAACGTCAGTTTGAAATGCAAGTCAAGATGATGAGCACAGCTGAAGAAATGGATAAATCTTCAGATTCACTGCTTCGTATGAGTTAACAGAGTTAGAGGTTCACTATGCATCCAGCACTATGGGTAAGTAAAACAGGTTTAGACGCCCAACAAACCAACATTGCCACAATTTCGAACAACTTGGCGAATGCCTCTACTGTCGGCTACAAAAAGAGCCGTGCAGTATTCGAAGATTTGTTCTATCAGAACATCAACCAGCCTGGCGGCCAGTCATCTCAGAACACGGAACTGCCAAGTGGCTTGATGTTAGGTTCGGGTTCTAAAGTGGTTGCGACGCAAAAAGTGCACACGCACGGCAATGCACAGACAACGACTAACGCACTGGACATGATGGTGGAAGGCGACGGTTTTTTCCAAGTGACATTGCCGGACGGCAACATCGGTTATACCCGTAACGGTCAGTTCACGCTCAATGGTGAAGGCACGTTAGTCACGTCGGGTTCTGGCTACCCTGTAGAGCCTGAAATTGTGATTCCAGAAGATGCGATTTCTATTACTGTTGGTACGGATGGTGAAGTGTCGGTTCGCGTCCGAGGTCAGCAAGACAACCAAGTCGTTGGTCAGCTAACCATTACAGATTTTGTTAACCCGGGTGGCCTAGAGCCAATTGGTCAGAACCTTTACTTACCAACGGGTGCCAGTGGCGATCCACAAGAGGGTGTTCCTGGTTTGGACGGTTTGGGGGAAATTCGTCAATCCATGCTGGAAGCGTCCAACGTGAATGTAACGGAAGAGTTGGTCAACATGATCGAAGCCCAGCGCGTTTACGAAATGAACTCAAAAGTGATCTCGTCAGTCGATAAAATGATGAGCTTCGTTAACCAGCAATTGTAACGATTAAGAGCAAGATTTGAGGAGCTCACGATGAAACGTATTTGCCTACTCGCTTTGATTGCTACGATGTCGGGCTGTGCCATGTTGGAACCGATTGAAACGGATGAAGTGACACAAGCAACCACTGTGGTCGACGCAGTAGAAGGCGATAAATCGAAAGAAGAGAGCAGCGGTATTGTAGATACTTTACGTGGTAGAAGTGATCCGGTTGCTGGCGACCCTGCTTGGGCTCCAATTCATCCGAAAAACAAGCCTGAGCATTACGCTGCTGCAACAGGTTCGTTGTTTAGCGCCGAGCACATTACCGATCTCTACGACGATTCTAAACCACGTGGTATTGGCGACATTATTACCGTAACACTGGATGAGACAACCAGTGCGACGAAAAGCGCAAATGCCGATTTATCGAAAACCAATGAAGCGCAAATGGACCCGCTTCAAGTGGGCGGAGAAGAGCTGCAAATTGGCGGAAAATATAATTTCTCTTATGACTTAAACAACTCCAACTCATTTGCAGGTGACTCTTCTGCAAAGCAGAGCAACAGCATCAGTGGTTACATCACTGTTGAGGTGATCGAAGTACTGGCAAACGGCAACCTCGTGATCCGCGGTGAGAAGTGGATGACGCTAAATACGGGTGATGAGTACATACGTTTAAGTGGCACTATTCGTCCGGATGATATTAATTTCGACAACACCATTGCATCAAATCGCGTTTCTAACGCAAGAATTCAGTACTCTGGCACTGGTTTGCAACAAGATATGCAAGAGCCAGGCTTCTTGGCACGATTCTTTAATGTAGCGCTATAACACGCCGTGCTGACGGCAATTTGACTGCAAGAGATAAGTAAGCATGAAAAAACTCCTTTTAGTACTGATGAGCGTTGCTCTGTTTTCTACCGTAGCCCAAGCCGCACGTATCAAAGACGTCGCGCAAGTGGCAGGTGTACGAAGCAACCAACTCGTGGGTTATGGTTTGGTTTCAGGCTTACCTGGTACGGGTGAAGCGAACCCGTTTACAGAGCAAAGTTTCGCCGCCATGCTGCAAAACTTCGGCATTCAGATGCCGCCGGGCACAAAGCCAAAAATTAAAAACGTTGCCGCAGTCATGGTTACGGCAGAATTGCCGCCTTTCTCTAAACCGGGTCAGCAAGTGGACGTGACTGTCTCTTCCATCGGAAGTGCTAAAAGTTTGCGTGGTGGCACCTTGCTGCAAACGTTCCTCAAAGGTCTCGACGGTCAAGTTTACGCGGTTGCTCAAGGTAACTTAGTAGTGAGCGGCTTCAGTGCTGAAGGCGCTGACGGTTCTAAAATCGTAGGTAACAATCCAACCGTTGGTCTTATCTCTAGTGGTGCGACAGTAGAGCGAGAAATTCCAAACCCATTTGGTCGTGGTGATTACATCACGTTCAACTTGCTTGAGTCAGACTTCACAACGGCTCAACGTATGGCGGATGCTGTAAACAACTTCCTTGGCCCACAAATGGCGAGCGCTGTTGACGCGACATCAGTGCGCGTGCGTGCTCCTCGTGACGTCAGCCAGCGTGTTGCGTTCTTATCGGCAATCGAAAACCTAGAGTTCGACCCAGCAGATGGTGCAGCCAAAATCATCGTTAACTCACGAACGGGCACCATCGTAGTTGGTAAGCATGTGCGTCTTAAACCTGCAGCAGTAACGCATGGCGGCATGACGGTTGCGATCAAAGAAAACCTGAATGTTAGCCAACCTAACGGCTTTTCTGGTGGGCAAACCGTTGTCGTACCAGACTCGGATATCGAAGTCAGCGAAGAGCAGGGCAAGATGTTTAAGTTTGAGCCAGGCTTAACGTTGGATGATTTGGTCCGTGCAGTGAATCAAGTCGGCGCAGCGCCGTCGGATTTGATGGCTATCTTGCAAGCATTGAAACAAGCTGGTGCCATTGAAGGCCAGTTGATCATCATTTAATGGTTAGGAGGTAGGTATAATGAACAATCCTAACGACATTGGTTTTATTCATGACATCAGTTCGCTGGATACCTTGCGTCAAAAAGCAGTGAAGGAAGGTAAAGATGGCGAGCAAGAAGCACTGCGTGCAGCAGCTCGTCAGTTCGAATCTATTTTCACCTCCATGATGTTGAAATCCATGCGAGAAGCCAATGAGGGCTTTGAGTCCAACATGATGAACAGCCAAAACGAGAAGTTCTATCGACAAATGTTGGATGAACAGATGGCGAGTGAATTGAGTTCGTCTGGTTCAATGGGACTGGCCGATATGATTGTTAAGCAATTAACGGCTGGGCAAGGGAACGACAAAAAAGAAACGGCTATGCGTGATGCGGCAAACAATGCTGCGGAATATCGTCGTGTTGACCCGAAAAAAGCGCGCGAGATTGAACAGCGCTTGATTGAATCTGGTCAGCTATCTCGACCAAGCAATGAACCCACTCGATTCGATTCACCAGAATCCTTTGTTAACTCGATGAAGCCATACGCGGAGAAAGCTGCGAAAGCCTTAGGTGTCGAGCCATCTCTGCTACTTGCGCAAGCCGCTTTGGAAACGGGGTGGGGACAAAGGGTCGTGAAGAACGCGCGTGGCAGCAGCAACAACTTATTTAATATCAAAGCAGATCGAAGCTGGCAGGGTGACAAAGTGACGACTCAAACTTTAGAGTTCCACGATAACACGCCAGTGAAAGAGACGGCAGCGTTTCGCTCCTACTCAAGTTACGAAGACAGCTTTAATGACTTTGTACGATTTTTGAATGACAACCCACGTTACGAGACAGCATTGCAGAAACGCGGGAATTCAGAGTTGTTTATTCGCGGTATCCACAGTGCGGGTTACGCGACCGATCCGAATTACGCAGATAAAGTCCTGCAGGTGAAGGATAAAATCGAAAGTATGTAATGTCTCTGCGACAATTTATGACGTTCTCGAAGGCTTGCCATAGTGCAAGCCTTCACTTTATCTGAACATCTACGCCTTTCTATCACTTGGCACATCTTTTGCTTTTAATGTGTCTAGGTGATCGGTTTTGCCGATTTATATTTCGTTTTCGGGGGCATGTATGGCGTCAGATCTTCTGAATGTAGGTACTCAAAGTGTGCTTACTGCTCAGAGACAATTAAACACCACTGGTCATAACATTTCTAATGTTAATACAGAGGGTTATAGCCGTCAGTCTGTTATCCAAGGCACGAATGATCCGCGCATGTTTGGTGGTTCTACCTACGGCATGGGTGTGCATGTGGAAAATGTTCGCCGCTCGTGGGATCAGTTTGCCGTGAATGAACTGAACCTGTCGTCGACCAACAATGCCAACAAAACGGATACCCAAGACAATCTTGATATGCTCTCTAGCATGTTGAGTTCAGTGGCATCGAAGAAAATTCCCGAGAACCTGAATGAGTGGTTCGATGCGGTAAAAACCATGGCAGATACCCCGAACGATTTAGGGGCACGAAAAGTGGTATTGGAAAAGGCAAAAATCTTCTCTGATACATTAAATGATTTCCACGAAACCGTGCGACTGCAATCTGATGTCACCAATAAAAAATTGGATATGGGCATTGAGCGCGTTAATCAACTTGCGTTGGAAATTCGCGATATTCATCGACTGATGATGCGTACTCCCGGTCCACATAATGACCTGATGGATCAGCATGAAAAGCTGGTTACTGAGCTGTCAGAATACACCAAAGTTACCGTAACCCCACGCAAAAATGCGGAAGGGTTTAATGTTCATATCGGCAATGGACACACTCTTGTTTCTGGCACGGAAGCAAGCCAGCTCAAAATGATCGATGGCTATCCGGATGTTCATCAAAGACGATTAGCAATGGTGGAAGGGAATGGCATTAAAGCGATCAAGTCTGATGATATGGATGGCAAAATCGGCGCTTTACTTGAAATGCGCGACAAACACATCCCACAACTGCAAGATGAAATGGGCCGTTTAGCGACGGGTTTCTCCTACAAAATTAATCAGCTGCAATCTCAAGGTCTGGATCTCAACGGCAAGATAGGTAAAGACGTATTTACCGACGTGAACTCTGAGCTGGTGGCAAAATCTCGAGTTTTTGCTGCACCTGACTCACAAGCTGATGTTGCGGTTTACATCGAGGATATTTCCGCGATCAAAGGTGGTGAATATTCGCTGCGTTATGATGGCGACCAATACAGCGTGACAACACCGAAAGGTGAGCAAATGTCGTTGAACATTGATCAATCAGATTCTTCGTTTGTTCTGGATGGTATGAAAGTGCAAATCGGTGAAGGTCTTGCCGCTGGTGAGCGCGTATTATTGCGCCCAACACGAAGTGGCGCAGCCATCATCAAGATGGAAACCAATGATGCAAAAGCCATTGCCGCGCAAAGTTATGAAGCTTCAACCACTTTTGCTCAAGGTAACGCCAAGTTCAAAATTCGTGAGGCGGGGGATGTTAAAGAGTTTGAGGTCACCGTACAACCAGCCGACGAGAAACATGATAAGCCATGGTTAAAGATCACGGACAACAAAGGCAATTTGCTATCGGACAAATACTCATACCCGCTAGACAAAGATAACCCGATGATTGAAATCTCAGTGCCGAAAAGTCATCCGCTGTATAAAAATGGCGATGCGACTGTATTTGAGCTGAGCGAAGGTGCGCTGATGAATGACAAGTTCACCGCGAACTTGGTGCCTTCGGAAGGTGGTAATGGCAACTTGAGAAAAATGCAGAAGATCCAAACAGATAAGATGATGGACGGAAAATCCAGTACTTTGATCGATGTTTATCACAACCTCAATACCGAAGTCGGATTGAAATCTTCTACAGCAAACCGATTAGCCTCTGTCGCTCGCTTAGAGCATGAGGCGGCACAAGAGCGCGTTGCTTCTATCTCTGGCGTTAACCTCGATGAAGAAGCGGCCAACATGATGAAGTTTCAACAAGCGTACATGGCTTCATCACGTGTGATGCAAGCGGCGAATGATACCTTCAATACCATTTTACAACTGAGGTAAGGAGAAGAGATAAGTGCTAACCCGAATTTCTAGTTTCCATAACTATCAGTCCGTACAAAATGATTTGCGTCGTCAAGAGAATAAGGTTCACCATAACCAAGAGCAACTTGCTTCAGGGAAAAAGTTACTGAAACCTAGCGACGATCCCCTTGCGTCGCATTACATTCAAAATATTAGTCAGCAACAAGAACAGCTACAACAATATCTTAGCTCGATAGTGTTGGTGCGTAATCGTCTAGAAAACCACGAAGTTAATATCGCCAATGCGGAGAATTTTGCCGACGAGTCGAAGCGTTTAACGATGGAGATGATTAACGGTGCGTTTTCTGCGGAAGACCGACAAGCAAAGAAGCGTGAGCTAGAGGAGATTGCGAACAACTTCCTTAACTTGGTGAACTCGCAAGATGAATCTGGTAACTACGTGTTTGCTGGCACTAAGCCAAAAAGCCAACCATTTTATCGCGATAAAGATGGTAGCGTGCAATACGCTGGGGACGATTATCAGCGCAAAATGAAAGTCTCCAGCATGCTTGAGATGCCAATGAACGATCCCGGCAGCAAGCTGTTTATGGAGATACCAAACCCATTTGGCGACTATCAGCCGAATTACGATCTACAAAACGGCTCTGAGCTGTTGCTAAACAAAGCTACTAACGTTGACGCTAAGGATGATGCGGCGTATCGCGTGACATTTGTCGATATGAATAACGGCAAATTTGGTTACCAATTAGAGCGTAACGGCAAAGTAGTGGATGCCGATGAGTTTTCTCCAGAGAAAGGGGTTGAATACAAAGGCCTGAAAGTGCACGTAAAAGGCCAAATTACGCCTGGTGACAGTATTGAGATCGAAAAGCGGGCAGAGTTCAGCATTTTCGATACCTTCAAGGATGCAATGGCATGGTCAGACAAATCGGTTTCGGATACGTCGGCGACTGCTAAATTGCACCAAATGACAGAAGAATTCCACGCTGCTTTTATCCATTTGAATAAAGCGCGTACAGATGCCGGTGCTCGATTGAGTACGCTGGATATCCAAGAGCAAAATCATGAAGACTTTAATTTGTCTCTGGCAAAAGCGAAGAGCAACTTTGAGGACTTGGATTACTCCAAAGCCGTGATCGAGTTCAGTGAAAACTCGCGAGCGTTACAGGCATCGCAACAAGCATTCGGTAAGACCAAAGATCTAACGTTGTTTAACTACATCTAGTATGACACTCATACACATTGTCTGATTTTGATGCCTTATGTGCAAAGCCTTAAGCGCGATAAGTCGACGTAACCTGAGAGTCTGAGATGTCATGCGGCACGATTTTACCCAAAGCGGCAATGATGCGGGAGGCAAGTCGGGCGGCAACAGGGCAGCGTTCAATACCCTTGGGCTAAGATGAGTCTGACAAACCGGAAATAGCTTAATGATAAAGCTAACTTATTGTTTATTTGATTCTTTTAAAAGTGGTTAAATAATTTACGAAAGTTGGCACACAAATTGTATTGAAAATATCAGAACAGATTTAGAGATTCTAAACCCTGCGTTTAAGGCAGATTTAGCAAGTAACTTTTACGGTCAGTGCTTATCCAAATGAGAGTAAAGCTGGCCGCTTCGCAAAAGCTTGCGAACTCAACAGGAGAGCAAAATGGCTGTAACAGTTAGTACTAACGTCTCCGCGATGACCGCGCAGCGTTACCTAAACAAAGCGACTGATGAATTAAACACGTCGATGGAGCGCTTATCTTCAGGACATAAGATTAACAGTGCAAAAGATGATGCGGCAGGTCTACAGATCTCTAACCGCTTAACTGCACAGTCTCGTGGCCTAGATGTCGCAATGCGTAACGCGAACGATGGTATCTCGATTGCACAAACCGCTGAAGGTGCGATGAATGAGGCAACCTCTGTCATGCAACGAATGCGTGACCTTGCGATTCAATCATCGAACGGTACTAACTCTCCGGCTGAGCGTCAGGCGATCAACGAAGAGTCAATGGCATTGATTGACGAGCTAAACCGTATTGCAGAAACCACTTCATTTGGTGGTCGTCGTCTATTGAATGGCTCATTCGGTGAAGCAGCATTCCAGATTGGTGCGAGCTCAGGTGAAGCCATGATCATGGGACTCACCAGCATTCGTGCGGACGATACTCGCATGGGCGGTGTGACCTTCTTATCTGAAAATGGTAAAGATAAAAACTGGAGCGTTGACCCAGCTAAATCTGACTTGAAGATCACGCTACCAGGTATGGGTGAAGACGAAGACGGCAATGTTGATGATCTAGAAATCAACATTAATGCCAAAGCGGGCGACGACATCGAAGAGCTTGCCACTTACATTAATGGTCAGTCTGATATGATTAATGCGTCTGTAAGTGAAGATGGCAAGTTGCAAGTTTTTGTCGCGCATCCAAACGTTCAGGGTGAGATTTCTATTTCTGGTGGATTAGCATCTGAGCTTGGCCTGAGTGATGAACCTATCAGAACGTCAGTACAAGATATTGATATGACCACGGTACAAGGTTCTCAAAACGCGATTTCTGTGCTGGATTCGGCACTGAAATACGTAGACTCGCAACGTGCAGACTTAGGTGCGAAGCAAAACCGTTTGAGTCACAGCATCAACAACTTGGCGAATATCCAAGAAAACGTTGACGCATCGAACAGCCGAATTAAAGATACAGATTTTGCGAAAGAAACCACGCAAATGACCAAAGCACAAATTTTGCAACAAGCAGGTACATCGATTCTTGCTCAAGCGAAACAGTTGCCAAACTCTGCAATGTCACTATTGCAGTAGTTTACTTAGCCTGTACTCAATACATTCAGACGTGGATGGGAATGCAGGCTTTTGGCAAGCAACTTTACAATAGAATGAGCGGCTCTCTCATCTCTCACCTGCCAATCATTTTCAATGTAAAGTTGCACTCGGTATGCCGGAAATGTGTTCATTTCTCTTGATCTCCACATAGGCTCTGGCGACCAACCTAGCCCCAGTTCTCTCAAAGGAAAAGGGGCTTTTTCTTTTCTAATTTTCACGTCTATCGTCTGCGAACTAACCTTTAATTGTTTCCTTTTGCTGGTTTTCTATACAATTTGGCCCTCTCGGCTCGATTTGTGGAAACTTGAGTACTCTTTCTTACTTTTCTTCAATTTTATTAGCTAAATCTCGCAATGTTATTTTTTTAAACTTTTTTCTAAAGCTTCTGAATTTGGTGTCGTTAATAGAGGTAACTTTGAGAGAACTACTTGGTTTTCCGAGACGTCGGAAACCGCTACACCGGAAAATCAATTGGAGAAATCACCA
>NZ_JAWPOP010000339.1:0-783 GCF_033344345.1 Vibrio sp. 1978
AGCCTTTCTAATCATGGCTGCGGTAGTGAGTTTTCAAGTCATCTTTACTGTGCCAGAACATCCACAGATCATCACACAAACTGGTTCTGAAATTACCGAAGACATTCGATGTATAGAGTTTAGCGGAGCAAAAGCTCTGGACGATAACGGTGAACTCAACCTTTTAGTTTGGAACATCTACAAGCAAAATCGCGCTAACTGGCAATCTGAGCTGGAGTTGTTCTCGGCAGATAAGCAATTGTTATTGCTGCAAGAAGCCAGCATGACAGACAGTTTTAAACAATGGTTGGTAGATGGCAGCTGGGTCAGCAACCAAGTCAGCGCGTTTAAAGCGTTAGGCAGCGGAGCTGGCGTGATTAGTATTGCTCAAAAGCAGCCAGTTAAAGCATGCGCGTACACGTCAAAAGAACCGTGGTTGCGTTTGCCAAAATCGGCGTTGTACAGCCAGTATCGTTTAAGTAATGGTGAGAGCTTGGCCGTTATCAATGTGCATGCGATCAACTTTACCGTTGGAACGGAAGAATATACTTCGCAACTTTCTGCGCTTGAGACGCTACTTAAACAACACAGCGGGCCAATCGTATTTGCTGGTGATTTTAATAGTTGGAGCGAATATCGGATTACGGCCATGAAGCAGGCCCTGAGGGAAGCAAATTTGAGAGAAGTACAATTCTCGCCAGATCATCGTACGCAGTTTATTACGGGCTTGCCGCTAGACCATGTGTTCTACCGCGGACTAACGCTCAAAAATGCGAAAGCGCCGCAGAGCGACGCTTCCGATCA
>NZ_JAWPOP010000340.1:0-783 GCF_033344345.1 Vibrio sp. 1978
ATTAGTTCAACAATGGCAACCATTACTGCAACGTTGGGGCGAGCTTGCCGGAGTTGAAATCAAATTTGCTACTGCGCGTGATATTCCTACTTTTGAAGCCCGTTTAATGGCTGGAGAATATGACATCGCGTACATGAATCCTTATCACTTTACGTTGGTGAATCAAACTCCGGGTTATACGGCGTTAGCAAGAGCGAAGAACAAGCGTATTACAGGGATTATTGTGGCGAGAAAAGGGCAGTCAGTTACTCTTGGTGATCTGCAAGAAGAGAAGATTGCTTTTCCCGCTCCACGCGCGTTTGCGGCTTCCATCATCACGCAATCTGAACTAGAACAGAAAGGCATCAAATTTACGCCCAAATATGTGGGCTCGCACGATTCGGTCTATTTAGGTGTTCTGAAAGGCTTGTATGTCGCTGGTGGTGGCGTGAAGCGTACCTTTGAGAGCTTGCCGAGTGAAACCAAAGAACAACTGAGCGTGATTTATACAACCGCAGGTTATACCCCTCATGCTATTGCAGTCTCGAATGAGGTAGATGAAGAGATGGCTTTGGCATTGCGAGCGGCGATCTCACAACTCAATGAGGATCCCAAAGCACAGGAGAGCTTCGCTTTACTCAATATTGATGGATTGCAATTGGCGCAAGACCAAGATTGGCAAGACGTCGTCCAATTGGGCATTTCGAGATAAGTGGGCGCTTTATGACGCTGCGTTCAAAAACGATAATCGGCATTGCACTCATCGAAGCACTCGCGCTCGGTGTACTTATCATCAGCGGCCTC
>NZ_JAWPOP010000341.1:0-783 GCF_033344345.1 Vibrio sp. 1978
AGTATCAATGGATATGCTGACGGTAGATTTAGGTCCTGATGCCACAGATAAGGTCAGTGACGAAGCGATTCTTTGGGGTAAAGAATTACCTGTCGAAGAGGTTGCGAATCACATTGGTACGATAGCTTATGAGTTGGTGACCAAATTGACGCCTCGCGTCGAAATGGAATATACCAAGTAATCCATGAATAAACGAATCACCTCAATGCTGGCACTTTCTGCCAGCATTTTTTTGTCTTCTCCGGCGCTAAGTTCAGAGAAAGACTCAGCCTTTGTCCCGTTCTATTTCAGTACCGATACGTTGGGCAGTACCGTTGGAGTTGCGGGGGTTGCTAAAGGGGTTGGTCAGCCTCAAGCTGCACTATTTGGTATGGGGCTGTATTCGGAGAAAGACAGCTATATTGGTTTCCTCTCTGCATTTAATTATGCGCTCTCCCCCAATGTGCTGTTCAGTACTCAGATGTACCAAGCTCGTTTTAATGACAGTCCCTATTACTTAGGTGATCAAGGCGATAACAACTCGTCGTTTGAATCTCAGACGATCACAAACAGTGATGAGCAAAAGTATAAGTTCGAATTCAAATACCTGTTGCCGTGGGGCGCGGTGAAAGATCATGGTTTCAAAGGCGCGTTTCTACCCAGCCGCGACGTTCGCAATGCATCGCCTTTGGCGTCGGGCGTTAGCTCTATCCTGCTGACGCCTTTTTATTCATCACGAGCGTTGGATGTATACAATGATAAGAAAGAGCAAGCTTACGGTTTTACATTGGGTTTTGATTGGGA
>NZ_JAWPOP010000342.1:0-782 GCF_033344345.1 Vibrio sp. 1978
GAAGTGGTGGATGGCAAACTGGTGTTCACACCGGCCGAAAACTTCAATGGTGACGCTGAAATTACCTACACCGTAACGGACGGTCAATTGACCGACGAAGCGAAAGTAACTGTTACAGTAAATCCAGTGAACGATGCGCCAACCATCAAGGTTGATGCAGTAGAAAGCATCACTGAAGATGCAGTGAGCACTGATACGGTAGTCGCAACCTTAACGGTTCGCGATACTGACACTTCTGAAGACCAATTAACCGTTTCTTTAGAAAACAACTCAAACGGTTACTTTGTGTTGGTTGGCGATGAAGTCAAGCTGACTCAAGCGGGCGTTGATGCAGTTAACAATGATGAACTTAACCTTAAAGACCTGACTATTAGCGCGTCAGTGTCGGATGGTATTAATCCAACGGCTAACGACAGTGACAGTTTGATTGTGAATCGTGTTAACGATGCACCGACTGTTGAAAATGCCATTGCAGACCAAGTGTTATCGGAAGATTTCGCGACCTACACGATCGACTTGAATGAAGTATTCAAAGATTCTGATTCCTCGCTAGAATTCTCAGTTTCTGGCAATAACAGCATCCAAATTTCTATTGTGAATGGTGTTGCTACCATCACTCCAACTGCGGATTGGAATGGCAAAGAGACAATTACGTTCACAGCTAAAGACCCAAGCGGCGAGAGCGTTAGCCAAACGGTGGACTTTACAGTAGCACCAGTAGTCGACATTGAGGCTGACAGCTCGAATGTAGTCGAAGACACACCAACCATCATTAACGTCTT
>NZ_JAWPOP010000343.1:0-781 GCF_033344345.1 Vibrio sp. 1978
CAGCCTAAAGGAAATGCGTTTCGCGATACTCTGTACTTTTATTGGTGCTGCAATCGGTGCCGAGGCTGTACAGTTTATTGATGCTAGCGTACTCACCAGTTTGATTCCTGTTCTTCTAATTGCGATTTCTCTTTATTTTTTACTCGCACCAAGTACTCGAAAAATCGATGGAGAACCAAAACTTGCCGAAGCGATGTTTGCATTGTGTATCGGTGGTGGAGTTGGTTTCTACGATGGTTTCTTTGGCCCCGGTACGGGCTCGATTTTTACTGTGTGCTTTGTTGCTCTTGGCCACTTTTCTCTCGTGGATGCAACAGCACGAACTAAGATTTTGAATTTCACTTCAAACATCGCCGCATTGTTGTTTTTCGTTATCGCAGGGTTACCTGTATGGGAAATTGGTTTGACGATGGCGGTCGGTGGCTTTATTGGCGCTCAACTTGGCGCAAAAGTGGTGGTTACCAAAGGTCAAAAGTGGATTCGACCTCTAGTGATTACCATGTCTATGCTGATGGCAACAAAACTTCTTTGGCAACAACATCAGCAATGGCTTCTAACACTGTTTTAATTCGCTGATTGCGGTATGTGTTGTGGCGAAGACAGATGTGTATTGGGCGAATTAGAGGCTCTAGTTCTTCGAATTCAAAACAAAAATTTGATGCGATGTTGAGTGTTTTGATGATGGATTTAGGTATCAGTGCTGGTGCCATACCTTTTAAAGCTAATTGCGCTGCCGCAGTGTAGGAGTCCATCTCCATCAAAGGTTGGATTTCGTACTTGG
>NZ_JAWPOP010000344.1:0-781 GCF_033344345.1 Vibrio sp. 1978
TTTTCCACACATCCCTCTATCGCATATTGAATACATGGTTGTGCTGCAGGCACCAGCTCTTTCGAGAACTGCTGAGTAAAACTCTTAGATTGAGAGAGAAATGGGTAAGATAGGATTAACTGCTGACCCAGACCAATCGCATCATCTTTTGCTCCAGATGCGACATAGTGTTCAAACGCTCCCAACGCCGCATTTTGAACTAGGCTTTCCCACTCGCTATTACGTTGAGATGGACGAATATCTTCCGCATGCGCTAATAGCTCGTTCCAATTTTTAGAGCTGTTCAATGCCTTTAAGTCGTCCATGGTGTAACGAGCTTCTTCACCGACCACAGCAAAGCTGACGGACACCATGAATAACGACAATAACGTTTTCTTCATCGTGTTAGTTCCATGCCTGCTTAAGGTACTTCAACGTTGAAGAGTCGTACGCCGCATTTGGATTCAAGGCAACTTTGAGTACGCTACCACCTTCATCTAACGCGAAACCTGCTTTTTTCGCATTCACTGAATCTTGACCTACGAATTGGATTTTTTGAACTTTTTGAAACTCTTCTTTATACAAAGCTGCGTGCTCAGTTGTCGTGCACAACTTCACCATATCATCATAGATGTAGTTAATAAGGCCACCTAACCAACCTGTGGTTTTTACTTTATCAAGTCGAGCTTCAGAAAAATCATAATTATCCCACTGAGCCCAATCGATATTGGTTTCTAGTACTTCATTACCACAAGCCTGCTGCACCTTGGTTACATTTTCTGTCATGGTATTTTCTGTCAAC
>NZ_JAWPOP010000345.1:0-781 GCF_033344345.1 Vibrio sp. 1978
TGACCATGACTAAAGCGCGTTGTGAAAATCTCGGCTTGCCGCCAATGGTGCAAGACAACAACGCGCAGTACACCACTAACTTTACCGTTTCTATCGAAGCTGCTGAAGGCGTCACCACGGGTATTTCAGCGGCTGACCGCGCACGTACCGTTCAAGCTGCGGTTGCGCCAAACGCAAAAGCGGCGGACTTGGTTCAACCGGGTCATATTTTCCCTCTTGCTGCGCAAGATGGTGGTGTATTGACTCGCGCTGGTCACACCGAAGCGGGTTGTGATTTAGCTCGCCTTGCTGGGCTTGAGCCTGCTTCTGTGATTGTTGAGATTCTAAACGACGACGGCACCATGGCTCGCCGTCCTGATCTTGAAATCTTTGCTGAAAAACACGGCTTGAAGTTAGGCACTATTGCGGACCTTATCGAATACCGCAACAACACAGAAACGACCATTGAGCGTGTAGCAGAATGCAAACTGCCAACTGAACACGGTGAGTTCACTTTGGTGACTTACAAAGACACCATCGATAATCAAGTGCATTACGCGATGTGTAAAGGTGATTTGTCTGGCGAAGCGCCGCTGGTTCGTGTGCATCTACAAGACGTATTCACCGATGTATTACGCAGTGACCGCAATGCAGAGCGCAGCTGGACACTGGATAGAGCGATGAAGCGTATCGGTGAAGAAGGTGGTGTTCTGGTTGTTCTTGGCAATGAAGAATCAACCGAGTTGCTCATCCACCGCGTGAAGATGTTCGAAGCACAAGATAAAGGCGAAGCACCGACTTT
>NZ_JAWPOP010000346.1:0-780 GCF_033344345.1 Vibrio sp. 1978
TGTTCCTTTTCGCGCTCTTTTTGCTCGTGGTGTGCGCGTTCGCCTAGAAGCGCATACGTCAAACACACGATAGAAGTAATACATGAACCAATTAGAATGATGAAACCGCCATCCCAACCGAAATGGTCCACGGTGTAACCAAGAACCGCGTTCGCAGCCACCGCACCGCCTAAGTAACCAAACAAGCCAGTTAGACCAGCAGCAGTACCCGCTGCTTTTTTCGGCGCCAATTCAAGTGCATACAAACCAATCAGCATGACAGGGCCGTAAATCAAGAAGCCAATCGCGATAAGAGCCATCATATCGATTGTTGGGTTGCCCGCAGGGTTGAACCAGTAAACCAATACCGCCAACGTTACCAATACCATGAACAAGATGCCTGCAGGTGCACGACGGCCTTTGAACAGTTTGTCCGAAATCCAACCACACAATAACGTGCCAGGAATACCTGCCCACTCGTATAGGAAGTAAGCCCAAGACGATTTATCTACCGAGAAGTCCTTCGCTTCTTTTAGATAAACGGGGGCCCAGTCCAACACACCGTAACGGATCAAGTAAACAAACGCGTTTGCAATCGCAATCGACCACAACAGTTTATTGTTGAATACGTACTTGAAGAAAATTTCCTTCGCCGTCATTTCTTGTTCATGCGACTTGTCGTAGTCATCTGGGTAGTCATCTTTGTACTCTTCAATCGGCGGTAGACCACAAGACTGAGGCGTATCTCGAACCGTCATCCAAATGAACACTGCAACCAAAGTGGCGAAAAATGCAGGTACA
>NZ_JAWPOP010000347.1:0-779 GCF_033344345.1 Vibrio sp. 1978
GCATCAGTTCGTACAGACTTTGAGTTTGCTTTTTCATGATTGGACCAAGCTCAGGAATTGTGCCTGAACCTTGCAAACCAACGTAATGAATCAAATCTTGATGACGAGTGCCGATTTCGCTCAACTGCGACAATATTTGCCCAGTTTCTAACTGGCTTTTTAGCATTTTGAGTCCACGATCGTAATCCATTTCAACCATGGATTTGAACATCGTTTTCAGAAAAAACAGATACCAAGGAACACGAGACTGCATTTGCCATTCTACGGTACAACCATCTTGTGACGGCGTCACGATGAGCGTCACCTTTCCGTGGCTTTTGATGGGGCGAAAAAAATGCAGCTCCATGTCTAAGCGATGTTCTTGTGTGCTTTCCAGAACAACCGCCCCCGTTCCAATTCGTTGCCCATTCCATTGGTAACCAGCACCAACGTGGCCTTGATTGTCACTGTAAGTCAGCTCGCAGCTTGGCTCCAAAATGATCCAAGGAGACCACTCAGGCCAGTTTTTAAAATCCTTTAGATAATCGATGATCTCACTTTGAGATTTGTTGATTTCAATACTTTTGCTGACCTGATAAGCAAGCATAGCCATTCCTTAAGTTTCTGTTTCGCTCTACTTATTCTAAATCAAATCCTAGTTTTTTCTTGTTTCACTGTTAGTTAGAGGTAAAAAGTGAGACAAAAAAGCCAGAACGTTAACTCTGGCTTCATTGGCAAATTGGGACGTTAAGAAACAAACGTCACTTTCGCGCTAAATCGGACGCCATCATCGTTTAATT
>NZ_JAWPOP010000348.1:0-778 GCF_033344345.1 Vibrio sp. 1978
TTCTTTGCTTCATAAGGTGCGCATACAAAAAAGGCACGTAGCAGGTTAGCTTTCGCGCCTTTTTACTTTGTGTTCCCGAACCTATTTCAGAACAAGTTCAAGCCAAACACACTCTTAACATCGGATAAAACTTGTTCTGTTTTTTCTCGAGAGACTTGGCTGCCATGTTTAAGAATCTCAATAAGTTGCGCTTTGTCGTTCAAATACAGCGCCCGTTTCTCTCGGATCGGACGCAGCATTTCTTGAAGGCATTCTTCCAATACTTTTTTCGTGGTTCCATCTCCTAGCCCGCCACGGCGATAGTGCGCTTTGAGTTGCTCGACATGCTCTTTGTCAGAGTGAAAAGCATCGAGATAAGTGAACACAATGTTGCCTTCTACTTGACCAGGGTCTTCGATGCGCAAATGGCTTGGGTCGGTGTACATGGATTTCACTGCAACTGAGATTTCCTTTTCAGTCGCCCCTAAGTTAATGGCATTGCCCATGCTTTTCGACATTTTATTTTTGCCATCAGTACTCGGTAAACGTGGCGCATCACTAAGCAACGGACGGCACTCTTTTAGGATATCTTGTCCGCCAAGGTGGTTAATCTTTCTCACGATTTCATTCGTTTGCTCAAGCATTGGTAATTGATCATCCCCAACCGGAACAAGTGTAGCGCGAAAACCCGTTATATCAGCTGCTTGAGAAATTGGGTAAGTCAGGAACCCTGCAGGATTCCTGACTTACCCGTTATATCAGCTGCTTGAGAAATTGGGTAAGTCAGGAACCCTGCAGG
>NZ_JAWPOP010000034.1:0-50078 GCF_033344345.1 Vibrio sp. 1978
CATCGGCGTAGTAGTGGATGTGGTCGATGACAAAGCCGGTGCGGGTCAGCGTGCGCCGGAGGATCGGCAGAAAATCGACCAGGAACGAAGTAGCGCGTGTGACGACGGCCGGTACGCCGACACGCGCCACGGCCTCGGCCCAGCGCGCGGCCGGCGGTTGGAGCAGGCCGTTGTGCACCGAACCGTGGTAGGTGCCGACCGCCAATGTGAGCCAGCGCTCTAGCTCGCGCAGCGTCAGGGCGGCCTTGTTTTCGGAATCGTAGTCGCCGCGCTGGTCAGGGTTGGAGAAGGTCGTTCCCGGCAGTTCGTCGTGAATCATCTGCATCGCCGTGCCGATGATCCGTTCCACGATGCCGCCATAGTGCGGCTGTCCCAGCGGGCGATAGTCCAGCCGGATGCCATGCTGCTCGCAACCCCGGCGCAGGGCCTCGCTCTTGAACTCGGCCGCGTTGTCTAGGTAGAGCAGCAAGGGCTTGCCGCTCATCTGCCAATCCATTTCCACGTTCAGTCCTTCCAGCCAAGGGCGCTTGTCGCAGGCGACATGCACGAGGCACAGGCCAACCGAAACGGCAGACGGCGCTTCCAGCGTGACGACCATGCCGAGCACGCAGCGGGTGAACACGTCGATGGCGAGGGTCAGGTACGGGCGGCCAATAGGTTGCCGGTCGCGGTCATCGACCACGATCAGGTCGATGACCGTATGGTCTATCTGCACCTGCTCCAGCGGCGCGGTCACGGCAGGAGGCTCGCCGCCCACACCTTGTAGGTCACGAGCGGCATCCTGGCCTTCCCGCCGGCGGATGACCTAAAGGTTAGCTTGTTTTTTTTGATTAAATCTTTAGTATTCAGAGTCATACATTAATTTTTAGTAAGCAAGCCAAAGCGACAAAACGAGCATGCCTACTAATACGCTGTTATGTGCTTTCTCTAAAGCAAGCCAGATTCACTAAAACTTTCTTCTGGCTGGCCGCATCGGTCGTTTCGAATTAGCCCCCTTTAAAATGCCGTTTTGATGCCTTATTTTGGCTAAAACGGGGTGTTTTAAGTTTCTGTTTTTATTGGTTTTGTTTTTGTTGAGAACTTTCAGGTAAATGATAGTCTTCAAATCAAATGTTTTTTGGAGCCACAGCATGGAAAAATCAAAGCAATTATATAATCAAGTGAACTTCTCACATCAGGACTTGCAAGAACATATCTTTAGCAATTGTACTTTTATACATTGTAATTTTAAGCGCTCAAACCTCCGAGATACACAGTTCATTAACTGTACTTTCATAGAGCAGGGGGCATTGGAAGGGTGCGATTTTTCTTATGCTGATCTTCGAGATGCTTCATTTAAAAACTGTCAGCTTTCAATGTCCCATTTTAAGGGGGCAAATTGCTTTGGTATTGAACTGAGAGATTGTGATCTTAAAGGAGCAAATTTTAGTCAAGTTAGTTTTGTAAATCAGGTTTCGAATAAAATGTACTTTTGTTCTGCATACATAACAGGTTGTAACTTATCCTATGCCAATTTTGAGCAGCAGCTTATTGAAAAATGTGACCTGTTCGAAAATAGATGGATTGGTGCAAATCTTCGAGGCGCTTCATTTAAAGAATCAGATTTAAGCCGTGGTGTTTTTTCGGAAGACTGCTGGGAACAGTTTAGAGTACAAGGCTGTGATTTAAGCCATTCAGAGCTTTATGGTTTAGATCCTCGAAAGATTGATCTTACGGGTGTAAAAATATGCTCGTGGCAACAGGAACAGTTACTGGAGCAATTAGGGGTAATCATTGTTCCTGACTAAGCGCAAGATTCGGCTACGCACATAACAAACGCTTTAAGACGGATTCGCAACGTTTGGCGGTTTTAGTTTGAATTGGCTTTTGTATTTACGGTGTAATAATTGAGTGTTGTGGTAGCGTTGCTCACCACTTAAGCGGGCGTTAGGCAACGGTGTTGTTGCAGATTTTTAGTGTGGAATGATATGAAGAACTATTTTGAGAGCCCGTTTAAGGGAAAACCTCTCGTCGAACAGGTAAAGAACCCAAATATCAAGGTAGGCCGTTATAGCTATTATTCAGGCTATTACCACGGGCATTCATTTGATGATTGCGCTCGCTACCTCCTGCCTGATCGTGATGACGTTGATAAATTGATAATTGGAAGCTTTTGCTCCATAGGGACGGGTGCATCTTTTATCATGGCTGGAAATCAAGGTCACCGATATGATTGGGTTACATCATTCCCTTTTTTCTATATGAATGAGGAACCGGCATTTTCGGAATCAGTTGATGCTTTCCAGGCGGCAGGTGATACCGTCATAGGAAGCGACGTGTGGATTGGCTCTGAAGCAATGATTATGCCTGGAGTAAAGGTTGGCCATGGAGCGGTAATTGGCAGCCGGGCTTTGGTTACCAAAGATATAGAGCCATACACAATTGTTGGTGGCAACCCTGCAAAAGAGATAAAGAAGCGCTTTTCAGAACAGGAAATTTCAATGTTGCTAGATATGAAGTGGTGGGATTGGCCGTTGGAGCAAATTAAAGAAGCAATGCCTCTTTTGTGCTCGTCTGATATTGCAGGCTTGTACCATTTTTGGCAGCGTTCAAGTGCCTAACAAACGGCTGTTGTCGCCCCTTCGGGGCTGGGACGGCCTTTCCGCCGCTTTGCGGCTACAAGTCCGCCCCAAAGCCGGGCGTTAGCAGTAAAGAGTATTACAATTAATCTATTATGGTGAGGGTTAAATTATTCTAGAACTAGATTCTGTAGCTAAAGAGCTAATAAGTCTCGCTGAAGAGTTATTTGGAGAGATGGTTAATCAATGGAGTTATTGTGGTATAGAAATTAATGACCACTCTCCACATTTGGCGTACTACCCAGATACTAACGAAGTTGCTATTTCATTAAGTGAACGAGTAAAGAATGACGATATTCAGCTGATTTTTCAGTTGGCTCATGAGGTTTGTCATTTACTATATCCAACTATGGATATAGCGCGGGTCAAGGCTAGCGATCCGTAAGGCCACGGTATTGCGCGCCGGCACTCGCAGTTTTTGAGCCTTGCACACCTGAGTGACTTCGCGGTGAAAGGCCGCTAGGCTGCGCTTCTGCTTGGTCAGGAACCGCTTTTGCAGTAGCTCGTGGATGACGCGCTCGACCGGTTCCGGCAAGCGCCCCTTACCTTTACCTCCACCGGACTGGCCGGGCACCAGATCCGTCACGAGGCCGCTGCCTTGCCGGGCACGCCGGATCAGAACGTATACCTGGCGCCGAGACAAGCCCAGCGCCTGAGCCGCCATATCGGCCGCTTCGTGCCCGACCGTCTCCGACTGCGCCAACGGACTGATGATCTCCGCACGACGGCGCGCACGCTCCCAAGCCTCATCAGGCAGAGTGGCCACGCCTTGTTCTGGAATCCGTGGGGTGTCCGTCGCCATGCTCACCTCGCTTTGGTGCACACGAGTATTGAGCATAGTCGAGATTGGTGCAGATCACTTCTGATATTGAACTGTCAGGAGCTGGCTGCACAACAGCCATTACGCCCAATCAACTGGTGCAGTCGTCTTCTGAAAATGACACCACCTTCCAGAAACGAACAGACTTCGCTAGTTCGCACCCGGAAGGCGGCGCGAATCAAAACACCCCATCTTGACAGGTTAACCAAGTCGGTTACACTTACACGCATTGATAGGCGACAGCCAGGAGGTGAACCATGAACATGAAGCGCAAGCCGAAGGCGCCAGGCGAAGTCCTGGAAACGCAGTTCATGCAGCCGAACCAAATCACCCAAAAGGAGCTGGCCAGCCATACCGGATGGACCCGGAAGCACGTCAACGAGCTTTGCAAGGGCAAAGCCCGCGTGACCATCGACACGGCGTTGATTCTCGGTAAGGCCTTTGGCACAGGCCCCGATTACTGGCTGGAGCTGCAACAAGCGGTTGATATTTGGGACGCGCTGCACAGCGAAAAACGAAAGGAACGGCTCGAAAGCATCGTGCCGTTGATGAAAATGGTAGCAGCATAAAAAGCGAAGCCCCGATGCTTTCCAACTTGGCGGGCGGAAAAGCGATCAGGGCTACATCACAGTGTGGGCGGTTTCGTTAGCAACTTGGCGGGAGCTAACGAGGTGGCCGATTGCCTAGCGGGGCATGGGGCACACGTGTCTATTATAGCGCGGGTGCCCCTCTAATCAAGTAGTAGGGGTTACAGTGGCACAACAACAAGCGGCACAACTGGCGCTATTCGACCAGACACAAGAGGCCAACACGTATCACGACGCCGGCCGGCGCGGGTTCTTCTCGCTGCTCACCAGCAAGGACAACGGCGACAAGCGGCAGTCCTCCCACCCTCTCAGCGAAATGGCTACCGTCCTGGGCATGGTGGACTCGACCCGTGACACCTGGCTGTCACAAGCCGAGTTCTTCCGCCCTAATCGCCGCGTGGTCAATCTGCTACGTATTGGGCTGATGTTCGTGGACCTCGATACCTACCGGGTGCCCTGGGCGACAGGGCGAACGCCAGAGGAACAAGCAGCCGGCGTTATCTACTTCTGTCAAGCCGAAGGCCTGCCCCTGCCTTCGCTGATGATCTATTCCGGCCGAGGCCTGCAACTGAAATGGTTGCTCGATGCGCCAATCCCTCGCCAGGCCCTGCCCCGCTGGAACGCCTGCCAACGCCACCTGGTAGACAAGCTGGCCGAGCTGGGCGCCGATCCTGCCGCCAAGGATGCCAGCCGCGTGTTGCGCCTGGTCGATACGGTCAACACCAAGAGCGGGAACATCTGCCGCGTGGTCCACGTCCAGGAGGAAGCCGGCGAACCCGCCCGCTACAACTTCGAGTATCTTTGCGAAATGCTGCTGCCCGTGGCTCGCTGGGACATTGAAGCGCAACAAAAGCGCCGGCGCGACCGACAACTAACCCTGATACCTGGCGGCCGCCAGGGGAACCTAAAGGGCTTTTCTGGCCGACAACTGGCATGGGACCGCCTGGAGGATCTTCGACGCCTGGCCGACCTACGCGGCGGCGTAGTCGAAGGGGAGCGAATGCAGCACCTCTTTTGGCGTCTCAACTTCCTGTTGTTGTCGGGGGCTACCAACGCCAGCTTGATGTATCACGAAGCGTCCGCACTCGCCCGAGAGCTGGACGCGAACTGGAACCACCGTAGCAAAGAGCTGATGACGCTCTACAGCAAGGCCAAGGCCAACGAAGCGGGGGAAACCGTCGAGTTCAACGGCCGCAAGGTGCCGCCGTTGTATACGCCACGAAATGACACCCTAATCAATCTGTTCCAGATCAACGATGACGAGCAACGCCAGCTTAGGACGATCATTAGCAGCGACATGGCCAAAGAGCGCCACAGAGAGCGCGAGAAGGAACGGAGACGCCAAGCTGGAGCCATTGACCGGGAAACCTACGAAAGCCAGTCACTGACCCGTCAAAAGCCCTGGGAGGCCCTGGGAATGAGCCGCGCCAAGTGGTATCGCCTGGGCAAGCCGATGCCGGCCGAAGGTGAGACAAGTCCGTGCGTATATCAGGCCGCCAGAAGCCAATCTGGAGAATGAGACAAGTCCGTGCGTATTTCTAATGGCGAAGCCTCAGCGCCGGCCGAAGGCCAGGGGGTTTAGGAACGCCAGGTAGTGAGATAGGTCCGTGCGTATATCAGCAGGTGCCTAGCCAGTGCCTTTCCCCTGCCTTCCAGGTTAACGGTATATCCGCCCTGCCCGTTGGTGTTTTCCCTTTAAAAATCAAAAAAATAAAGGGTATACGGATTTAATGGTTGATGGGGCACCTTTACCCCACCAACCTGATACCATTATCAGATGGTTGATAGATCGACTCCGTAGTTGAGTTCCTCTGCGAAGTCCGGCAGTCCGTAACCGATGGTTTTCTTGTAGAAAGGAGAGACCTTCGCAGTCGGTGCCTTCTTCTTGTGCTTCGTGGTGTAGAGCATTCGTGCCCGCATCACCTCGAAGGAGTAACCGCGCCCTTCACGGTTCTTGTCCTTGGCCAGTCGGTTGATGGACTCCGTGTAAGCGTTGGTGACGGGCATGTCCGTCTCGAAGTAGGTCATGGTCTCTTCGCGCCAGTTTCCCACTGCCCTGACCAGATCGCTCCAGACTTCCTTTTGGCCCTTCGGGATGGTGGCTATCCACTCGTCCAGGGCGGCTTCTGCCTGGAGCCGTGTGGTGGCGTCCCAGATGCCGTAGAAGCGCTCCTTGTGCTCGTAGGCGGCCAGCAGTTGCGGGAACGCGCCTGTCCAGGTCTCCATGATGAGGCGCTCCCGGTCTGAGACTTCGTGAGCGCGTTTCAGCAGGATTTTCCGGTCTCCCTTGAGAGTCCGGCTCTGGGACGGTTTCAGCTCCTTTCTGAGGCCCTTGCGCACTCTCTCTAGGGCATCGTTGGCCATGCGCACCACATGGAACTTATCGACCACGATACGGGCCTGGGGCAGCACAGCCTTGACCGCTGCCCGGTAGGGGTTCCACATGTCCATGCTGACGATCTCGACCTTCTGCCGGTCTTTCAGCTTCATCAGGTAGTTGGTCACCACGTCCTGGCGGCGGGTGGCCAGCAGGTCGAGCAGGGTTCGCTCCTCAATGTTGGTCAGAATGCAGCGGTAGCGCTTGTTCAGGTATAGCTCGTCAATGCCCAGGATGCGGGGCGTCTCGAAGCGGTGCCAGCGCCCCAGGAACTCGGCGCGGGCGTTGAAGATGTCGCGCACCGTCTTCTCGTCCAGGCCGGTCTGTGCCGCCACAAAGGTGTAGGGGTGGTTGAAGGATTCCTTCTCCACGTACTCATGCAGCCGCAGTGTCATACGGAATCCGTCCACCATCTCTGGTAGCTGGGGCCTGAATGTTGTCTTGCAGGCCCGGCAGGTGTATCGGCGGCGGACCACCCAGAGAGTGACCCGCTTGCCGTGGATGGGCAGATCACGATAGGGAACGTCACGCTTGCCGAACCGTACGAACTCACCCTGCACGCCGCACCCCTCGCAGGCTACTGGTGTAGGTGCTTCAAGCCGAAAATGTATGTCTTCATTCTGCTCATCAGAATCCACCAACTGGTACCCAGGAAGGCTTAACGAATTAATCATCTCCCGCCTTGATCAGAAAAACAGGTAGGTGGCGTAACCGGCAATCATCGCCATAGCAAAAATGACTGCTAAAAACGCCGCTAAAAGCTTCAGCGTGAACAAAGAGCGCAACAGAATGAGCTCAGTCAGGCTGGCTCCGGCACTGCCGATGATCAACGCTAGCACCGTCCCGGCACCCACGCCTTTGGCCATCAGAGCCGCTGCCAGAGGTATGACGGCTTCAGCGCGAATATACAACGGCACGCCGATGACAGCGGCAACTGGAATGGCAAAGGGATTATCTGGGCCTGCATACTGCTCCAATAAGTCAGTGGGCATGAAACCATAGACCACGCTGCCAATCGCAATACCGATGAGCAGGTAAGGCAACACATCGATAAAGTCCGACCAAGCTTCCCGCCACACACCACTGTACTTCCCTTCTTTCTTAACCGTGACAGTGGGTTGACTGTCACAGCATTCGCTAGACGTAGAGACTGTTGTCTTCCTATCAGCCCCGCAAGAAGCCGTCTTCGGAGTGGTGTCGCAGCTGTTGGTGCCGCAACTCGATGCGGTCGATGTAGCACTGCACGGGCTTGCTGATGAACTACATCCACTGCTCTCTTGTGTCGCCGTCCGGCGCACATAACGCTCGAAGCCAAGCGTGTGAAGCAGCCATCCGGCACCTACCGCGACCACCAAAGCGGCGAGCACATAGATAGCAGTAAGTGTCCATCCAAACGTGGCAACCAGCAGGCCGACGACGATAGGATTCAGCAACGGAGATGAGAAAAGAAACACCATCATCGGCCCAAAACCGGCCCGTGCCCGAATCAACCCTTTCAACATGGGGATAGTCGAGCAACTACAGAAGGGCGTTATAGCTCCTAAACCAGCAGCAAGAAAATAGCCTCGCTTCCCACTGGAAGTCAGTAACGCTTCCACCTTGGATGGTGGGATGTGACGTTGAAGAACTCCGACCAGCAAGCTAATGCCAATGAATAAAACCGATAGCTCGATAGCGAGAAAGGCGAACATGCCTAGAGCGTCTTGGAGTTGAGATGACATTCAATATTACTCCTATATTTCTAGTATTGTCGAAATGATGTACGCAGCCTACTTGCGTTTATCCGACCTGTCAACTATAATTCTAGAAACATCGAATTATTGGGGCGTGCTATGGATCACGAAAAGGTTGCAGCCAGCTTAGCTGAGCTAGGGAATAGTCACCGACTGTCCGTGTTCCGCTTTCTGGTCAAAGCTGGCCATGATGGGGCTTCGGTCGGAGATATCCAGAAGGGGCTGGGTATTCCTGCTTCGACGCTATCACATCACCTTGCGCGCATGGCCAAGGTAGGGCTGATCCGGCAGGAGAAACATAGCCGCACGATTGTCTGTATACCCGAGTATGGGCACCTAGAGAATTTGATCGGTTTCTTACTAGAGGAATGTTGTGCAGGTGTTCGGATTGCGCATGAACCAGAACCGCTTTGACGCTTGCCCAGCTCTCGCTGTCCTCCCTAGTCAGCATCGCTATGAAGACTCAGGCGAAGGTGGAAACAGAAAATTGGCAGTAGAGTAGGCTGAAGAGGATCAATCAGATAATCCGCTGAGAAAGATTTTCTTCTTTACATCTTTGGCATTTTATCAACCAGAAATTCCGGATACCCAAAATAAAAACCTGTTGTTGCCTTGGCGGGTGACTATGGCGGGCAAGGGGAGGAAACCTTGTGGTCAACCTCGTGGGCGGCTTGTCCGTCCATCAGGTTGTCCATCATGGTTTTCCCCCGGTCCTGGAGCGAAGCGGAAGGATGTCCCCATAGTTGAGCCCGCTTCTTGGTTCTAGGTGGCGTCTCAGCTTGAAATCTGAGGCCGTTACCCCTGCTAACTGGCGCAGATTTCACGTAGGAGCGCGTTATAACGCCGGAAAGTTGCCTTTTTTGCCTTGGTGGCGTGTTGGCCACCTACGTGAAGATCATTTGACCAGGTGGCGAGGATCGAGAGGCGAAATTGTCGAAAGGGGGTTGATATAATACAGCTAGTGTATTATATTAATCATATCCGCAGCGGGCACCACCACATCGTCCGGCGCGGATATTCAAACCTTCGACTATGAGGAACCAACATGATGAACAACGCTGCACAGATCGAAACGGCCGTAACCGCTAACCAGATTCCGACCGCAAGCCGTATCAATGCGCTACCCCGTCACTTCGGCCGCCACATGATGGCCGTGGAAACGGTTGTGTTTGCCTACATGCGCGAGCTGGTCGAGGCCTACCAGGGCGGATATTGGGAGTTCTACGACCTGTCCAATGGTGGCTTTTACATGGCCCCCACTGGCACCCAGGAGCTGCGCGTTTCGGTGTCAGGTAACTACTTCGACGGCGAAATGAGCCCGGACGCGGCCGGGATCGTGGCTTGCCTGTTCGCTTACGGCTACTTGGCCAATTCAACCGGCGCCGATGCCTTTGCCCGTCACTTCCACTGGCTCAGGGATTACGCCCTGGACCACCCCGAAGCGGGCAAGATTCTGGCGGCTATCGACTAACGAACCCAAACGACCCCGGTCCAGGCCGGGGTTTTTCTTATCTTGAATAATAAGAATAATAGGATTATTATTATTCTTATCACTCGATTCACTCGATAGGCAGACAGGAGATAGAACCATGGCCCAGGGCATCCCAACCGAGACTTACGACCGCATCGTGCAGGTGGCCAACGAGCTTTACGAACAGAACGGCCGCGAGAAAATGCCGACCGTTGATGACGTGCGGAGAGCGGCAAAGGCAGATATGAACACCACTAGCGCCGTTATGCGTGAGTGGCGGAAGCAGCAAACCAGCCAGGCCGCGCCAGTAGCTGTCCCAGTTCCGGCAGCCGTACAGGAAGCATTCCAAGGAGCTTTGGCGGCCGCGTGGACCGAAGCCCAGGCGCTGGCCAATGAAGCCTTGTCAGCAGCACAGAAAGGCTGGGACGAAGAACGCGGCGAAGCGGATCAACTACGCGCAGAGATGGCCGAGGCTTTCGAGTCTCAAGGCCTTGAGTTGGAGGCGGTAACGCAACAACTGGCCGACGAGCAGAAGGCACACCAGGCAACTATGGAAAGCGCGCAGGCAGCGAGGCAGCAAATCGACGAGCTGGAGCGCGAAACCCAGGAGCTGAAAACCCGACTGGCCACTGCCGAACGCCAGGCAGCGGATCGAGGCGAACGCACCGAAGAACTGAAAGCCGAGCTGGCCGAGGCCCGAGCCGACGCCAAGGAGCAGCGGAAGGAAGCCGACCGCGACCGTAAGGCCGTAGAGAAGCAGCACCAGGAGGAAAAGCGTTCCCTGGAGTCACAGCACCGGCAGGAGTTGGAGAAGGCCGACGCGGCGGCCGGCGAACTTCGCCAGCGTCTCGATACCTTGACCGGGGAACTGGCCCAGGTGAAGGCAAGAGCCGAAGCCCAGGAGGCGCAGCACCAAGAGCAGCGCCAGAAGGCCGAGCAAGAAGCGGAGAAGGCCGCCGAGCGTGTGGCAGCCGCTCTGCAGGACCGCGAGCAAGCCCGCCAGGAGCTGGCCGAGTGTCGGGAGCGCAATGCAACCCTTAATGGTGAGTTGACCGCTATCAAGGCGCAACTGGCAGAGCTTAAACAGGCCGGAAAAGGCAGCGCCAAGAAGTAAGCGAAGCGGCGGCCCTGGCACTATATGTTGTGCTCCAGGAGCTGCCGCGGACTACTAGATATTGTGTTTGTGGAAGTCGAAAAAAAACTTGATATAATACAGCTAGTGTATTATATTAATCATATCCGCAGCGGGCACCACCACTTAGTCCGTTGCAGTTTTAACCTTCGACTACGAGGACAACACAATGTCAAAGCAAACACTTATCGACACCCTCGCCCGCGAGTTCCAGGGCGAAACCTTTACCCACTTTGCCGTCATGACCTGGGCCAGTGGTGCCGAGTTGGCCACCTGGAAAGAGGCGTTCCGAGAGCTGGTAGAGGCCGGCGCCCTGGTTGCCGTTGAGGAACGACCGCTGGGCACCGTCTATAAGATGGCCGACAAGCTGGTTATCACGGCGTCCGCCTACAACGCCGCCCCTTCTGATTACCGCAGCGTATGGACAACCGAACGTTTCGACCTGGCCAACTGGAGCGAGGTCCGCGATCAGTACATGGGCAAACGTACTTTGATGGATCGTTCAGGCCTTCACATCGAAGGTCTTACCATGGTTATCCTGGACGACTAACCCGAGGCCGGGCCATTTCGTGCGCACGAAATCGGCCCATTCTTTCGGTCTAAATGTTGTCATTATCTATTGACGGTAATAGATAAGGTGTTAAACTGGAAGGCGTAGGGTCATTCTACGCCGACCAGATCAAGGAGCCATGACATGACCGAAAGAGCAGCAGGCGGCAGTCGCTGGCCACCTGCCAAACGCGAGGCCACATGAAAAGACGCTTGACACCATCGGAGTTCGATCAAGCCGTTAAACGATTACCAAGGGCCATGAAGGCCCGAAACATACAGATAGCCAGGGCGATCCTGGTTGAAGGCCGGAAGCAAGCCGAGTTGGTGCGCGAAACGGGCTTGAGTCGAACAGCAATAGCGGCCGTTGTGCGGAAAATCCGCGAGGCCCACGAAACATACGGGCAGCCCCCGGAGGGCTGGGAAAGAATCGAAGTCTGTCTGCCTTCGGAAATGGTCCACCTGGTTAGGGCCTTGGAGGAAGAAGCCAGACGGCAACATGAGAACGAGGACTAAATCATGCAGATCATCACGGTATCTAACCAGAAAGGCGGCGTTGGCAAATCCACTGTAGCCGTTCACCAAGCGATGGACATTCAGGAGAAGGGAAAGCGGGTTCTGTTCCTGGACCTGGACCCGCAGGCCAACGCGACAAAAACGCTGGAGCGTATCGCGCCGCCCGCCAATGTCACCGCAAGCCAGCTTTTCACCGAGAGCGTGGAAACCGTCGATCCGGCCGAGGGGATTACCCTTATTCATGCTGACGGCGCTATGGCCGACATTGAGCGGGCCGAACCGTCCGTGCTGTCCACGTTCAAGCAGAACCTGGATAACCTGGGCGAGGCGTTCGATTACTGCGTTATCGACACCCCGCCGACCCTGGGCCTTCGCATGACTGCCGCCCTTCTCGTTGCCGATCACGTCCTGGCACCTATCGAGCTGGAGGAATACAGCATCGACGGTATCACTAAGATGTTGCAGACCATTTTCGGCGTCAAAGAGAAGTGGAACCCGGACCTTAATTTCCTCGGCATGTTGCCTAATCGGTTTAACCCGCGTTCCCTGGCGCAAAAAGAGACGCTGACCAACCTGGTCAAGAACTACTCGCACTTGTTGATCAAGGCGCGAATTGGCATCCGGTCTTCAATCCCCGAGGCTCTTTCCGAAGGCATCCCGGTGTGGCAGCTCAAGAAAACGTCCGCCCGTGAAGCCGGCCGCGAGTTCCAGGAAGCGTTCGCCATCGTCTACGAGAAAATGGGAGGGCTGAAGTAATGACCGATAAGACCACACCGAAAAGCAAGGGTGCCGACCTGTCCGGCCTGGACGACTTCAACTTGTCGTCGTTCCTGGACGGCGGCAAGAAAGGCAAGGCCCAAGAGGATGCAGGCAACGCGGCGCCGGCCGGCGCTGTTTCCTACGCGCCCCTGGACCACTTCCACGAAGACGAGGACAACGCCCGCCAGGAGTTCGATGCTCAGCGCCTCCAGGAGCTGGCCGAGTCGATGACGCAGGTTAACCCTAAAACCGGAGAGGTCCGGGGTATCCTGGAGCCGTTGAGCGTGAAGCACCACCCGGACAAGCCGGGGCACTTCATCATCAACGGAGGCGCCCGCCGCTACCGTGCTGCTAAGCTGGCCGGCCTCGAACAAGCGCCGTACATCATCAAGGACGAGCTGGACGACTTCGATAAGTTCGTGCTGAACGACCAGCGCGAGCAGTTGAGCCCGCTAGAAATCGCCATGTTTATTAAGGCACGGCTGGACGAGGGATACAGCAAAACGGAGGTGGCGAAGGCCCTTGGCCGTCCGGCGTCCTATGTTTCGGATCACGTCATTTTCTTTGACATGGCCGGCGCTATCCGCGACCTGTACGACAGCGAGCGTTGCCGCTCGATGCAGGCCCTGGCGTTGCTTCACCGCGCCCACAAGAAGAATCCCGAGCCGGTGGAGGCGTTCTGTCAGGACGCCAACGAAAACGACCAGGAGCTGACCACCTCGCAGGTCCGCGCTTTCCTGGAAAGTCTCAAGAAGCCGGAGGGGCCGAAGGAAAAGGACGAGAAGCCGACCGCGCCCACTGGCGACAGCAAGGACCAAGAGCCCCAGGCGCCGAAGGACGAGGACGATAACCAGGGCGACACCACACCGGCGTCTGAAACACAGCTTGGTGAAGGTGACACCGACGAAGAACCGGGCGACCAGTTCCCCGATCCTTCGACCCGCAACGAAGACCAGCAACCGCTTACCCTGGATGGCGAACCGCTGAGCGGCGGCACCCTGGAGGGCCAAGCGGACCAGATGCTAGAGCAGGACGAGAAGGCCGACCGTATCAAGAAAGCCATCATCCAGGTGAAGCATGACGAGCGCGAAGCCCGTCTGCTAACCGAGCGTCGAGCGGCCTACGGTCTGGCGTGGATCAAATATGATGACGATGGCCAGGAAGTAGAGGTGGACCTTAACCAAGTGGCCTTGGTGGCAGTCATTGAAGCGTGAGGCAGCCGGGACGGCTGCCCTACCCTCCTGGTTGCCGTCCCGCCGCCGTGGTGGTGAACCATGACCGAATTTCTCTATGACCTTCCCCTGCCGGTGCTGATCACCGGCCTTGTCCTGCTGGCGTTGCTGAGCAATTTCGGCCGGCCCCTCCTTCGCTTGCTGGGCTGGCGTAAGCCCGCCCATCGTCGGAGGGAACGGCAGGCAAGGCAGAGCCTGGCCAAGTTGGCAGAGATACCAGACCCTGGCCGAAAGTTTGCCTTTCTTCGGAGTATCAACCCGTTCACGTTCGAGGAAATGATCCTGGAGACGTTCGAGCAGCGCGGCTATAAGGTGAAGCGCAACACGCGATACACCGGAGACGGTGGCATTGATGGGCGCGTGTGGCTCGATGGCGACTTGTTCCTGATCCAGGCGAAACGGTACGCGGGGCATATCAGCGCCGCTCACGTCCAGGAGTTTTGCCGCATGGTGGATGCGAAGGGCTGCAAGGGCTTTTTCATTCACACAGGCAAAACCGGCGACGCCAGTCGCCTTCTGGCGAACAACCAGGCCAACGTCTGGATAATCAGTGGCGGCAAGTTGCTGGATTTACTCGACCCCGACCGGCGTCTTTAACCAGAGCCGCCGACGCCGCGTAAACTAGCGGAGCGAAGCGGAGTCTGTTTGCGCGGGGGCGGTGGCCAACAAGCCCCCGAAGGGGGCGCGTTAGGGTCCAATAAGGCCATGCCCGCGAAGCGGGCCGGCAAGCCCCGAAGGGGCGCGGCAGGTGTCAGCAGGCTTCCAGGGCCACGTCACAGTCACCACAGATCAGATTCAGCGACGGTTTCCCCCAGGCATTGGCTCCGCAATCCGGGCAGGTAAATTTCACCCGCGTTTGCTTGTGTTCTGTTTCCAGGACAAGTTCGCCACCCTCTCCTATCTCGACACCCCAGGCGGCCAGTTCCTCGCTCATTTCGTCCACTGTCCCGTCAGCGATGGCCGCCTGGAGCCTTTCACGGGCCGGAAACTTGTCCGCCCAGGATATGCGGAAGTTTCGGGTTAGCAGCTCCTGGCAAGCATCCTCGAAGGGACCGCCCTCGATGATGTAATCCGCCATCTTGTCGCCAGTCTTCGCCCCGCCAGGCTTTCCGGTCGAAGATGGCATGAGTCCGATTTCTTCCATGCGCTCGGCCCACTCTTTGTTGTGGTAGCCCCTTCGGCCTGGCTTGCCGAAGTGGTGCTGCCACAGGTGGGCCATTTCGTGAACCAGGGTCTGCATGATTTCTTCCGGGGGGCATACTGCGAAGTAAGCCGGGTTCATGGCGATTTCGTCAGTGGTGCCGCCGTCCCGACTCACGAACCGTTCAGCGGAAAAATAGCCGTAGGTCTGTTTTTCACGCTGTAGGGTGATCAGGCAAACCGGCAGCTCAGAGTCGAACAGCGCATCATTGAAGTGATCGAACGCGGCTTGTAATTCCTCGTATGTCGTTTCGGTGGGTTTCATGGGCGGCCCTTATTTTTGGATTGTACAATCCAAATTATAACCCCGTTTTTGGATTGTACAATCCAAAACTTGCAAGAGCCCGGACCAAGCCGCCACGGCGGCGCGGGGCAGTCAGGCAGGCCAAAGCCCGCCTGGCGAAGCCAGCGGGCCGGCGAGCCCCGCAGGGGCTCGGCCCTCCGGGGGTACGGCGATTTCGTACGCACGAAAAGAAATGGGGGGTTTAAGGCTAGGGCAGGATTCGCAAAGTGCTGGCATTTGCCGGCACATTTGCCTATAATTCCCCCCAAGCCCCCCATTTCATCCATCGACCAAGGAGCAGTCATGAACGACGCCAGTATGGAATCAGCGGCGATTGAGGGCGCCGCTTTCAATCAATACCGCCTTTCCTGGTTGGCCTATTTGCGGCCGCTAGTCCTGTTCGGCGTGATGCTTTTCCTGGCGTTCCTGCTCGGTGGCATCCACGTCGCCGTCATCTATGCCGGCGTTGCGTTGGCCGTGGCCGTCCTGGTCTACAAGATCATGGTCCTTCGGAGTGTGGTCCTGTTCGTCAACGATGAAGGGGTGTGGGTCTATAGCGGCGTCCTTCCCTGGTCCAAGGGGATAGGTGGCGTTCGCTGGCGTGACGTGGAAGACGCTCGTTATAACCCTGGTTTCCTTGGGTGGGCGCTCAAGTCTTATACCGTTAGAGTCGGGCACCGCTTCACCCGTGGAAACGAAATCGTCCTGCCCAGCGTGAAGCAGGGGGACAAGGCCGTGGAGCAAATCAACGCGCTGCATGGTTCCTACCTTCGGAACGGGGGAGGGCAATAGCACTTATGCCGCGAGCTGAAACACGCCTATCTGAGGAAGAAAAGCAAGCCTGGGTGGACTTCTGCCAATTCGCAGGAGAGCCCGAAGCGAAGATGCTCAGAAAGATGATCCTCAAGGTGTCCGGTGGGGCAGAGGCCAACCCAGCGGCGAGCAAGCGCGAACCAAAAACGGGGAAGGTCACTGTTCGCCTGACTGAAAGCGAGCGGGTTAAGCTCCTGGAGAAGGTAGAGCGAGAGGGCTACGAGAATCCCACCAAATGGACAACGGCACTGGTTAGGTCGGCGCTTCATCGGGAGCCGGTCTTAACCGACGATGAAGTGGCCGCATTGCGCGAATCCAACCGAGAGCTGGCCGCCATCGGCCGCAATCTCAACCAGGTAGCCAGGGCCTTGAATATCGAGTTCAGGGAAAGCGACAAACTCAAGAGGGAGGCCATCGAAAAGCTGGCCGAGCGGATCGAGCAGCACAAAGACCAAGTGGCGGCGCTGTTGACCAGGAACATGAGCCGCTGGGAGGAAGACGATGGGTAGCCTGGCCAATGACACCATATCGGACCTGTTAGATGGTGACGTAAAGACCAAAGCGAACAAGACCGGCAACCTATCGCGGGCCAAGCGGATTGCAGACCGTGCGCCGGAGGTCATGGTTAAGATCAGCGGCAACACCAAAGGCGCCGGCCATGTCCAGGCGCACCTGGACTATATCAGCCGCAACGGCAAGCTGGAGATCGAGGACGAGCGGGGCGAAACCCTCAAGGGGAAGACCGCCGTTCGTGCTTTGGCCAAAGACTGGTCGCAAGACCAAGGTAAGCGCCGAAAGAATACCCGAGAGACGACCAATATAGTTCTGTCCATGCCGGACGGGACAGAGCCCAAGGCCGTGAAGAACGCTGCGCGGGCGTTTGCCAAAAACCAGTTTGGCAAGAACCATCAATATGTCATGGCATTGCACACTGACACCGATAGCCCCCACGTCCACCTGACCGTCAAGAACCTGGGATATGACGGCCGGCGCCTGCACGTCAAAAAAGGTGATCCTCAGATATGGCGAGAGAGCTTCGCCGCCGAGCTGGAGCGTCTAGGCGTAGAGGCAGAGGCGACACCGAGAGCGACGCGGGGAGTGATCAAGAAAGGGATTAGCCAGGCAATCAAACACATGCGCGACAAGGGCATGACGCCGGCAGTGGACCAAGCCAAAATCCGCGAAATCATCGAAGACTTTAGCGCCGAGAGGGCAGGGAAAGAGCCCCGGCCGCGCCCTTGGGAAGACAAGATCAAAGACCGCCAGACTTATGTCCGCAAAGCCTGGCTGACGGCAGCCAAGGATTTGAATCAGAGTGACAGCGCCGAAGACCGGGAGCTGGGGCAGAGCATAGCGACATTCGTCAAGGATATGCCGCCCATGAAAACCGAACGCCACGAACTCCAGGAGAAGGTGGCCGCGCAGCTTCAACAGCGTGGCAGTGGCCAGCGCGGTGGCGAGAAGGGAAGGGGGCAAGACCAGGAGCAAGAGGACGAACGTTAACCAGCTCCTACCAGGCAATAAAAAACCGGCCGATGCCGGTTTTTTTGTGCCTACTGAAAGGTGCCGTCTGACTGAAAAACTATGCCATACCGATCAAATAGCTTCATGATTTTGTCCAGCGTGGCCCGCCGTGGGGTGGACTGGCCAAGCTCGAATTGTCGAACGGCCGTCTTTCCGGCGCCCGATGCTGCACAAAATTCGTCGCGGGTCATACCTAGATACTCGCGGGCATGGCGGCATTGAGCGCCGCTGATAGCGACGCTAGGCGCCGTATAGCCTTGGCGCTTTGTCTTGATGCCGAGCTGGTTCGTCCAGGCCGACGCGGTAGCGTAGGAGATACCCAAGGACTTCGCCATATCAGACAGGTTGCCGGCCTGGTCGTATGCTTCACGGATTTGATCAACCGTGAAGTTGTCGAGCTTTACCCGTGGCATGAATCACCGTTCCAGGTCCTGGTCCTGCTCTTGGTCCCGCAAGGCCCTGGCCTTATCTCGAAGTTCAGTCAAGATTGCCCGTCCTTCATTGAGCCGGAACGCTGTTTGACGTTGAAAGGTGGCGGCCGGCTCAGACTTCATTCCGGTATCACTGCGGCCGTAATCCTTATAGATGGCCAAAAGGGTATTGCATGTATCTTCGATGATTTGCAGGTTTGATTCCTGGAGCGCGTGACCTAGCCGCTCGAAATGGTGCAGGGAATCAGCCAGCCACATAACATCGTCGGCGTGATGCGGTGCCCGAGGGTCATAGGCGCCGTTATATGGTGTATTCATTCTGATGGCGATTGCCACCCGTCCGACATAACCGAGTAATCGGCCAGCCTCCCAGGTGAAGTTAGGCATAGACATAGAAACTCCTTAGCGTTTCGTGCGCACGAAAAATAGGGAAGGGTGCCGGGATGCCCCCGGCTGCTCACCACTTGGCAGGTGACGCACCCGCTAGGCCGAAGCGAGCGGGCTTCATCCATGAAGCGTTACCGCTCCATGTCCGAATCGCCTTTGGCTGGGGCTGATTCCCTGATACGAATATCCGAAGGCTGTTCCGCCCCCTGGCCTAGCCGTTCCTGGACCCGTTCCATGAATCGGGCTCGATCTGCGTCACTTTTGAAGCCCTGGGCGACCTTCTCAGCGAGCTTGAGGGATAGGGCGCTACCATCGCCTTGCTCTTGGGCCGTTTCGGCGTCCTGGGGCTTCTGAGGCGCTTCCTGGTAGCTGCTCGACGGCTGGGAGGCTTTACCCTGTTCGTGTTCCTGGATGGCCTCGCGGAGATGTCGCGGCTGGCTTTCGGAGTCGTTGGAAATAAACGTGGACAGGCGGCGGCCGTCGATGGAGGTTTCCAGCTTGCTATCGGCATACATATCGGTGCGGATGCCGGTCTGGTCGCCGTTGCGGTCCTCGTAGCCAATGACAAACTGGCTGGCGAAGTCGTCCTGGTCCTTGTTCACGTCAATGCGAGCGGTGTAACCGTGTTGAGCGGCTTCGGCCTGCATCATCTTCCAGCTTTCCATTGGGGAATAGCCTTCCACTGCGTCCTTGTCGAGCTTGTGCAGCTTCTCGGCGGCGGCCGGCGTAATCGTCGCTTTCTGGCCTTGCTCCTGGTGCTGGTCGCGGTTTGGCTCGTATCCCATCACCATGTCGCGGATTTTGTCCGCGTCGCGGGCAGCCCTAAGAATCTCTTTAGGGTCATCCTTGAGCACGCGAACCCAGCTTTTGACATAGGCCGCGTGTTGGCCAGGGTCGTGTCCTATTTCCAGTTCCTCGCCAATCATAAGGCTGCTAATTTCCGCCCTAAGCTCCTCTTTTGCATAGGATTCGCTGCCGAATCCACCGGACAGGTCGCGGTCCAGGCGGGAAGGGTGGCCGGTCCAGTGCCCCAGTTCATGCAAGGCCGTGGAATAGTAGCGATCGGCACTTTCAAACTGGCCCTGGTCAGGTAGGTGGATCGAGTCGGTAGACGGGCGATAAAAGGCCCGGTCCCCCTGGTCGTGGTGTAGGTCCGCACCTGATGCCTTTAGGATGGACTCGGCACGTTCGTGGCGATCCCATGCCGGTTCCTTCTTAGCTTCAAGGGGCGGAAGCCCCTTGATTTGCTCAGCATTGAAGACAACGGAACTAAAGACCTTCGGCTTGTCCAGCTCGACGCTGACCATCACCTTTTTGCCCTTGTCGTCCAGGACGGGTTTGCCGTTTTCGTCCCGTTTCGGGACGCGATCCCGGAACTTCCAATATTGGACCGCCACGCCTTTTTCGCCCTTGGATACCTGGGCGTTGACGCTTTGGGCCTGCTTGTAGGTCATCCAGCGAGGGTCTGACCGGCCTTGCATGGCCAGCCAGATAGCGTTTGCGCCCTTGTACCTGGTGCCGCTGACCGGGTTATGGGGCATTCGATGGGAACCAGGCTCCCATGGCTTTTGCCATGGGGCCGTGCCTGCTTCCAGTTGTTGGATAAGCCGTTCACTGATTTGCTCGTAATACGGCTTTTTGGTGTCCTTGCTCCCGGCCATGGGCTAGTCCTCCTGTTCTTCGGTCGCCTCCTGGGCGTCTTCCTCGCTCAGCGCGTCTTCTTCGAAGGCGCCCAGCTCGGCCGCCTCTTCCTTGCTCACTTCGACCACCAGGCCAGGGGTGTTCAGGTCCAGAATTTTATCGCTCATTGTCGCTCTCCTTCTCGGTCACTCGTTCTTCGCGCAGCTTCACTTCCGGGGCCTGCTGGCCCTTGGATACGTTGCCGGCGACCTGGGTACGCACCTTGTCCATGAAACGTTCGCGGTCGGCCTCGTTGCTGAATTGCTTTTGGCTGAACTTCTCGGCCACCTTGATAGCGGCAACCTCGTTCACCAGGTCGGGATGCTCCCGGACCAGCTCTTTAGCATCGCGCTCCCGATCCTGGAGTGCTTCGGCCTTCACGTCCCATTTGTTGCGGTGCGTGTTGATTTGCTCGGTGCGAACCACCTTGCCTTGTTCATCCTTCACAGGACGGTTGACTGTCACCGGCTGGCGTCCCTGGTTCTCCAGCTCGACGGTATCCCCTTCCTTGGCGCCGCTTTCTTCCATGGCCCGTTCCAGGTCCACGCCCCAAGTGGTGCTTTTCTCGCCGTCCGCGTTCTCCAGGGTGACGTAGTAGCTTTCCCGGTTGTCCTTGTTGTGTTCGTAAGGGGCCTTGCCATGCTCCACTACCTTGCCCGCTAGGCGGTTGACCGGCTCGCTGGCCTGGGGCTCCTGGGTCGCTTGTGTGGCCTCCTGAGCCTGCCCTTGGGATTGGCTGGCCGCTTCCCTGGGCTTAGCCGCTTCCGGTTGCTGACGTGGCCGGCTCGGCTGTCCCTGGTTGGTCCGGGGCTGGTCTGCCTGCTCCCGCGCTTCGATTTCGTTTGGCTGGCGTTCGCTGGTCAGCTTCTTGAGTCGGGCCAGGTCTTCTTCGCGTGGCTTGTAGCCGCGCACCTCAAGTCCACGGGATGCAGCTTCCAGCCAGGCTTCGCGGCGGAAGTCCTGCGTTCCCTTCACCTGGAGTTCTGTCCAGCCTCGGGACTCGGCAATATCAACCATCGAACCGGCCACCTGGGCATTGCTCAGCTTGGTTTGCAGACGAGCGCCCTTGTCCACGAACGCCAGGGCATCGGGGCGGCCGGCGAAGTAATACTTGCCTTCCACCTCCACGTAGGACTTGGCCACCTTCTCGGGCACCACTGGCTTGAAGGTCGTCTGCTCCTGGTCCGCGAATGGGTCATCCTGCTGCGCGGCCGGCGCGGGCTTGCCGACTTGCAGGCTGGCCGGGTCTTGGCGGTTTTCACGGTCCTGCTGTTCGCGCCGCGCCTCGGTCCTTGCTTCTTCTTCGGCCAGCATATCTTTCAGCGACTGGCGGCGGCTGCTTTGGAGCCACTGACGGGCGTCGTTGTCGGCCTCGGATTCCTGCTTTTGCTCGATATGCGGCTCGATACTGTTCTCGCCGTCACCTTCCTGCAGATCGGCCGCGGCTTCCTCCTGGTCCACCTCCGGCGCTTGCTCCTGAACAGGTTCCGCCTCTTGCTCGACCGGCTCCAGGGCTGGCTGTTGAGCGCGTTCCTGGTCCTGTTCCTGGACAGGCTGGCTTTCTGCTTGCTCGATCAGGGCGGCCGCCCTGTCGTGCATCCGGTCATCGAGGGGCATTTGCTCGCGGATGCGGTGTTCCTGGTTCACCTCGGCGTTGAACTCGGCCACGAAAGCCGGCGAAGCCTGGACGCCACGGGTTGGCTGTTCGCCTTCCGCTTCCAGGTTGGTGTAGCTCGATGCAATCTCACCGCGTTGGTTATCGCGGATCGAGTATTCCTTATTGTGGTTCTGGTCCAGCGTCTGACGGGCGAAAGCGTCTCGAATGTCGTCAGTCTGATAGGCAGACTCACCAGCCTGGTTCACCAGCTCGAAGCGGCTACGCGGTGCCTCTTGGGTCTGCTCCTGTTCACGGTTGAGCCCCTGATTTACGTACCGCTCGAAGTTTTCGCTTATTACCGGGTCGTTAGTCTTCTCGTTCTTTTCTTCGCTCATGTTTTCCACCTTTGCGGACTGCGCCACGATTTGTTCGACTTGCTCCCGCACAGCATCGAGGCCGCGTGATTGATGCAGGTCGTTGAAGTCGGTCAGTCCGGCTTGTTTTTCCTGGTCGTTGAACTCTGGCACACGAAACGCGCCGCTGGTCAGCGCCGCCGCTTCTTCCGCTTTCTCGCGGCCCTTGTTCACCTTGTTGTCCCGGTCGTCGTCGCCTAGCACGATGTGCGAGCTGGCCGGGTATTTGTCTTTCAGCTTCTCGGCCACTCGCGGCAAGTTGCCGGCGTCCACAGTCATGACCACGGGACGGCCGGTGGCCTCGGCAATGCTGGCCGAAGTCGAATAGCCTTCCGCGTATAGGATCGGCTCGCCGTTTTGCAGCTCGCGGTCGCCTACCACGAAGTAGTTGCCGGTTTTCTGGCCGTTCTTCTTCAACGACTTGAAGCCCGTGCGGTCGATTCGTTGGAGCGTCCGAACCTCGTCATTCTCATTTTTCAACGGCAGCACCAGGCGGCCGCGCTTGTCCATTTTGGCACCAGGGAAAGGCTTCACGCCCTTGTTCTGCAAATATCCCTGGTCTGGCGTGGCGTCCGGCATGAGCGCGTAAACCTGGCCAGCGCGTCGGGCGTTGTGATCGTAGGAGCGTTCCTGTTTAGCCTGGCGTTCCATCTTTCGTTGGAGGGCCTGGGCGCGGAGGTGCGCTTGGGCTTCATGGTCCAGCTTCTGGCCCGTTGCTTTCCACTTCACCGGATCTTCATGAACCCGGTGATCTTGATACCAGCCGGCCGGGACTCCATCGAGGTATCCGACATAGACGCCGGTGCGTTGGCCGCGCTTGTCGTCCTGGGTCTTCACCCGATGCCGGCGCCCGTCCATTTCCGGGAGGCCATCGAGCACGAAACCTTCGGCCTCAAGGGTCCGGGCAAACTCCACCTGGGGGTCATTCTCGGCAGACGTGGAATTGGCCTTGGCCGGGTCTGGTGCCCACTGCGACACCTTGGACAGGTCGGCGCCTGGCTTGGCGTACCACAGCTTGTTGTCACCATCGAAGGTGATAGCGTTCGAGCCGTCCGGCAGCTTACCGGCCGCTTTTACCGCCTCGTCCTTTTCCTCGAAGGGCACCACCAGGTAAGTGTTTTTGTCGGCTATCTGTTCTTGTGCCATGCCCGCCTCCCTACGCTGCCATCACATCGAAGAAGTCATTAACCAGGGCGTCCATCGCCTCGTCGTCAATGTCGCCTTTCGGCACTTCGATTTTCGAAAAGTCACAACTGAAATTGTCCAGGTCCAGGCTGTCGATATTCTCAATGTCCTGGGCTGTAACGGGACGCTCGATCACCGTCCGATTGGCTTCCGACACAGCATTGGAACGAAAATCAAGTTCGCCCATCTTCCGGCTGCTCGGGTCCAGCTTCGGCACTTCCGGGCTGGGCCATTTGATGGCATCCGGGTCGCCTTGCTCCAGCGCCTTGAGGTTATTCCCCCGCTCGCTAAAGACCTTCTCCTTGTACCAGGTCACTTTCTCGCAGCGGATTGGCGGGGTGTTCTCCATGATGAGAATTTCCGCCTTTTCGCCAATGCCCTTCACTTCCTGGGGCAGCAACAGGGCGCGGCTATGGTCGCTTGCGTTTTCCGACCTGCTGGCTTTGCCGACCAGTTGGCGAGTCCGCGACTTGTTCTTGACCGTGGTCGTGCCCAACGTCTCCGAAATCTCTTTGGCCACTTTGATGTTCTTCGGCGCGAAGATGATTTGAAGCGCGTGGTTCTCCATGAAGGTTTCGGTAGCGTCGGCGCCGTAGACTTCTCGGAGCTGGGCCGGCGACTGGATGATGGGCAGCATCCGCAGCCCATAACCAGCGATATAGCTGATGCTCTTGGAAAGGATGCCGACTTTACCCATGGCCGTGAACTCGTCCGGCAGCAACAGGCACTGATATTTCAGCTCGGGATTCTGCTCGGGCAGCTCCCTGGTGTTCTGGTCGATCACCTGCTGGAAAAACAGGTTTATGAGAGGGGCCAGACGGTCCAGGTCATCGGGTGTGATCGCCACATAGACCGACATGCGCTTTTTGCGCAGGTCGCGCAGGTCGAAGTCGTTTTCTGCCGTGGCGGCGTCGATCATCGGGTTATAGAACAGCTCCAGGGCGGCCGTGAAGCCCTTGCGGACTGAGCCCCGCGTTTTGTCCGGGGTGTCCAAGTATTCTTTCAGCGCCAGGTAACATTCGCGGGACAGCGGGTTATCACTCTCCTGGCGTTCTTCGATGATTTCGGCCAGGCGTTCGTCGCCCATGGTGAGCTGACGCAGTGCCTCGCCCATGGTAACGGGCAGCTCGTCAGTCTCGATCAGATACAGCACGATGCCCAGCCACAGGGACCGCGCCGACGATTGCCAGATAGGTGCCTCGTTGTCGATCTTCGGGAACAGCATCTGGCCAATCTTCTGAATGTCGTTGATGCGGAACGCTGGATCGTCACTGATGTAATAGAGCGGATTCCAGCGGTGGGTCCGATGGTTTCGAGGCGCCAGGTTCAACAGGTAGCAGTCCTGGCCATGCGCGGAGCGAAAGCCGGACGTTATATCCCAGTTCTCTTGTTTGAGGTCGAGGATTACGGTTGAACCGCTCCAGGTCAGCAAGGTAGGTATAACCACACTCACGCCCTTACCGCTTCGCGTCGGTGCGGACATAAGCGCGTGTTGGTTTCCACCGTAGACCAGGAATCGTTTAGACAGGCCCATGAAGGACGTTTTTTGGCCGACTATGATGCCGTCATCGGCAAACAGACCGGCCTTTGCAATGTCCTTGGTAGTGGCCCATTTGGCATCGCCAAACAGTTTGCGCTTGGCGGGTGAGAAGATCACCAGGAGGGGAAGGCAGACCACTATCAGGCCCCCAAGGCCTGAAATGGTAAGCCAGGATTGTGTCGCCTTATCCTCGCCGTAGTAATACCAATATTGATAGAGAGTCCAAGGAGTGGCGGCACGGCCATCGAGGCCGGCCAGCTCCAGGTAGAAATAGCCGCTAAGCCATGCCCAGCCAACAATGGCGATAATGGGCACAGCCAGCAGTAACACAATTTTAAGCCATTTGGCGTCGCTTAAATTCAGGGTCATAGTAAATCTCCGTTACCACTCGCTTACCCCGCACGTTTTTAATCTGCACGATTATGTCAACGCACATGAAAAGCAGTTGTTTAATGTCTTCGCGGGTCATGGTCGCGCCGCTGCTTGATTCCTTGAGGAATAGCACTAGCTGTTCAATGGCCAGCTTTGCGCTGTTGGCGTGCATCGTGGTGATGCTGCCAGGGTGGCCACTGTTGACGTTGCGAAGGTAATAGAACGCTTCATCGCCCCGGATCAGCTCGGCCACAAAGATGCGGTCCGGCTTCATCCGCAGACTGCTTTCCAGCAGTTGTTGTTGAGTGATCGGAGACACGCCCTGGCCACCGGCCGAATAGAACAGGCTTGTGGTGTTCTGATGGGTCTTGTATAGGCCCAGCTCGTCCACGTTCTCGATGCTCAGCAGGCGTTCGTCTTCCGGGACCAGCTTCAACAGCGAGCGGAAAAACGTCGTTTTGCCGGACCCGGTAGAGCCAGACACGATGATGTTTTTCTTAGTGGCCACGGCCAGCTCCAGAAACTCCTTAAAGCGGCGGGCCTCTTTCAGCTCGATCAAGGTTTTTTCGTCCTTGCTCAGCTCGTCGGTGAAGTCCTCGCACTCGTCAAAGAACCCCTGTTCCTGGTAGTCCTGCAAAGTGAAGTCGATAGTTGACGGCTTTCGGATGGTCAGGCTGATACGGCCGTCCAGAGTCGCGGGCGGAACCGCGATCTGGATACGCTCCCCATCGGGGAGCGTGGCAGACAGTAACGGCTTGCGTTCGTCCAGGCTTTGGCCTGAGTAGGTCGCCGTCAGCTTGGCCAGGCGTTCACAACAGGCAAAGTCCAATGCCGGCACATCGTGGTAGGTCCAGCCTTTCCGGCTTTCGGTGATCACCTGGCCAGGCTTGTTCACCACGATTTCGGTGTTATCGGCGTCGTCCAGGAAGGGCCGGAGTACCCCCAGGTACTCCAGCAGTGACACCGCTTTGCGATCAATCGGCTTTGAGGTCATATACCCCCCTAAAATCGAGGTCACGCGCCACGAAGACGTTGATATGGTCGCCCTGGTGCTTGACCAGTGTCGGCGGAATGTTGATTGAGTTCTCCAGGGCAATGCTGGAAGCGTTCTTGGCTGCCTCGGCAGTGCCGCCGAACTGAATCTGGTTGCCGCCAGAACCGGAGTCTGACGCCTCGTTGGCCACGTAGGTGCCCACATCGTCGATCAGGCTAAGCATGATGGCCCCGCCGAAGCGTTCCCAAAAATGCGTATCCACGTAACCGGAATGGCCAGAGCGGCCCAGGGCATCGGTGCCCGGTGAATCGAGGTTGACCACTACGCCAGTAGGTGTCTCGATGCGATTCCACAGGACAAAGATTCGAGCCTGGCCACGTTGCAGGCCGCCTTTGTACTGGCCGACGATGCGCGAACCGCGTTCGAGCAGCAGCACCTTACCGCTTGTGCTGTACACGTCGCGGGTCAGACGGCAACTGGTCATGCCTGGAACGTCTGAGCTGATGGCCGTCTCCAGGGCGCAATCCAAGAACGTGCCTTTAGTCACGAACATATTGCGGTCTGCAATCAGGCTTGCCCGTGCCCCTTCAACTTGGGTTGGCTCCAGTGCGGCGCCCAGGCCGTCCGCTCGTTCAGCGTCGCCACCCATGCCGCCCATCATCGAACCACCGTTACCCTGGCCACTGGTTTGTTGTAGGGCCATTTGGCGGGCGCGTTCCTCGGCCGACATGCCAGACTGGCCACCTTGTCCACCACCCGACCGCGATACATTGCCAAACGCCAGCAGCGTAGACGACGCTTTCCGTTCTTGTGGTGTCGGCGGCTGGTCCTCTTGACGCCGGTTGTTGGTTGGGTAGCTAGGAGCAGGCGGCGGGGCCACCTGGCCGGTGCGGATGATTTCCGGTTGTTCCGGCTCGCTCCTGGTCGGTTCCGGGGGAGCGGGCGGCGCGGGCAGCTCAGGGGCAGGCCCCAGGCGATTGCCGATGGCATCGCTCGATGCCGGCGCTCGTTCTTCGGGCTTCTCGTCCGAGCTGAAACCACCATTCACGGCGATCAAGGCAAGCACCACCACAATGGCACCACCTACCGCGACCACCTTTTGCATCATCCCGCCGCTAGACTTGCCGCGCTGGTTGATGGACGGCATACCCCGGTCGGCATCATCCTGGACGCCTTCATGGTCCAGATCGTCTCTGTTCTCAGCCATCATTGACTCCCTCTAATTACTCGCTCAACGCCGGGGATCGTGGTTCCAGTGTCGTTTGTCACTCCTTCCGGGTCGTAAGATTCGTTGAAGATGCAGGCCACCGAATTGCCCTTGCGCATGACAAGTTGACGGGCAACCTTGTGAACCACGATGGTGTCCGGGTTTTCCGGGTCGATATGCGTGTTCACCAGACTTTCGGAACCATCCGGGTTCACAACGTAAATGGCCGGCATTTCGGCGTTATTGTCGAACGTCAGGAACGTGAACTGGTTGTTATCGAAAGCCTTGCTCGGTGTAACTTCCTCGGAGCCTTTGGCCCAATAGTTCCAGTTTGCCGGCACCGGGTTGTCAGACTGGTTCAAGCGGGCTTGCAGTCGCTGGGCTTCCGCCTCGCGCTCTTGTCGAGCGGCGATTTCATCGGGGTAACGGAAGTTGACCTGGAACAGCATATCGTTGGGGTGCGGGTGCGCCCCATTTTGCGACCAGTGCGCTGACAGCTCGAAGTTGTAAACGCGGCGTGACGTGATAACCGTCATGTTCGTGGTCGCATCATCACCCTTCGGCTTGATGAAAATGTGATTTCCGACCGGCGCCACTTCCCAGGCGTCTTTGTCGCCCATGGCAATTTGTTGGACCGTCTCGGACGGGCTGAATTGAATATGCGTGGAGAAGCCAAAATGGCCGACCAGTTGGACGACTTCCGCCGCCTTGTAGTCAATGAATCTCACGCGCTGATCCAGCGGCCCACCGTGTGGAATCTCCAGGGCGTAAGCGTTGCTACCGAACCCCAGGCAAACGGCCAACGCGATACCAGATAGTGATTTTGCTCGTATCATGTCAGCCTCCGATGCTTTCCTGGTCGTTGCGATACCCGACCACCTGGAAGCCAAGCGGGTTAAGCTGCCGGCTCTCGATGTCCATTGGCGAGTTCAGGTAGGTATAAGTCACCGTGGCCGCCCAATGGGTCAGCGGGCTGCGCTCCCCTGCCCTTTTCACCTGTTTGGTGTATCGAACCAGGGCCGTTGTGCGCGTTTCACCGTCCACCGTTTCGGTGTTGATGATGCTGATGGCTTTCAGGTTGGTTTCCACTTCGGTGTTGCGACCGTAGACGGAAACAGGCGCCCGCTGGTTCTGGCGCGGGTCGGTATATGCGGCATAGGCTTGTTGAACCGATGCGCTGGACATGAGGCCGACCAGGTTGCGGTCATACTCGCGGGTTTCCCACTGATAGCCCTCGCGGTGGCGGATATATTGGCCCAGCCAATATTTGTCCAAAGCCTCTTGAGCGCCTTCCTCTACTTCGCCGGCTGTATCGGTCAAAGTCGATACCACGTCCACCACGCCAGTGTTGTTATCGACGCGGATAACAAACGGTTCCACCGTTTTCAGGGGTGCCAAGCTGGCGAGCCCGATTGCTTCCAGAACGGCAATCACCGCGACAGCACCGACGATGCGCCACGCCCGTTTCTCCGACCGCTGAATGCGGTCTGTCTTGTCTTCGTCCCAACTGCGCGCCTCGTCAAAATACTGCTTTTCCAGGGCCGCCTTGGACGGCTTCTTTTCCTTGTTGGGCTCCATTAGTTACGGCCTCCATGTTCGGCGCGGCCGTGCTGAGCCTGGTAGTTCGGCTTCTGCGCGGCGCGGTGCGCGTTGATTTGCTCCTGAGTGAGCATTTCGGGGTTGATGGGCTGCATACCCTTCCCGTTGTCCTCGCAATGAGGCGGAGGCGGCACAGACGCACAGGCGCCCAGGGAAAGAGCCATTGCAACAACGCTTAGTGTTTTCAGGTTCACTCGAACTCTCCTTGATCAGTGTGTGTTGGCTTGATAATCAAAATATAGCATTTTGATTATCAAAACACAAAACTTTGATATGGGCTAAAGCCCAAAAAATTGCCAAATATGGGGAAATGGCCGCACCGGATGGTGCGGCGGAGTCCTTTCCCGTCAGTCCTTACATGCCAGTGATCGAGTTGCCGGAACCAAACCGCTTCTGATACGCGGCATAACCGGCCTTCGCGCCACGGTATGGGCTTGCAGCAGCACGGCCGGCATAACGAGCGTCGCGCTGCAAGCCGCGATACTGGCGGCGGATCGTGGAAGGACGCATGGCATTCATGGCGGACCCGATAGCGCCTTGCGTAGCCAGGGCCACGCCGCCACCGAGAGCGGAGGCAACAGAGGGAACCTGTCTTACCACCAGGATGCAGAGGGCAAAGACGATGCAGAGCATGGCCGCGTCGCCCAGGTTGGCCAAAGTGCTAGCGTCCGCGCCCATCATGGAGCTGATATAGGAATCAGCCAGGGAGGTCATTAGCTGGCCAATCGCTGCCGCCAGTATCAGGATGAATCCGAAGTTCATCACCATGCCTAGCCAGCTTTCAAAAAATCGCTGCGTGGTGTTGAACAGCAGCATGATGATGAACAGCGGGCCAATCGCCAGAAGGACCGTGGTCATGATCTTGCTTAACAGGATAAGGAACGCCACAACGAGAGAAAGCGCAGCACCAACGACCAGCACAATGATCGAGATAAGGTACATCCCGAAATTACCGTTCATGATGCCGCCCTTGTCCCAGGCTGCTTCTGACACCTCGAAAATCTTAGAAAAGAGACTATCCAGGGTCGCCGCTGACGTACCCGTGGGGGAGCCGGTAATCACCGAGGCGATGGTTTCCGGTCCTTTTGCCAGGAAGTCCACCACCAGGTCGGTGTAGGTGCCGACAGTCAGCCCCAGGGTAATGATGAAGCCAATTCGGAGGATACGGAAAACGCCATCCTGCAAAGGCTCGCTGGCCTTGCCGAACATCATCATGTAGCCCCAAATGGCAATCCAGATAATCAACAAGCTGGTGAATATGGGGGTTATAAACGAAATAATGTCCCCGGCGGTGCTGGTTATATACGTATCCAGCGCCTGATCCACCTTATCGAAAATCGCTTCAAACAGGTTGGTGGACGCCATGACAAATCCCCTTACCAGTTATTAACGTCGTGCAGGGAACCGGAGGAAAGCTGTTTTTCAGCTTCAAGCGCATTTGAACAATTCGGCGTATCTTTCAGCTCGCCGGGGTTGTTCGCGCATTCTTCCAGTGTTGCCTGGCGTTCGTTGTCGTGAGTTTTGAACCATTCCACGTCATGGACAGGGCCGGTTTCCTTGGTGTCGTCAAAGCACCCGGTCAGCGCGAAGCTGACCAGGGCCACGACTGCAAAATTTCGTGCGCACGAAAAATTCATATTCCCTCCTTACCAAGCTACTTCGCGTAGCTCGCCGGATGACTCGACGGTCATCTGCTGTACGCGCTGGTTGTGCATGGCCTGGTTGGCCTCGGCCTGAGAACGGAGCATGGACAGCTTGGCCATCTCGTTTTGCAGCATGACTTGTTCGGCGCCGATACGAGCCTGGAGGTCCAGGACGTCTTTCTGGTCAGGGCTGTTGTTGACCTCGGCCACCAAGCCGGTCAGCTCGCTGAAACGCTCCTGAGCTTGTTCCAGGGACTTTTGGGACTGGCCAAGCCAGGTCGCCGTGTTCTGGTTGCCGCTGTCGTACAGGTCCGCCACGTCGCCGGTCAGGCCGTGTTCGTTCGCCCCCCTGATACCGGCGTCATTCAACACCTGGTTAGGATCGACATTCACGGCAGTGTCATAGGCCGAGTCGATGACATTACCCAAGCCACGAACGCCGCTCATGCTGTCCAGCTCCTTGTTGGCCGTTTCGAGCTGGCTTTTCAGTTGCTCGATTTGGTTAAGCATGTGCTGAACCTGCAAAATCTGCTGGGTCAGGCTGGATACGTCGATAACGGGAATCCCGCCCGCCATAGCTGGTTGAGTGACGCCGATAGCAGTAGCGAGAAGCGCCGCGATAGTTGTTTTTCTCATGATGCAAACCTCCGTTGCTCGTGAAAGATAGGCAGCCAGACGGCCGGATCGTCGCCGTGCTGCTCGATGATTTGAGTCATTAGGTTGACGTTATCCGTGGTGCCGGAAATAACCGCCAACTCGTCGTCAAAACCTTTCAGGTTCAATTCAGCCACAACGCTGTTCTGGCCCTGCTTGACCAGGAAGCGACGGGAACCGGGTGCCATGTCTTCCTTGATCAGTTGAAATTCCCGCTCAGTCAGATGGAAACCATCGACGTAATCGGCCCGGTCCGCCTTCGGGTTAGGCATAAATACATAGGTTGCGCACTGCTCGATCAGCGAGTGGGCAATGGGTGAACGCAGCACGTCTTTAGGCGACTGAGTGCCATAGACCATGATGCCGTTCTGTTTACGGATAACCTTCTGCTTGTTCTGCGCCAGGTCCTCGAAATACTCGTCCAGGAGCAATTTCCAGAACTCGTCCATGAACATTTGGAAGCGGCGGCCGTCGATAAGCTGTTCAATACGGTGGAACAGATACATGACAACGGGCGTCCGTACTTCGGCGTTGTCCAGGAACTCCGTAACGTCGAAACCGAACATGGTGTTATTGTCGAAGTCCAGCGCGTCTTCCGGGTTGTCGAGAACCCAGCCCAGCGAGCCACCTTCACACCATTTAGCCAAGCGGGCATGGGGGCCGTTCTGAGATACCGGGTCCAGGAAGTCGAGGCACCGTCCTATCCGGCGCTTTTCCTTCGATAGCCCCATCACGCCGCGCACAGCCTTGTCGATTTCCTTTTCCTCCTGGTTGTTGAAACTGCCGCCGCAGATTTTCTTCACCAGGTCGGTAAGGAACAGCAAGTTGTCTTCGGTCGGCGCCAGTTGGAACGGGTTAAAACCAGTAGGCACACCGTTTTGAAGTGGCAGATAAACGCCACCACTGGCCCGCACGTAGATTTCCAGGCCTCGGTCTTTGTCGAAGATCACCTGAGTCGGATTGAACTTCTTGCTTTGCGACATAAGGAAGCCCTGGACCACTGTTTTACCGGAGCCTGACGGCCCGATAATCAGCGTGTTACCAAGGGCCTTCTGTTCTTCCTTGGCCTCCAGCTCCTTGAGAGCTGCCGCGCCCTTCTCGCGCTCCAGCTCGGCTTTTTTCCTCGCTTTGGAGCTGTCCAGCGCCTCATGAAAGTTGAAGTAGTACGGCGCCCCGGACGTGGTTTTGAACATCGTCACAGCCGGCCCCCACTGGTTGCCGGTCCGTTCGCCGGTCGGGTAGTTGTGGAAGCTGGAGAAGCCGGCAAAGTTGCGCGATGAAATAGGCGCAGGGCGCGGGCGATACTTGGCATTGCCTGGCAGTTGAGCCCAATAGGCAGCAGCCAGCGCCCAATCTTCACGGGCAACGACCATAGAGCAATCGGCCAGCTCGGAACGTGCCGCCGACAGGTTGCCGCGCAAGTCCCTGGCGTCTTCACCAAACACGGTCAGCGATAGGTGATGTTCCCCGTAGACGATACGACCAGAGGCCAGATCGTCCAGGCCATCGTCGATGGCTTCGACCTGAGACACGGCCAGATCGCCGGTTGTTTCCAGACGGTTTTTCTGGCGGCCCAGCAGCTCGATAGCGATAGCCTTGGATAGGAAATTGAAGCTCTGAGTTAGCACCAAAGGGAAAGGTGCCGACAGCAACGCATTCAGCAAACCCGCTTCGGTGCCCTCCGGGTATTCAGAAATACCCAGGACCGCGCCCATTCTGGAGTCCACAACGCCGCGCAGCTCGAAAGCATCCGCGCCGAAAAAAGGCCGCATCCTGGCCATGCACTCCGACAGCACCTTGCGAGGCAAAGCGCGGGGCATCCAATCACCATTCACCAGGAAGTCCAGGAACTCCAGAACCTCGGAATGGATTATGTCGTTACGCATGTATGTGCTAAGTACACGCGGGCCATAGCGATTAAGTGAACTGGTCGCAATCGAAACGATTTCGTCCAGCTTCTCGATGGCCTCGAATTGTTGTTGGTTCAGAACCTCTTTGTTCTTCTCCATCTTGGAAAAGAACCCCAGGGCTTTAGTGGCCGTTGGGCGGTAGACGATGGTCAAGTAAAGCTCGTTGACCATCATCTTGTTTTTGGTGACGTAGGCCGAATATTTGTCGTTCAGCCCCTTGTCGAAGTCCCCCGCGAACTCACCACCTGGAAAGATGGTGTTTTCACGGCGAACGATGTTTGTCCATAGCGCCACTTGAGGCGATGAAATATTGCGAAGCAGAATGTTTATCTGCTCCTTCCAGATTTCCACGTCTTCCGGGTCGGCGGACTCATGAGCCACGCCATCCAGCTTGATGACCTGGAGATAATCGCCGCCTTGAGTTTTGACGGTGTTTTCGTTTACTTGAGCCTGGTACGGAATGAACTCAGCCACCGAATTTTCACGGTGCCAAGGCACTTCCTGGACCTTTCTTTTTTCTGCCTTCACTTGGGCATCCTCCTTGTCGCGCGAGTGTTGACCATCGGACTCGCCGTTGATGCTCCCCAATGTCTCCAGCCAAGGGATTTCATCTTGGTGCCGACCCATAGCAAAAGCAGCCTGAACGTCCGAGGATCGCGCAGGCACAGCAGATACATAACGCCATGGATTGGCAGGTAGAGAAGCAACGTGAAGGGGTTGCCGGTCGCAATCATGAAGATTCCAACCAGGCCGCCCCCGATGATAATGCCGTCCAGGGTGACGCCCCACTTCATAGCGGGGCGCGTGGCGGCAACAAATAGCGGATCAGTGCCTGATGCCATCCCGACCTCCTGTTAGGATACGGCCGCGATAATCAGGTCAACGATGGTTGCACCGCCGAAGACCAGAACGATACCCGCGATGTACTTGCCGCAGGCTTCGCCAGTGATGCGTCCAGCCCATGCGAGATAACCGAGGATGGCGATGCCGATGATGGCAACGCTTCGGGCGATGCCGTTAGTGAGAAGGTCCAGGACCCAATCCACCCCTTCTTCAATGGGGTTGGCCATGGCAATTTCCGGGAGAAGTGCAAGGCAGGCCAAAAGCCAGACGTTAGCCATGACCTGACGGAATTTGCTAACTTTCTGGTTCCCCTTTGCCGCGTTTTCGTTCATTTTTTGCGCTTTCATTTTTGCTCCTTAGTTCCAACTGAATAACAGGCACTTGTCGATATTTGGTGTTTATATGTCGGACCAGCCGGTCTAGGCTGGCCCAGGTTCTAGGCTTTTTTCGCTGCGTCTCTAAAAGTTGCCGGCCCTCCTTCCATGTCAGGGTTACGTAGATTCGAAACTTGTTATCTTCCCCCTGGACGAGTGTCATACCCTTTACGGCCTTACTCTCCAGGTTGTCGATCAGCTCTTGTTCGCTGATTGCGTCGTGACTCATATCAAAATGTCCGCTTTTGTTAGACGATGCGGCACATTTTAATGATCTTTCGCGCTTTGTCGTTGGTTTCCTCATTGAGTCCTCATCCTTAAATCAAAGTATAGCACATTGATAATCAAAATGTACAACTTTGATTGCCGCCAAGCTCAAATCTTTGGCTTGCCACCCACGTTGTCGAACTTGGCGTCACAGGACGGGTATCCACTGCATGACCAAAAATCGTAACCCTTCTTGCCGGCGCCGGCCTTGTAGCGTCGGACCAGCTCCTTGCCGCACTTAGGACAGGGCGTGTCTGCCACTTGGCGCGGCTTCCGCTTCCCTGGCTTGCCCCCGGCGTCTGGCAGCGTGGTGTCACAGTCGGGGTATCCGCTACAGCCCCAGAAGTAGCCTTTTCCGCCTTTACGGCGAAACAGGGCCTTTCCACAGTTGGGGCAAGGATGCTCTGGCGCAGCATCGACCTTCATGCCGCCCAACTCTTGTTCCAGGCTGTTATGGACCACGCTCACCACTTCGCGGTAGCTGGAGCGGCCTTCGGCCACTTGGTCCAGCCTGGCTTCCATGTCGCGGGTAAAGTCGTACTCGATGAAGCTAAAACGGCTGTTCACCAGGGCGTCGATCACCAGGGCGCCGGTATCGGTCGGCACCAGGTACTTGCCGGCCTTGTCGTAATCGACGTATCCCCTGGAAATGATGTTCTGCATGATGGCCGCGTAGGTGGAAGGCCGCCCGATCCCCAGGCGCTCCAGCTCCTTGATCAGCTCGGCTTCGGTGAAACGAGAAGGGGCGCGGGTTTTCTTCGCCAGCACTCTGCCAGTCTCGGCATCGAGCTGTTGGCCTGGCTCAAGGTGAGGCACCGGGTTGTTGGCCCCTTCCTTGTCCTTCTTCTTGTCGTCGTCGCTTTCGGTGTCGTCCTCGTAAATGGCTCGCCACCCTTCATAGACTAGGGCGCGGCCCTTACCGATGAAATCCACGGGCTTGCCATCGAGGCCATCGACGGCGCGAAGGCGAACCGTCCGCACCGCATACCTGGCCGCCGCCAGTTGACAGCCCAGGGCGCGTTGCCAAATCAGCTTGTAGATCGCTTGTTGCTCGGGCGTGTCGCCGGCTTCTTCCACGTCAAAGTGTGTTGGGCGGATGGCTTCGTGCGCTTCCTGAGCGTCGCCTTTCGCCTTCCATGTCCGGGGCTGGTCCACCATAGGCAGGCCCTTGGCCTGGCAGACCTGGTAAATCTCGATCAGGGCATCATCGGACAGGTTGGGGTTGTCCGTGCGCATGTAGGTGATCAGACCCTGTTCATAGAGCTTCTGCGCGGCCTCCATGGTGGCCTTCGGCTTCATCCGCAGTTTGTTGGATGCGGCCTGTTGCAGCGTTGACGTGATGAAGGGAGCAGGCGGCGCCTTGCTTTCTTCCTTTTCCTCGCAGTCCAGGACTTCAACCTGGCGCAGCGCGGCCGCTCGATCAGCCAGTGACTTGTCCAGCAGGTACTTTTGACCTTCCGGGAGAAACGGCCGGGTATCCCAATCAGCGGTCCAGTCCCCGAAGCCGAGCTGGGCACCGAAGTGGCTTGTAGGCTTGAACGCCTGGATAGCGCGTTCACGCTCCAGGACGATGCGGACGGCGGGGGATTGAACACGACCAGCGGAAAGTCCGCGCCGGCCGGCCATGTCGCCCAGCTTTGGCGACACCATATAGCCCACCAGGCGGTCCAGAACGCGCCGGCCTTCCTGAGCCGCCACCATCTTAATGTCGATCCCTGACGGGCTCGCTATGGCCGTTTTGATGGCCTTTGGCGTGATTTCCGCAAAGCGTATGCGCTGGGGATTGTCCAGGCGCAAAGCCTGCTTGAGGTGCCAGGCGATGGCCTCCCCTTCGCGGTCCAAGTCGGTTGCCAGATAAACAGCGTTGGCTCGCTCGACGGATTTTCGCAGTTTGGCCAGTACGTCTTTGCCGCGCTCGGTCGGCACGTACTTGGGTTTAAAGTCGGGCGCTTCCACGCCCATTTCACGTTCCGGCAGGTCACGGACATGGCCGACACTGGCCTGTACGTCCCACCCTTGTCCCAGGATTTCGCGGATTTTTTTAACCTTCCCTGGAGACTCAACAATAACTAGATTCATTGGTCCTCCCTACCGTCAGCCAAGACGGTTTCCCCGGCGCCGCCGTTGGCGAACACGTCCCAGGATTGCGTCTGACTCAGTTCACCGTCCTGAGCCTTGCCGTAAATGTCCCAGGCCTTTGCCTCGGGACGGCGCTCAGCCTGGACGCGAACAGGCGCGGCCTGGTTGCCACTGCCCCCGTTGTTGATTGAGGCGTAAAAGGTGTGGTCCTGGATCACCGCCGAAGGGGTAGAGCCGCCGAAGTGGGTCAGCCCCTCGGAAACCTTGCCGGCCGCTTCACGCTGGGCCACCACGTCCGGGTTCTGGAAGAACAGGGCGCCATTGGTGAGGTCAGGCAGTCGCCCTTCCATGGCCAGGTTGATGATCGTATCGACGCGGGTTTGTTGAGTAGGCGACAGGGCCGGCAGCTTTCGCCACCCTCCTGCCGAGTGGACCGGCTCAAACTGGCGTGGGGCATTGACGACCGCTGTCACGGTGTTGCCCCACTGGCCACTGATTAGCCGGTTGATGATGGTGTAAACGACGCCAGCAAGACCGCTGTCCCCCTGGTTCGCCGCCTCCGCGAATGCTACGCGAGCGATGGCGTCCCGGTCCTCGTTGCTCAACTCGACCGACTGGAGGTTGGCTTGGTAGTCGGCCGCGGCCGCCTCACAGTCTGCCGGACTGATTGGCGTCTCAGGTTGGGGAGCAGCCCCGGACAGGGCCGCACAGGTGGCGAGAATGGCGAACAGGTCCATACCGCCCCCTTAACGCCAATAGTAAGTGTCGCCGGCCTTCGCGCCGTCGATGAACACATCAACATAACGGTACGTGCCAACGCAGTAGCGCGGGGTGCGATTGCCGTCGCGGTCAACCCGGCAGCGGGTGCCCTTCATATAGCGAGACGGGACCGTTTCCCAGGACACACATTCGCGGTCATCACGCCGGTAGCGGTAACTGCTGCAAACTCGATGTTCGGCAATCAGCGCCGCATAGTTGTAGTTGTACGACATTTGGCTGCCGCTCCCGTCCTGAACAGCGCAGGAGCTGAACGAGGGAAGCGGGCTTTTCATGTCTTTGACGCGATCAATCATGGCCGAGTGCGCAGCACCGCAACCAGATGGAAAGCCTCCAGGCAAACAAATCCAGATAGCGCATTCATCTTGCGACGCCGCGAGGGCAGATGAAGGGGCGAAATAACCGCCAAATGACGCCAGGACAAGACTAGCGGTAGCCAATAGCTTTTTTGGGTTCATTCTTCAATCTCCATATTGATCAGACCGACACGCATCATACTTTAATATGCTGCATCTTGAAAATCAAAATATAGCATTTTGACGCCACAAGGCAAGGGAATGTCCAATTTCCTACCCAGTCTTTGCCGATGTCTTACATTCCCTGTACGTAATCTCTTACAGCTAAATAAGGACGCCATGAAGTGATGGGACGCCGCTCCTAGAGCGGTCGGGGGGATCATGCCACAGCATGATTGCAAAAGCAGGCGGTCCAGGTGAGCAGTTTTCACGGGGTTTGTGAACCGCGTTCAGGTACGAAAATTTCGTGCGCACGAAGAAAAAAGGCTTGATATAATACCGCTACTGTATTATATTAATCATATCCGCAGCGGGCACCACCACTTAGTCCGGCGGATATTCAACCCTTTGACTATGAGGACTACGAAATGCAAACCCTTTTTTATTTCAACAATGTATCTCAGTTGAGCGACTTTGAATCGTTCGAGGTAAAGCCGGTTTCAGGCGGTCATTCAGACGCGCCGAAACAGGACGAAGAACCTAAGTTCTGGTCCGTTATTGGCACCTTGAAGGAAGAAAAGGCGGAAGGCCTCCAGGGCCGCCAGTTCCCCGTCGCGGACCTCCCTACGGAGCTTTACGCGGGGCTGTTTGCGAACCTTTGCGAACAGATCACTGGCAAGGCTTAAACAACAAAGGAGGGCGGGAAAACCGCCCTCCCCTGGAGGAATAACCGATGAGTAAACAAACTGAGCAGGTATTGAGTGCCTTCCAGAGCGGCCAGCGCGTGAAGCTGGGCAGTATGAGCGGGAAGGCTTTTGGCAAGCTGATGAACGAGCTTAGGGAGTTCAGAGAGCGCCAGGAAGCGGCGTAGAGAGGTTGGCCCCGGTAGACCACCACGCCTTGCCGGGGCCGGCCGTCCCTTCGACTATGAGGACTACGGCTTTAGTAATTATGCCATTGACACGAAGGTGAATCCATTGAAAGCGACAGAGCAACACAAGCGCCGGGTCGGAAAGCCCCAAACCGTAAAGCCGGAGGCGCCGAACCTGGTCAGCTCCTGGCGAGCGATCGTTACCCGCACGGGCACCCTGACGGAGGCCCTGGAGACGATGAACGCCGCCCTGGGCATGAAACTGACCCATTCCCGCATCACAGAATGGGAACGGGAAGAAAAGGCCCCAAGTACCCGTGTGGTCAACTACATGCTGGCCACGGTCGTGCCGGCGCTACTCCTTGACCAGGGCCTTAACGAAAACAAGGTCCGAGAGCTCGCGGGTAAAGTCCGCGTCCCTGGTCTTTAAGGGGGTGGCATGAGCGAAGGCAAACGCCCGGAACGGGCGCCCTGGAACGACTTTCCCCCTGTCATCCGAAACGGCGACCTCAAGGAGCTGGAGCGCGAACCGGAGTATCAGGCCGCGAAAGCGGGCGACCAGTCCGCCGCCCTGGACATGGCCGAACGCTTGGTGCGTCCCGAGACAGTGGAGGCCATCCGTGAAGTGGTAGGCGACCGCCCCGCCAAGATCGTGCCGGTATTGGCCAGGGAGGCGGCAGGGAATAACAAGATACCGCTGGCCACAGCCGAAGTCCTGGGGGACCGCCTGGGGCTGGAAGTAGAATACAACATCGTGCAGGCCGAAAAGGTCGGGCGTACCAACAAGGGCGCCGATCACCGACTGGCCATGAATCCGACTTTTGACGGTGCCGTGGAGCCAGGCCGGCCCTATGTCCTGGTGGACGATACCCTGTCCATGGGCGGGACTATATCGAGCTTGCGCGGCTATATTGAAAACAGAGGCGGCCAAGTGCTGGGCGCGGCCGTGATGACGGCACACCCTGGCGCTGTAGACCTGGCCGTAAAGCCTAAAATGTTGGCCGACATAGAACGTAAGCATGGCCAAGCAATGAACAACTACTGGAAGGAGGAATTTGGTTATGGCATCGAGCAGCTCACCCAAGGCGAGGCTGGACACCTCAGAAAGGCACCAACGGTTGACGCCATCCGAGATCGAATCACTGCGGCAAGAAATGCAGCAGGCTGGGCAATGGATGAAAGCCGAGCTGGCCAAACGCCGGCAACAGAAAGCGAAAGCGTGAAGCGGGGGCCACACCAGGACAAGGCCGACGCCTTCAAGCAGCTTTCGAGCAAGGAGTTACTGGAGCAATACCCCAACGATCCGGCCATCGAGGCCGCAACCGCTGTTCAGGCCGTCGCTGATAAGTTCGCACTGGAGCAAATCCCCGACAAGGACAACCGCGACCGCTTCCTGGAGGGCGTCCGCGACCGTATCGCGGACAACCTGGAGCATGGACGAGATAATACCGCCCCTCGCATCCTGGACGACCGTAGCCAGGGCCACGACGACCAGGAACGTTGATCACTCCCCTTCCGAGGCTTTGGCGGCCTTGTGTGCCGCCCACACCCGTTTCACGGTCGCTTCACCACAGCCAACCAAGTGCGCAGTGTCCGCTATAGACTCGCCGCGACTACGCAGGGCAACGATTCTGGCGTGCATCTTGGAGTCTGGACGCCGGCCGGTGAAGCGCCCGGCCTCCTTGGCCAGCTCGATGCCCTGGCGCTGCCGTTCTCGCCTGTCCTCGTAATCGTCTCGGGCCGTTTGCAGGGCGACCCGCAAAAGCATTTCCTGGACCGACTCCAGGACGATGCGCGTCACCCCGGTGGCGTCTTCTACCAGGTCGGAAAGATCGACCACACCAGGCACGGCCAGCTTGGCCCCCTTCCCTTTGATGGCCTCGATCAGCTTTTCCGCTTCGGGAAGGGGCAGCCTGCTGATGCGGTCCATCTTTTCAGATATGACCACCTCACCCGGTTGCAAGTCGTCAATCATGCGCAGCAGCTCGGGCCGGTCGGCGCTCGCGCCGGAGGCCTTTTCTCGGTAAACGCCGGCAATGTGATACCCGGCCGCCTTCGCGTCCTGGACGATAGCCGCCTGCCGCGTTAGGTCCTGATCTTTGGTGCTGACCCGTTGGTAAATCCGGGCCACCTTGATTGTCGAGACGGTCATTAGATGGCTCCCTGGTTTATGGCCATGATGGCCACGGTAATAGCGACCAGGTGGAGCGGATACCAAGAGAGACGCAGACCCCGAGGCAATGCAGGAACGGCGGCGCCCTCAAAGGACAGAGACGGTGCCAGGAGAACGGCACAGCCAGCGGCGCAACTGATGGCCATGTGAAGCGGTGAGCCGCCATTGATCACCGCACACAGCGCCAGGGCTGGAAGCATGGCCGTGACACGCTGGTGATTGCGGAAGGCGTAGACGAACGCCGGCACCAGGAGCAGTCCCAATATCTGGTATTCGACAAACGGGCTGACCACGGCGGCCAGAAGGAACAACACAACGCCGGTGGCCATCCTGGTGCGTCGATCCTTCACCTGGTCTAGGAGAACGACCGCAAGCAGCCCGAAAGCCAGGGTAAAGCAGATATTGAGCCTGTCCGGCGTCACTACCCAGGCGTAAGGAACCTGGCTGATGGCCCCGATCAGCAGCAGGCGCAAACCGTACCGCACCGGCCGGCGCGTATTGTGCAGCAGATGCCAGGCCACCATGCCGGCGAACACCGGGAAGGCAATCCGGCCGATGGCCAGCGCCCAGGGCACGAAAGCAGATTCTGGCCAGACGTACTTAGTGACATGCTCCAAGGTCATCGTCAGAACCGCGAACCACTGCGCGAGCGGCACCCAGGCATTGGATTGTGTGGAGCGGCTTAGAGCCGCGCCGGAGTTCGCCAATCCATCATTCATGCTCAAACCTCGCTATCAGTTTAAGCAGCTCCTGGTCCGTGGTTTCGTCCAGGCAATCATTCAATTCATACCAAAGACTTGCCGGGCACAGCTCTTTTGCCTTGGCTTCCAGTTCTTCGCGTTTCATGGGGCGGTCCTTAGTGGCTCAAATAGGTTTAGGTATTTGAGCCCATTCTATCAAAGTCAGCTCATTAGGCAATAGCATAGTTAAATGAGCCACCCAATAAAGAGCCACTTAAATGAGCTAACGCACCCCTTCGGGGCTTGTTGGCCACCTGTCGTTTTCAGAAGACGGCTGCACTGAACGTCAGAAGCCGACTGCACTATAGCAGCGGAGGGGTTGGATCCATCAGGCAACGACGGGCTGCTGCCGGCCATCAGCGGACGCAGGGAGGACTTTCCGCAACCGGCCGTTCGATGCGGCACCGATGGCCTTCGCGCAGGGGTAGTGAATCCGCCAGGATTGACTTGCGCTGCCCTACCTCTCACTAGTGAGGGGCGGCAGCGCATCAAGCGGTGAGCGCACTCCGGCACCGCCAACTTTCAGCACATGCGTGTAAATCATCGTCGTAGAGACGTCGGAATGGCCGAGCAGATCCTGCACGGTTCGAATGTCGTAACCGCTGCGGAGCAAGGCCGTCGCGAACGAGTGGCGGAGGGTGTGCGGTGTGGCGGGCTTCGTGATGCCTGCTTGTTCTACGGCACGTTTGAAGGCGCGCTGAAAGGTCTGGTCATACATGTGATGGCGACGCACGACACCGCTCCGTGGATCGGTCGAATGCGTGTGCTGCGCAAAAACCCAGAACCACGGCCAGGAATGCCCGGCGCGCGGATACTTCCGCTCAAGGGCGTCGGGAAGCGCAACGCCGCTGCGGCCCTCGGCCTGGTCCTTCAGCCACCATGCCCGTGCACGCGACAGCTGCTCGCGCAGGCTGGGTGCCAAGCTCTCGGGTAACATCAAGGCCCGATCCTTGGAGCCCTTGCCCTCCCGCACGATGATCGTGCCGTGATCGAAATCCAGATCCTTGACCCGCAGTTGCAAACCCTCACTGATCCGCATGCCCGTTCCATACAGAAGCTGGGCGAACAAACGATGCTCGCCTTCCAGAAAACCGAGGATGCGAACCACTTCATCCGGGGTCAGCACCACCGGCAAGCGCCGCGACGGCCGAGGTCTTCCGATCTCCTGAAGCCAGGGCAGATCCGTGCACAGCACCTTGCCGTAGAAGAACAGCAAGGCCGCCAATGCCTGACGATGCGTGGAGACCGAAACCTTGCGCTCGTTCGCCAGCCAGGACAGAAATGCCTCGACTTCGCTGCTGCCCAAGGTTGCCGGGTGACGCACACCGTGGAAACGGATGAAGGCACGAACCCAGTGGACATAAGCCTGTTCGGTTGGTAAGCTGTAATGCAAGTAGCGTATGCGCTCACGCAACTGGTCCAGAACCTTGACCGAACGCAGCGGTGGTAACGGCGCAGTGGCGGTTTTCATGGCTTGTTATGACTGTTTTTTTGTACAGTCTATGCCTCGGGCATCCAAGCAGCAAGCGCGTTACGCCGTGGGTCGATGTTTGATGTTATGGAGCAGCAACGATGTTACGCAGCAGGGCAGTCGCCCTAAAACAAAGTTATGCCGCACCCACCCCTATGGAGTCTTGATGTTAAAAGTTATTAGTAGTTTATTGGTCTACATGACCGCGTCTGTCATGGCTGTCGCAAGTCCGTTAGCCCATTCCGGGGAGCCGAGTGGTGAGTATCCGACAGTCAACGAAATTCCGGTCGGAGAGGTCCGACTTTACCAGATTGCCGATGGTGTTTGGTCGCATATCGCAACGCAGTCGTTTGATGGCGCGGTCTACCCGTCCAATGGTCTCATTGTCCGTGATGGTGATGAGTTGCTTTTGATTGATACAGCGTGGGGTGCGAAAAACACAGCGGCACTTCTCGCGGAGATTGAAAAGCAAATTGGACTTCCCGTAACGCGTGCAGTCTCCACGCACTTTCATGACGACCGCGTCGGCGGCGTTGATGTCCTTCGGGCGGCTGGGGTGGCAACGTACGCATCACCGTCGACACGCCGGCTAGCCGAGGCAGAGGGGAACGAGATTCCCACGCATTCTCTAGAAGGACTCTCATCGAGCGGGGACGCAGTGCGCTTCGGTCCAGTAGAGCTCTTCTATCCTGGTGCTGCGCATTCGACCGACAATCTGGTTGTATACGTCCCGTCAGCGAACGTGCTATACGGTGGTTGTGCCGTTCATGAGTTGTCAAGCACGTCTGCGGGGAACGTGGCCGATGCCGATCTGGCTGAATGGCCCACCTCCGTTGAGCGGATTCAAAAACACTACCCGGAAGCAGAGGTCGTCATTCCCGGGCACGGTCTACCGGGCGGTCTAGACTTGCTCCAGCACACAGCGAACGTTGTCAAAGCACACAAAAATCGCTCAGTCGCCGAGTAGCAGATGCGGCATAACAAATCGTTGGAGCGGGACTTTTGCTACGCAGGCTGCGCCTACTCCGCAAAAGCCCCTCAACTCAGGCGTTAGGCATCACAAAGTACAGCATCGTGACCAACAGCAACGATTCCGTCACACTGCGCCTCATGACTGAGCATGACCTTGCGATGCTCTATGAGTGGCTAAATCGATCTCATATCGTCGAGTGGTGGGGCGGAGAAGAAGCACGCCCGACACTTGCTGACGTACAGGAACAGTACTTGCCAAGCGTTTTAGCGCAAGAGTCCGTCACTCCATACATTGCAATGCTGAATGGAGAGCCGATTGGGTATGCCCAGTCGTACGTTGCTCTTGGAAGCGGGGACGGATGGTGGGAAGAAGAAACCGATCCAGGAGTACGCGGAATAGACCAGTCACTGGCGAATGCATCACAACTGGGCAAAGGCTTGGGAACCAAGCTGGTTCGAGCACTGGTTGAGTTGCTGTTCAATGATCCCGAGGTCACCAAGATCCAAACGGACCCGTCGCCGAGCAACTTGCGAGCGATCCGATGCTACGAGAAAGCGGGGTTTGAGAGGCAAGGTACCGTAACCACCCCAGATGGTCCAGCCGTGTACATGGTTCAAACACGCCAGGCATTCGAGCGAACACGCAGTGATGCCTAACCCTTCCATCGAGGGGGACGTCCAAGGGCTGGCGCCCTTGGCCGCCCCTCATGTCAAACGTTAGACCGCTATGACAGTCGCCCTCGACGAAGTATCTGAACTAAAGAATTTGCTTTCACCCTTGTTGGATGAATGCACTTTTGAAGAAGTTGAGTATGGTCAGTCAGATGCTCGAGTGATTCGAGTTCTATTTCCTGATCGCAATACCGCGTATCTAAAGTACGCCTCCGGATCTTCTGCTCAAGAAATTCTTCAAGAGCATCAGCGCACTAGATGGCTCAGAACACGAGCTCTCGTACCGGAAGTGATCTCATATGTCTCGACTTCAACTGTCACCATCCTGTTGACAAAAGCATTGATTGGCCACAATGCCGCTGACGCCGCAGATGCAGATCCAGTTATTGTTGTTGCAGAGATGGCACGAGCGTTACGCGACCTCCATTCGATCTCGCCTGACGATTGCCCATTCGACGAAAGGCTCCACCTGCGACTGAAGCTGGCTTCGGGCCGTTTGGAAGCCGGGTTAGTTGATGAGGAGGACTTTGATCACGCAAGGCAAGGCATGCTGGCGCGGGATGTTTACGAGCAACTTTTTATACAAATGCCTGGAGCGGAGCAGCTGGTAGTCACACATGGCGACGCCTGTCCCGAGAACTTCATCTTCCAAGGTAATGCCTTCGTCGGCTTCATAGACTGCGGTCGGGTCGGGCTTGCCGATAAGTATCAAGACCTGGCGCTTGCATCGAGAAACATTGACGCGGTATTTGGACCAGAACTCACTAACCAGTTCTTCATCGAGTATGGAGAGCCAAATCCGAACATAGCTAAGATTGAGTACTACCGGATCTTGGATGAGTTCTTCTAAGCGCGGTCTAACAATTCGTTCAAGCCGAGATCGCTTCGCGGCCGCGGAGTTGTTCTGTAAATTGTCACAACGCCGCGGCCGCAAAGCGCTCCGGCTTAACTCAGGCGTTAAACATCATGAGGGAAGCGGTGATCGCCGAAGTATCGACTCAACTATCAGAGGTAGTTGGCGTCATCGAGCGCCATCTCGAACCGACGTTGCTGGCCGTACATTTGTACGGCTCCGCAGTGGATGGCGGCCTGAAGCCACACAGTGATATTGATTTGCTGGTTACGGTGACCGTAAGGCTTGATGAAACAACGCGGCGAGCTTTGATCAACGACCTTTTGGAAACTTCGGCTTCCCCTGGAGAGAGCGAGATTCTCCGCGCTGTAGAAGTCACCATTGTTGTGCACGACGACATCATTCCGTGGCGTTATCCAGCTAAGCGCGAACTGCAATTTGGAGAATGGCAGCGCAATGACATTCTTGCAGGTATCTTCGAGCCAGCCACGATCGACATTGATCTGGCTATCTTGCTGACAAAAGCAAGAGAACATAGCGTTGCCTTGGTAGGTCCAGCGGCGGAGGAACTCTTTGATCCGGTTCCTGAACAGGATCTATTTGAGGCGCTAAATGAAACCTTAACGCTATGGAACTCGCCGCCCGACTGGGCTGGCGATGAGCGAAATGTAGTGCTTACGTTGTCCCGCATTTGGTACAGCGCAGTAACCGGCAGAATCGCGCCGAAGGATGTCGCTGCCGACTGGGCAATGGAGCGCCTGCCGGCCCAGTATCAGCCCGTCATACTTGAAGCTAGACAGGCTTATCTTGGACAAGAAGAAGATCGCTTGGCCTCGCGCGCAGATCAGTTGGAAGAATTTGTTCACTACGTGAAAGGCGAGATCACCAAGGTAGTCGGCAAATAATGTCTAACTCAAGCGTTAGATGCACTAAGCACATAATTGCTCACAGCCAAACTATCAGGTCAAGTCTGCTTTTATTATTTTTAAGCGTGCATAATAAGCCCTACACAAATTGGGAGATATATCATGAAAGGCTGGCTTTTTCTTGTTATCGCAATAGTTGGCGAAGTAATCGCAACATCCGCATTAAAATCTAGCGAGGGCTTTACTAAGCTTGCCCCTTCCGCCGTTGTCATAATCGGTTATGGCATCGCATTTTATTTTCTTTCTCTGGTTCTGAAATCCATCCCTGTCGGTGTTGCTTATGCAGTCTGGTCGGGACTCGGCGTCGTCATAATTACAGCCATTGCCTGGTTGCTTCATGGGCAAAAGCTTGATGCGTGGGGCTTTGTAGGTATGGGGCTCATAATTGCTGCCTTTTTGCTCGCCCGATCCCCATCGTGGAAGTCGCTGCGGAGGCCGACGCCATGGTGACGGTGTTCGGCATTCTGAATCTCACCGAGGACTCCTTCTTCGATGAGAGCCGGCGGCTAGACCCCGCCGGCGCTGTCACCGCGGCGATCGAAATGCTGCGAGTCGGATCAGACGTCGTGGATGTCGGACCGGCCGCCAGCCATCCGGACGCGAGGCCTGTATCGCCGGCCGATGAGATCAGACGTATTGCGCCGCTCTTAGACGCCCTGTCCGATCAGATGCACCGTGTTTCAATCGACAGCTTCCAACCGGAAACCCAGCGCTATGCGCTCAAGCGCGGCGTGGGCTACCTGAACGATATCCAAGGATTTCCTGACCCTGCGCTCTATCCCGATATTGCTGAGGCGGACTGCAGGCTGGTGGTTATGCACTCAGCGCAGCGGGATGGCATCGCCACCCGCACCGGTCACCTTCGACCCGAAGACGCGCTCGACGAGATTGTGCGGTTCTTCGAGGCGCGGGTTTCCGCCTTGCGACGGAGCGGGGTCGCTGCCGACCGGCTCATCCTCGATCCGGGGATGGGATTTTTCTTGAGCCCCGCACCGGAAACATCGCTGCACGTGCTGTCGAACCTTCAAAAGCTGAAGTCGGCGTTGGGGCTTCCGCTATTGGTCTCGGTGTCGCGGAAATCCTTCTTGGGCGCCACCGTTGGCCTTCCTGTAAAGGATCTGGGTCCAGCGAGCCTTGCGGCGGAACTTCACGCGATCGGCAATGGCGCTGACTACGTCCGCACCCACGCGCCTGGAGATCTGCGAAGCGCAATCACCTTCTCGGAAACCCTCGCGAAATTTCGCAGTCGCGACGCCAGAGACCGAGGGTTAGATCATGCCTAGCATTCACCTTCCGGCCGCCCGCTAGCGGACCCTGGTCAGGTTCCGCGAAGGTGGGCGCAGACATGCTGGGCTCGTCAGGATCAAACTGCACTATGAGGCGGCGGTTCATACCGCGCCAGGGGAGCGAATGGACAGCGAGGAGCCTCCGAACGTTCGGGTCGCCTGCTCGGGTGATATCGACGAGGTTGTGCGGCTGATGCACGACGCTGCGGCGTGGATGTCCGCCAAGGGAACGCCCGCCTGGGACGTCGCGCGGATCGACCGGACATTCGCGGAGACCTTCGTCCTGAGATCCGAGCTCCTAGTCGCGAGTTGCAGCGACGGCATCGTCGGCTGTTGCACCTTGTCGGCCGAGGATCCCGAGTTCTGGCCCGACGCCCTCAAGGGGGAGGCCGCATATCTGCACAAGCTCGCGGTGCGACGGACACATGCGGGCCGGGGTGTCAGCTCCGCGCTGATCGAGGCTTGCCGCCATGCCGCGCGAACGCAGGGGTGCGCCAAGCTGCGGCTCGACTGCCACCCGAACCTGCGTGGCCTATACGAGCGGCTCGGATTCACCCACGTCGACACTTTCAATCCCGGCTGGGATCCAACCTTCATCGCAGAACGCCTAGAACTCGAAATCTAACGTCCGTTCGGGCATCGAGGTCCATGTCGGGGTGGGACGGGCCCGTGGCTTCAAGATCACTTGCAGTCCGACCGCGATGTCTTGGTTGCGCGAGAGGTTGTCGACAGGCCATGCTGAGTGTGCGATGGTTGATCGCTTCCTCGCCGCTCTCCACGGCGACGATGGCCGCCGCCATCAGCAAGTGCGCCAGTTCCCCTATGGTGCCCTCGCTGCGTGTGAGCAGGTAGCGAGCCATGTCCAGCGTGGCAATTGGGGAAGGCCGGCGCAGCGGGAGCGAAGCGGCGAAGCTGGCCAGCAGTGAGCAGCAATCGTCGTTGGCCTCCCATACCGGCAGCATCATCGGCTCGAAGCGATTTTCCAACTGGTCATCGGAGCGGATGGCTAGGTAGGCGTCGCGCGTGCCTACCCCAACCAACGGGATGCGCAGTTCGTTGCCGAGGAAGCGCAGCAGGTTGAGGAATTCCCGGCGGTTGACGCTGTTGCCGGCCAGCACGTTGTGCAGCTCGTCGATCACCAGCATGCGCACGCCGACCTTGCGCAGCAGTGCCAGAGCCAGTTGCTCCATTTCCGGCAACCGTGGGCGTGGGCGCAGCGGCGCGCCCATCGCGGCGAGCAGCGCGACGTAGAAGCGGATCACGGACGGCTCGGACGGCATCTGCACGACCAACACCGGGATGTGCTCCTGGTCGGCGTCGGAGCTGGCCGGGTGGGTGCGGCGGAACTTCTCGACGATCATCGACTTGCCATTGTTGGTCGGGCCAACCAGCAGCAGGTTGGGCATGCGTTGCTTGTTTGGCCACGCATAAAGGGCTTCCAGCCGGTTCAGCGCCTCGACTGCGCGCGGATAGCCGATCCAGCGGTCGGCGCGAAGGCGCTGGATGCGCTCGTCCGCCGGAAGACGGGCCAAGCCCTGGGCCGCCGGCAGCAGGTGGGACAGGTCGATGATGGGATATTCGTCCACGGCTACCACTCCTCAATCTGGTCGAACGGTTTGGCGGGTGGCAAGTTGTCTGCCTGCGGGTCGGCAATATCCGTATCCGGCGGAACGGGCTTGTCCGGCCGAGCTGATGTCTTGAGGTGCTGGCGGCGATCCGCGTCACGCCGCGCCTTGCGTGTGGCCTTCTGCGCGCTGGTCACAATCTCACGCATCTGGCCGATCATGCGGAACAGCGCCGACTCATCCACCTGTTCGCGCCCTTGCTGCCGCAGTTTCGCCAGCGCCTGCCGTTGTTCCCAGAGGGTGACAGCCGGATGCGACAAGGTACGGTAGGGAATTTCCAGGTAATGCTGTCCCTCCGGTTCCAGGACCCAGATACGGCTGATGTCGCGCGGATCGCGCCGGATCAGAAAGGACGGCCAGCGTTCACGCCGCGCAATCCACGGCTTGAGCGCATCGGCGTAGTAGTGGATGTGGTCGATGACAAAGCCGGTGCGGGTCAGCGTGCGCCGGAGGATCGGCAGAAAATCG
>NZ_JAWPOP010000349.1:0-777 GCF_033344345.1 Vibrio sp. 1978
GATTCGAGCAGGCGCGAACGTAGTCAGACTCAATTTTTCTCACGGAACGGCGCAAGAACACATTGCCCGCGCGAATTTAGTTCGTGAAATTGCGGCCGAACTCGACACTTATGTTGGTGTGTTAGTCGATTTACAAGGCCCTAAGATTCGTATTTCTTGCTTCGAAAATGGCGCAGTTCTACTCAATCAAGGCGACGTATTCACCCTGAGCGGCACACTTGACGCACAATCTGGAACCCAAGAAATGGTTGGGCTTGATTACCCAGAGCTGATTCAAGACGTGAACGAAGGCGATATTCTGCTGCTAGATGATGGCCGCATTCAGCTAAAAGTAAGCCAAGTACACCGTGACGAGCAGTGGATTAAAACCACAGTATTGAACAGCGGTAAATTGTCTAACCGTAAAGGCATTAACTTGTTAGGTGGCGGTCTTTCCGCTCCGGCTCTTACCGCGAAAGACATTCAAGACATCGACACCGCAGCTAAACTTCGAGCCGACTTCCTTGCCATTTCTTTCCCGCGCAATGCACAAGATATCGAATACGCTCGCAGCTTGGCGCAAAAAGCAGGTTGTCACGCCAAGATTGTCGCGAAGGTAGAACGCGCAGAAATAGTTGAAACCAAAGAAGCCATGGATGATGTCATTAAAGCATCAGACATCATTATGGTTGCTCGCGGCGATTTAGGCGTAGAGATTGGCGACGCACGACTGCCAATGGTGCAAAAATCATTGATCAATCGTTCTAAACATTGGGGTAAGCCAGTCATTACCGCGAC
>NZ_JAWPOP010000350.1:0-776 GCF_033344345.1 Vibrio sp. 1978
GGCTTGTTGGCCGGAGTCGCATAACGCTTGTTGATATTCAAAACTGGTCACTGGTTGATCGGTTTGCGTGGTTAAGATCCGACCTAAGTATCCTTTACCCGAGCACCACTCTAACCATTCCTCACCTTGATGAGATTGAATCGCTGCCTCCCCCATCGCCATGATCTGTTCTAGCTTGCGCCCTGGGATTCCACTGTCTAACCCTCTTTCTAGCGCTAGGCCATCTAATGCCATCGACTCTAACTGTGTATGCCTAAGTAAGGATGGTAAATCTGGCAAAAACACACTGATTTCATCCAACGCAAGGTCTGAGTCAGCTTTGAGATTTTCTATTTGTGAGGGAGAAAGCGATTCTAACCATTGGCAAAGCTGAGGGTGCGTTTCCTGCCAAGGTAATGATGGTTGAATGCTGCTTTGAAATGGCTCGAATCGCCATAATGGTTGATGCTCAATTAAGCAGTCATTAATAAATTGAAATTGCGTTTGCATAGCTCCCCCTACAATTTGGGATGGATTGTAGGGGGAATCATCACTTGAATGAAGTGTTATCTTACCGGAAGCTCGATGTCTTTAAACATCTCTTCAATTTCAGTATTCGACTTAAGAGAAATAGCCTGTTCTACAACAGGGCGCGTTAAGTGCGGTGCGAAACGCTCCATAAAGTCAAACATGTAAGAACGCAGGAACGTGCCACGGCGGAAACCAATACTGGTTGTACTCGCACCAAACAAATGACTCGCATCAATAGCAACTAAATCGCGGTCTTGCTCTTCATC
>NZ_JAWPOP010000351.1:0-776 GCF_033344345.1 Vibrio sp. 1978
GTCTCACCATTATTAACCAGAACTTGGGTACCAATGCGCTGCGTATCAATTGCCATTGCCTCTCCTGTGCCCGTTTTCACTACCTTACCAGGTCGGTCTTGGGTCACACTCAGATCCAACACTAAACGATTGTCAGGTGTGATCTGCGGTGTCACCTTCAAGCTCAACACCGCTTTTTTAAAGGTCACTGACGTTGCACCACTCGATGAAGATTCTAGATAAGGAATTTCGGTACCTTGTTCAATGTACGCGGGCTTCTTATTGGTCGTGATCAATCGTGGGCTCGAAATGATTTCTGCTTTTGATTCTTGCTGCAATGCAGACAGCTCTAAGTCCAATAATGTATCAGAACCTAACTTTGCCACTTGGAACGCAATACTCGCCGCATTCGGGTTGGTCGCTGCTAAATTCACATTAAGGAAATCATCGATACCAACACCATCACCACCCTCTTCACCTTCGCCATCACCACCACCTTCGTACAAACCGATTGTCGCTAGGTTGTTCTCAATAGAGCCACCAACGGTGTTATTACCATTAATAGATGTGAAGCCCCAACGAATACCTAACTCATCCATGTTACCCTCACTGATGGTGACAATTCGGGCTTCAATTTGTACTTGTTTGACTGGGATATCGAGCGATTCAATGATTTCGCGAATAACGGCGATGTTCTCTGGCAATTCTCTGATTAATAGCGAATTGGTTCGCTCATCAATGGTCATACTGCCACGCTCTGACAACATACTAATGTTGCCTTCACCATTGATCATCTC
>NZ_JAWPOP010000352.1:0-775 GCF_033344345.1 Vibrio sp. 1978
CAATACTGAGCGACGCGTGCAGCGCGTTAATGCGGCAGTGAAAGCGCCGGGTGAGGCGAAAGAAGATTGGTGGATCATTCAAGCGATCGCAAACGCGATGGGCAGCGATTGGCATTACCAGTGTGTTTCTGAAATCACTAGCGAGATCGCGCGTGTAACGCCGCAATATGCAGGGTTGCGTTGGGACGCGATCACGCCGAACGGTGTTCAATGGCCAAGTAACAAGAACAATCCAAACGGTACTCGTATTATGCACCAAACCCAATTTACCCGAGGGAAAGGGCAAATGGTGGGCGTGCCGTTCCGTTATGCAGCCGAGTTGCCTGATGAAGAGTATCCTTTGGTGCTTACAACAGGGCGTGTGCTAGAACAATTCCACACCGGTACGATGACACGCAAAACGAAAGGGTTGGATAACCTTGCTGGGCCAAGAGCGATGATCAGTGTTGAAGATGCCGAAGCAATTGGTATCCACAATGGTCAGCGCCTAAAAGTGTCGACTCGTCGTGGCAGCATCGAAATTGATGCGTTTGTGACCAAGCGAATGCAAAAAGGCGTCGTGTTTATTCCGTTCCATTTCGTTGAGTCGCCAGTCAACCGCTTGACGACTACGGCAACGGACCCGCATGCGAAAATTCCTGAATTCAAAGTCGCAGCGGTTAAGATTGAAATCAGTGAAACGGCCGCTCAACCAGAGCCTGTCGAGGAGGTGGTACACCACGTCTAAAATAGCCGACTCACGCACTGGCGAGTTGAGAAATTACATTTAAGCTTA
>NZ_JAWPOP010000353.1:0-774 GCF_033344345.1 Vibrio sp. 1978
GAGTAAAGCATGCCGCCGTGACCCATTGCGATGCCATCATCGACGGCGATGGTATTGAATTCTTTTGCGATGCCGCCTGCCGCTTCAATCTCTTGAGCAACAAGTTGGCCCAAATCTTTAAGGTGTACGTGGCCTGGTACGAACTGAGTGAATGAGTTCACCACGGCGATGATTGGTTTACCGAAATCTTCGTCTTTTACACCGGTTGCACGCCAGAGCGCACGAGCTCCCGCCATGTTACGACCATGTGTGGTGGTAGCTGATCTATATTTTGGCATTTCTTAAATCCTTCTTACTGCTGCTCTGGGTACACATAGTCTAACCAGCCCCACTTATCTTCCGTGGTGCCGTTAAATAGGCCAAAGTAGGCTTCTTGCAATTCTTTGGTAATCGGACCGCGTTTACCGCTGCCCACTTCAATTTTGTCGATGGTTGCCACAGGCACAACTTCTGCTGCGGTACCGGTCATGAATACTTCATCCGCAAGGTATAGCGCTTCGCGGGCAATGTTAGCTTCACGGACTTCGTAACCTTTATCGCGAGCAATGGTCATGATCGAGTCACGAGTGATGCCCGGTAGGATAGCGCTGGTTGCTGGTGGTGTGGTGATCACGCGATCTTTGATGACAAAGATGTTCTCGCCCGCGCCTTCTGACAAGTAACCGTCAACACTCAGTGCGATACCTTCGTCGTAACCATGACGACGTGCTTCACCACCAACGAGTAGTGAAGAAAGGTAGTTACCACCCGCTTTTGCTGCGGTAGGGATGGTGT
>NZ_JAWPOP010000354.1:0-773 GCF_033344345.1 Vibrio sp. 1978
GACTGTAGCTTACTCGACCTTTGACAAGGTCAACTTTTTCAGATTTTTTCGCAGGTTTAGCTGGTGCTAACTCAGAGATCCAACTTTCGATGCTTTCCGTCACTTCTTTGGTCAAACGAGCCACGCCTTGTGCCTTGCTACGTTGCCACAAGTAACCTTCAGATGTACGGCATTTATCCAACAAGTTTTGCTGCTGCTCAGCGGTCAATGTTGAGAACTGTTTGTGCAGTTTAACGATGGTTGGACGACCTAAATCGCCAACATTTGGATACGCTTGTAGCAATTCTAGCGGCAATGCCGCGGCTTTAAGCGCACCACTTACCAATGCTTCACTGCACTGGAACATTTTCGCTAGCGCTTTTTGGTCTTCGGCTTCACCGCTTTCCAGCTTAGCCTGCATCTCTTTGCCTTTTTCGTAAAGCGACAGCGGTTTGTGAGCATTCGCGACGTCAGATAGGAATTTCGCGTGTTCAGTGTTGATGCCATCACCAACGTAAACCAAGAAATCCTTACCCGCCAAGATACAAGACATACGACGGCGGCTACCGTCTAGCACTTCAATTTTGCCATCGTCAGTGCGACGACCAACAGCTGGGTACTGTTGACCACGCTCTTTCAGTGTCACCAAAACATCAGATAAAGCATGCTCATTCAAGAATGATTGTTCACGGGCATTGTCCGCGAACACACGCGTCTCGCTTGCCACTTTATCTGCGGGAATACGAACTAATTCAAACTGAACCGTGCCCTCACCCGCCACTGCCAACTCGATG
>NZ_JAWPOP010000355.1:0-772 GCF_033344345.1 Vibrio sp. 1978
GTTGGACTGGGCTTGATGTCATTATACCAAAGTTAACAGTGCTTGAACGGGATGCTTAGGCTTTGTTCCTTCAAAGCGTTTTACTTGGCTTCGGCAAGAATAACCAGTAATCAAACATCTTTCGTTATCTAACTTATCTAGGTTTGGTTTCCAACTTAAATTGTATATGTCTTTCGACATCGACAGCTTATCCACCTCGTGGCCAAATGTACCCGCCATGCCACAACAACCAACCGGTACTGTGTTCAATACCGCGCCAAAGTGAGCAAAAATAGCGCCCCATTCTTTCTCTGCGTTCGGCATTTTAGTTTTTTCAGTGCAGTGCGCAAACAAGTACCACGGTTCCTGATTTTCCCGTTGCTTTGCTACTTCAAACGCTTCCAACCTTGGGTACAGCCATTCGTGTGCCGTTAGCACATCGAAATCGCCTCGCTTGCTACCGAGTACTTCCGCGTACTCATCTCGATAGCACAGCACCAATGCCGGATCAACGCCGACCAACGGAATGTCTAAGTCCGCCACCATAGCCAAGAACTTCGCCGTATCAGCCGCGGTATCTTTAAACTGGCGTAGGAAACCTTTGATGTGTTGCGCTTTACCATTTGGCTTAAATGGCAAAAGCACTGGATGCATACCTAGCTTTTTAACCAACTTGACGAAGTCTTCAACAACGTCCGCATCGTAATAACTGGTAAATGGGTCTTGAACGATTAATACGTGCTTGCTCTTTTCAGTCGAAGACAAACCACTCAATACTTGCAGATCATACGGC
>NZ_JAWPOP010000356.1:0-772 GCF_033344345.1 Vibrio sp. 1978
ACCGTGACGCTCTACTCCGGTCACGGTAGCTAACGCAGTCATCATTATTGCTTACTCTTTGTTACATTAAATGTGACAGATTGAGCAATGCGCTGCGCCGTAGCTGGCGGAATATCTCCGACCACCGAGATTTCATAATCACCATTCACAAAACTGTGTAAGGTTCTACGGCCTTGACGAACCAGTTGTCCTTTTAATGAATGCTCATCTTTGTTTGCTACGTAAACAGAGAAGTTGAACAAGCCATCAGAATACAACTGACTTTCTACCATTTGGTCTGTTGATGCCATACGGTAGCGGTTGAGATCGTTTGGATGAAAACCGTCTGGAGTCCAGCCCACAGTCCAATTGCTCGTGCCAATTTCACCTTTCGGCATTGTAAGCACAGCAGGAAGTTGAACGTCTTCAAGGCCGCTCATCAACTCTGCAATTTTAGGGTTTACTGTGTAAGAGATCGTGCGGTATTGCTCTAGCATCTCGCCATCACGATCGACAAGATCGGCGCGAAGTGGCAATTTGCTCCATTCGTCAATCCAAAGGACATAGGAATAACGTAGTCCGTCTTTCGGCACAATGCGTAATACCTGAGTTGGAACACCGGCTTCACGCGCACGCCCTACTTGAACGTAGTCGTAATACAGGTTTAGCTCGTCGATATTGGTGTTGAGCATCGGTATCGTTGGTGCAACCATTTTGCCTGATTCGATAGTGAACGGTTCCACGCCAGTTTCGATATAACTCACTTCTGTTCCGCGACGAATCACCTCGCGAA
>NZ_JAWPOP010000357.1:0-771 GCF_033344345.1 Vibrio sp. 1978
GCCGTTGTCGCTAAATCCTGAAACATTAGTGTCTTCTGGATCAAAGCCTGAATCACCTTCGCTAAGGTAATCCTCTAAGGCTGCTAAGCTTGCGTTATAAACGGTTTTGACCCCGGAACTGGTTCTTGCCTCTATCCACGAGGTGTAATTCAGAATCTCTGTGAAGACGCTCGGAATGGCCGCCGACTCACAAATGGATGAGCCGTAGCTCACAATCCCGATTTGCTGATACATACCGTTGCTGTCTTGATAGGTGAGTGGGCCGCCAGAGTCTCCGCTACATATTCCGGTATAGCTACGGTCTGGAAAGCCATTTGCACAAATGTTTTCTTGGTCGTTATACCCCACAACGAGAGAAGCACATTGGGCATCAGAAAGCGGTTGAACCTCCGCCCATCGTAAATAGTTCGGGCCACTGGTGTCGGTCGTGGACGTTTGTCCCAATCCAAAGATTTGATAAACCGATTCGCCGCTGTAATCGCCAAAATCTTGAGGCAGAGTGATGGACTGAACGTTATCGGTAATTGGTCGGGTTAACTCCAATACCGCCAAGTCGTTAATCCACAGGTCATTAGGATCATAGTTGGGATGAATCGTAATAGTGCGAACGTCTTTGAACTCTTCGACATAAACATCGTTCATGGTTGGATTTTTTACCAGAACACGAAGATCGTTCGCTGTCCAACCGTCAGTAAAAACCGAGGATTCTACGCAGTGGGCGGCCGTTAATATGAAACGATCATTAACGATAGAACCACCACAAATATTCGC
>NZ_JAWPOP010000358.1:0-735 GCF_033344345.1 Vibrio sp. 1978
ATTTTGGGCAAAATGCACCAAGATGCGTTGCCACCAGAATCGGTCGACGTGTTCTGCTACGCGAAGAACATGCGTGGTGTGATGCGTAATATGGTGTATCAGCTTCTTGCGGAATGCATCGACTTGCGTTTGAAGCCGGTGGAGCAAGAAAAACGCCGCCGCTTTAAAGCGATGCGTCTTGGTAACCAAACCTACGGATTGTTCTTTGAACGCCGTGGTGTGTCGGTGCAGAAGTTAGAAAACTCTATCGATTTCTACCGCAGCATTTCTACCAACAAGCTTAAAGGCTCGCCGTTGTTAATGCTCGACCGTGAGCAAGAATACCAATTACCAGAAGCGGTGGATGGTTTTGCCAGTGAAGGTTTGGTGCAATTCTTCTTTGAAGATAACGAAGATGGTTTCAACATTTATGTATTGGATGAGTCGAACCAAGTGGAAGTGTATCACCAGTTCAGTGGCTCAAAAGATGAGATGATCGCCTCGGTCAACAGCTTCTACACTTCGGTTAAAGACGACAGCCGTGTGGCGTCTAAGTTTATTAACTTCAATTTACCGCAGTACTATCAGATCATTCACCCTGAAGAGGGTAACGCTTACATCATTCCTTATCGCAATGATGGGTGCTCACCGCATCGTCCTACTAAAGCGGTAAACGCGTAACGTAACCATATCCATAAACAAAAAGAGCACCGAGGTGCTCTTTTTGTTTTGGTGTTCATCGAGAGGATTTTTTTT
>NZ_JAWPOP010000035.1:0-49144 GCF_033344345.1 Vibrio sp. 1978
GCGACACTAGCTCAGTTGGTAGAGCGCAACCTTGCCAAGGTTGAGGTCACGAGTTCGAACCTCGTGTGTCGCTCCAATATATAGCCTTTATCGTGCTTAACGGTGACACAAGGCGACACTAGCTCAGTTGGTAGAGCGCAACCTTGCCAAGGTTGAGGTCACGAGTTCGAACCTCGTGTGTCGCTCCAGTTTCTTTTTATAAATGAAAGCAAAGCCTTCATCATCAACGAAGATGAAGCACTCGGACGCGGGGTGGAGCAGCTTGGTAGCTCGTCGGGCTCATAACCCGAAGGTCGTCGGTTCAAATCCGGCCCCCGCAACCAAATACAAGACGATAGATTGAGTACTTATTTAGTATACAATTGTTAAGTCGTCTACGGATGCGCCGCTTGATTCAACGCCTGCTTCTCGCAACCAATCACATCGCTCTTTTCATAATGCTGCGAAGCATGAATCCCCAAAAGCTAAACTTTTATCCGCATCATATGATGTCGGACGATTTCGTTTGTGTTTAAAACACGATATGAATCGGCTGACGTACAGTATGATGAGGCTTCGCGTGTTTTATCTACTTTAATTAACAGAGTTATCCACATACGTCGTTCTGTGGATAAGTTGGTTGATAAAGTGTTTTTAGCTTGACTTTTTATGATGGGGAAGAAAGATCTTTTCTCTAAAATGAAGTTGAAACAACAAAGAAATACCAATTAAATCTTTGTTATATAAAGAAAAAATAAGTTTTTTGTCGGATCGAGTACGTTAAAATACGATCATTAACTGGTATTTTTTTGATCCTAGTCATTTCTCCGAGCTGTGTTTAACTTTTTTCTGTTAGCTTGTTTTTCTTGAATCTCAAATTTTTTTCCACATTACAAAATTGAGAACAAGGTCATGAATTGAACATGCAAAAGTACTTTCAATCTCTTGCATATAGACTACGCTCTATGCGTCTCTCGGCAGTCCCTTCTCGACTATCCTTATTAAGCGTTGCTTTTTCGTCTCTATAGATGAATTACTCTCAGTGGGGAGTTGATTCAGTTGCTCTGTCAAAGCCCATTTAATGTGCTCATCAAGTAATTTATTTTCACCTTGCCGACTTTCCAGCGCATCTATGATTCGCTGACTATATTCTGCATTACCAAGTGCGACAGCGATGTTACGTAGCCACTGTATATGACCAATACGACGGATAGCGGAGCCTTCCATATTTTTTAGAAAAGTCGCTTCATCCCAGTTAAACATGTCGACGAGGTCAGGGTTTTTGAAACTGTCACGACGGTGGAAATCATCTTGCTCCGTTATGTCGGCGTAGCGGTTCCATGGGCAAACCAATTGACAGTCGTCACAACCATAAATGCGGTTACCCATTGGCTTTCGAAACTCTTCAGGAATCACGCCATCGAACTCGATGGTGAGATAAGAGATACAACGCCTGGCATCGACAACTTTGTCTTCAACGATGGCTTGTGTTGGGCATGATGTAATGCATGCTTTGCATTTACCGCACTGATCAACGCTTGGCTCATCTACGGGTAGTGGTAAGTCGATAAGTAGTTCACCTAAAAAGAACCACGATCCACAGTCTTGATCTAAAATCAGGGAATGTTTCCCGGTCCAACCTAAGCCCGCTTTTTGGGCGAGAGGTCGCTCTAATATTGGTGCGGAATCAACGAAAGGTCGGTAACCATATTGACCAACCTCTTGTTCAATAAGTTTGCCGAGCTTATTTAGCTGCTTTCTGACGAGCTTGTGATAATCACGCCCTAGTGCGTAGCGGCTAATATAGGCATGACTTTTATTCGCGAGGTTTGAAGCGAATTGAGCCTCTGGTGGCAGATAGTCCATCCGGACGCTGATAACACGAACGGTTCCCGGGAGTAGCTCATGGGGTCTAGCACGCATCATGCCGTGACGAGCCATCCAATCCATTGAGCCGTGATAGCCTGCATCAAGCCATTTTTGTAGTGCTGCTTCATGTTCACTCAGATCAACGTCGCAGATCCCAACTTTTTGGAAGCCGAGTTCTTTTCCCCAAACTTTGATTTGTTGTGCGAGTTGTTCGTAGTTCATGTTAACCACCGGAATAAAGGGGGGCGGATCTTAACGGATCTCTGGCTTTGGTGCTACCCAGTTAGGTACGTTTTTGATGTTGTGAATACTGCTTATTGAAGTCATTTGCATATATTCTAAATCTAGGTCGATACTAAGATGATTAAGATACCGTTTATTGGATACTTTTTTCGCACATATGACATTTGAAAGCTTGTCTCTCAAAACCAACACGGTTTACTATTCCTGTTCTTTTGATTTTTATATAGTCAACGATCATTAGTTAGAGAAGCATCAATGAGCACGAAACAATTCAATTTAAAAGATGAGCATGAAACGGTTGCACTAGGCACCGCTCTGGCTCAGCTTTGTTCCCAGCAAACCACAATTTATCTGCATGGTGATTTGGGTGCAGGTAAAACAACCTTTAGTCGTGGTTTTGTCCGTGCTCTTGGTCATCAAGGTAACGTGAAAAGTCCAACTTATACTCTAGTCGAACCGTACCAGTTGGATCAGTGGCAAGTATATCACTTCGACCTTTATCGTCTTGCGGATCCTGAAGAGCTTGAGTTTATGGGGATTCGAGACTATTTCACAGACGATGCGATTTGCTTGGTTGAATGGCCTGAAAAAGGGCATGGCTTACTGCCACAACCGGATCTTGATGTAAACATTCGCTACCAAGGTGAGCAACGTGTAGCCGAACTAACAGCTAATAATGATTATGGTGTGCAGTTACTCAGTCGATTGGAGCTATGTTGAGTTTTTCAAATTTTAGAGTGGTGGCGACGTTTGTCGCCACTTTTCTCCTTCTCATCCCCAATTTAGCATTTGCTAACGTCGTTAAGAGTTTTCGAGTTTGGCCTTCACCTGATGAAACGCGTGTTGTCATCGATTTAGGCTCGGAAGCTGACTATTCCTATTTCTCTTTATCAGGGCCGGATCGCCTTGTCGTGGATTTAAAAAGCACGACGATGCAGGCCAAACTACCTGTTACTGTTACGGATAGCCCTGTTTTAAAACTGGTACGAAAAAGCTCGCCTCCAGAGAAGGGCACTTATCGTTTGGTGTTTGAACTAAAAAAGAGCGTTCAAGCGGAGTTATTTAAATTAAGCCCAACACCAGGTGGGCAGTATGGTCACCGCTTGGTGATTGATTTACCGCACGGTAAGAAGGCATCGACCTCTAAACCGAGTAAGCCAGCTGCGGCCAGCAAAGACATGAGCTCAGTTCAACGAGCTCAAGAAGTGTTAATTGTTATCGACCCTGGTCACGGTGGGGAAGACCCTGGCTCTATTGGCCCTTCACGTCGTAAGTACGAGAAAGATGCGGTATTGAGTATCTCAAGAAAAATTGCTGCTCAGCTCGATGCGACTCCTGGTATTAAAACGCGCATGACTCGTACGGGAGATTACTTTGTAAACTTAAACCGTCGTGTCGCGATTGCTCGTGAAAATGATGCACACTTACTGATCTCCATTCACGCTGATGCGTTTACCTCACCGAAGCCTCGCGGTGGTTCGGTCTTCGTACTAAATACTCGTCGTGCAAATACCGAAATTGCTCGTTGGGTCGAGAACCATGAGAAACAGTCTGAGTTATTGGGCGGCTCGGGTAATGCGTTCTTCACGAAGACAAAAGATCGTAATGTGAACCAAACTTTGCTGGACTTGCAGTTTAGTCACTCACAAAAAGAAGGCTATAAACTGGCAACAGAAATCCTAGGTGAGATGGGACGTGTTGCGCACCTGCATAACACCAAACCGATCAACACCAGCCTTGCGGTTTTACGCTCTCCACAGATTCCGTCTGTGCTAGTGGAAACGGGCTTTATTTCTAACCCAACAGAAGAGCGTTTACTGTTTCAACGAGCGCACCAAGATAAGTTAGCTCAGGCTATCACTAAGGCGGTCGTCAAGTACTTAAAAGATAACCCACCAGAGGGTACGGTGTTCTCGCCTTCAGCGAAGCCAATGGTACATATTGTAAAGCGTGGCGAGTCATTATCGGTGATCGCGAACAAATATGGGCTTAGCTCTAAAGCGCTGATGTCGGCAAACAACTTGAAGTCGACAGGCTTGGCAATTGGTCAGAAGCTCAACATTCCTTCTGCTGGTACGATTAAAGTGCCAAGTAAACCGATTACTGTTGAGACAGAAACCATTACGCACAAGGTTAAGTCTGGTGAGTTCTTAGGTAAGATTGCGAATCACTATAAAGTGAAGGTTTCAGATATCCGCCGAGAGAATAACTTGAAGTCAGATACGTTGTGGGTAGGGCAAAAGTTGAAGATAACGGTCGCGGTAAAAGATAAACCGATTCGTAAGCACAAGGTTTCTCGGGGTGAGTTCCTTGGCAAAATAGCGTCCAAATACGGCGTTAGCGTATCGAGCATTCGTAAAGCGAATAACTTACGCTCTGATCAGCTAGCGGTTGGGCAAGTCCTGATCATTCCAAACAAGTAGGTGAGCTTCTAACTCATTATGACGATTAAAATTTTGCCAGCCAGACTTGCAAACCAAATCGCCGCAGGGGAAGTGGTCGAAAGACCTGCTTCTGTGATTAAAGAGCTGGTTGAAAATAGTCTTGATTCTGGCGCAACTCGAATCGATATCGATATCGAGAAAGGAGGCGCAAAGCTGATTCGTGTTCGTGATAACGGAAAAGGTATCGCGAAAGATGAACTCGGCTTAGCGCTCAGTCGTCATGCGACATCTAAGATACATACCTTAGATGATCTCGAAGCCATTATGAGTCTAGGTTTTCGCGGTGAAGCGTTAGCCAGTATTAGCTCAGTCTCGCGTTTGACGCTCACGTCGCGTCCTGCGGCACAAGAAGAAGCCTGGAGTGCCTACTCCGAAGGGCGTGATATGCAGGTGAAGCTTAAGCCAGCAGCGCACCCGATTGGCACTACCGTTGAGGTGTTGGACTTATTTTTTAATACTCCAGCGCGTCGCAAGTTTCTTCGTACGGAGAAAACCGAATTTGCTCATATTGATGAGTTATTGAAACGCATTGCGTTAAGCCGCTTTGATGTCACCATCAATGTGCGTCATAACGGCAAGATCATCCGTCAATATCGCGCGGCGAAAAATCAGCTTCAAACCGAAAAGCGTATTGCTGCTGTCTGCGGTAATGCGTTTGTGCGGCATATGCTCAGAATCGAGCTTGAGCATCAAGGGTTAAAGCTACATGGGTGGATTACCACACCAGAGGGAGCAAGGCAGCAAAGCGATTTACAATATTGCTATGTGAATGGCCGAATGATGCGTGACAAATTAATCAATCACGCGATTCGTCAAAGCTATGAAATGAGCTTAAAGCCAGATCAGTTTGCTGCGTATGTGCTCTTTATTGAGCTAGATCCGCACCAAGTAGATGTGAATGTTCACCCTGCTAAGCATGAAGTGCGTTTCCACCAAGCTCGTTTGGTGCATGATTTCATCTATCAAGCTTTGACGGATGCACTTTCACAAAGCGCCGTGATTGATAAACCACAGGTGAATGAATCGGCATTTCATCGCGTGGAACCGACTGAATCCGAAGAGATTGAGCATTCGCCAGAGCCTGAAAAAGTACAAGAGCCAGCATCTTCACCAGTACCAGAGCGGGTTTATCAAGCGATAGAGAGTACACCGGCTTATCCTGGACGCAGTGATTATGAAGTGAAGCCTCGTAATAGCGGTCCTAGTGAAACCTCCGTGCGAGAGGCGCGCGTAGTGGAGTCATTCAAACGTAATGATTGGGTGGAATCCAAACCTGCACCAAAGCCAAGTCACAGTAAAGAGCGCCACGTAGAACCAGCGCCAACTAAACAAGAAGTACGCGCTTATCACGAGCTGTTGAAAACGCTAGAGTTTGAGGCTCAGGCAGTCACTCCAATAGCGCCCCAAACGATAACTTCGCACACATCAATGCCATCGATTACTGCATTAGGCAAAGCGCTGATGGTGGTCGATGAACAATTTGTTTTGATGAGCAGTGACAGTGGGGCGGCGTTAGTCTCGTTACCTAGAGCAGAATTTTATCGTGTAAAAGGCCAGCTTTCTCCAAGCGATGGTGCACTCAAGGCACAACCTCTGCTTGTTCCTCTATCTATTAAGTTAGAGGCCGAATTAGTGAGACTGGCCCAAGATTATCAACAAGATTTGGCATTGCTTGGTATTCAATTGAAAGCGAGAAACGAGCACGCCTTAATGGTGATGGGCGTCCCAGCTCCGCTGCGTCAACAAAACTTACAAAATTTAGTACCAGATCTGTTATCTTACGCGCAATCTTGTGTGAACGAAGGTATAGCAGCGGCTCAGATGCTGTCTGAGTTGATAGATTGGCTCGCATTACAGGTCACGACAGTGAAGAGTCACTATACTTTTTCTGAAGCCATTCAAATTATTGCGGAACTTGAACAGCTAAGACATGGTCAATTGCCATTAGAAGATACAAAATTCGTATCCGCTGTTGATTTCTCTGCCACGATAGCCAAATTAAAACCATGACAGATAAACTACCTTTGGCGCTATTTTTAATGGGGCCAACTGCATCAGGCAAAACTGAGCTGGCGATTCGTCTTCGTCAAAAATTTCCGATTGAGATCATCAGTGTTGATTCTGCTTTGATCTACAAAGGGATGGATATCGGTACGGCGAAACCGGATGAAAAAGAGTTAAGTTTGGCGCCTCATCGCTTGATAGATATTTTGGATCCAAGTGAATCTTACTCTGTCGCCGACTTTCGTCGAGATGCATTGAAAGCGATGGATGATATTGTTGCAGAAGGAAAAATTCCACTTCTTGTGGGTGGAACAATGCTGTATTACAAGGCGTTACTTGAAGGTTTATCACCACTTCCTGCTGCAAATCCTGAAATTCGTCAGCAAATTGAACAAGAGGCATTGACTAAAGGTTGGTCAGTGTTGCACGATGAACTCAAAGAGGTTGATCCTGTGTCAGCCGCGAGAATCCATCCCAATGATCCCCAACGTTTATCTCGGGCATTGGAAGTTTTTCGCATTTCAGGTAAAACTTTGACTGAATTGACTCAAACGAAAGGTGAAAGCCTACCATACCGAGTCAAGCAGTTTGCAATAGCTCCCAAGGATAGGGCAGAACTTCACCGTCGGATTGAACTCCGTTTCGAGAAGATGATGGAAGCGGGCTTTGAAGAAGAAATGAAAGCGTTACATTCGCGAAAAGATCTTCACCCCGATCTTCCTTCCATACGATGCGTCGGTTACCGACAGATGTGGGAGTATTTAGATGGGGAGTGTACACGTGACGAAGCGGTATTTCGTGGCGTATGCGCGACTCGTCAATTGGCCAAGCGTCAAATCACCTGGTTACGCAGCTGGGATGATTTAACTTGGTTGGATAGCGAGAACATTGAACAGGCATTAGAAACGATGTCGGAAGCAATAGCATCTGATTGACATAGCTGTGTATAATGTGATCGTTTTTGCGTGAACGCACTCTCAAAGGATCTGTTGTTGGCGGTTTTTATACTATGCTGCTAATTACTTAGAGTGCATTTTTGATTCGTTTAGCTCAGATGCAAAAGCCGTATCTTTTGCATTGCACCACTAGCTAAATAATTACAACTACAAATTAAATAAGGAAAATAAAAATGGCTAAGGGGCAATCTCTACAAGACCCATTTCTAAACGCGCTACGTCGTGAGCGTATCCCGGTATCTATCTACCTTGTGAATGGTATTAAACTACAAGGTCAGATCGAATCATTCGATCAATTTGTGATCCTGCTGAAGAATACTGTTAACCAAATGGTGTACAAGCACGCGATCTCAACAGTTGTGCCGGCTCGTCCAGTGAGCCATCACAGCGGTGAACGTCCACAAGGTGAGCGTCCACAAGAGAAATCTGAAGATTAATTCTTCATCGAGTATTTTTAAAATAAGGAGTTGATTGCTTGTTTGACCGTTATGAATCCGGTGAGCGAGCCGTACTTGTTCATATCAACTTCACGCAAGAAGGTGAATGGGAAGATCTGGCTGAGTTCGAAATGCTGGTTTCTTCTGCTGGGGTAGAGGCGCTACAAGTGGTAACTGGTAGTCGTCAATCCCCACACCCGAAATACTATGTCGGAGAGGGTAAGGCCCAAGAGATTGCTACAGCGGTACAATCAACTGGTGCCGAAATTGTGATTTTTAATCACGCCCTCTCTCCTGCCCAAGAACGTAACCTCGAAGCACTGTGCCAATGTCGAGTTCTCGACCGCACTGGTCTTATTCTCGATATCTTTGCTCAACGAGCTCGAACACACGAAGGTAAGCTACAGGTAGAGCTGGCTCAACTTCGTCATATCTCTACTCGTTTGATTCGTGGTTGGACACACCTTGAAAGGCAGAAAGGTGGTATCGGTTTACGTGGCCCGGGTGAAACCCAGCTGGAAACCGACCGTCGCTTATTGCGTGACAGAATCAAAGCCATCCTGCGACGCTTAGACAAAGTAGCGAAGCAGCGTGAACAAGGGCGCCGCGCCCGAAATCGAGCTGAAATCCCAACGGTTTCACTTGTGGGTTACACCAACGCGGGTAAGTCGACACTCTTCAACCGTATTACAGAAGCTGGCGTGTACGCGGCTGATCAATTATTTGCTACTTTGGACCCGACTTTACGTAAGATAGAGTTAGCAGATGTTGGTCCTGCCATCTTGGCAGACACGGTTGGTTTTATTCGACATTTGCCACACGACTTGGTTGCGGCCTTCAAGGCAACCTTGCAGGAAACGCAAGAAGCTGACATTTTGTTACATGTTGTTGATGCCAGTGATGAGCGTTTTCGTGAGAATATTCAAGCTGTTCATGAAGTACTAGAAGAGATCGACGCGCATGAAGTGCCGACTCTGGTTGTCATGAACAAAATCGACAATCTAGATTCGCAGAAACCACGTATAGAACGAGACGAGGAAGGCGTACCTCGCGCAGTTTGGGTTTCAGCAATGGATGGGTTGGGCATTGATGTCCTGTTTGAGGCGCTGACGGAACGTCTGGCGTCACAAATGGTCGAGCATCAGTTGCGAATTCCTCCACAGTATCAAGGACGATTCCGTAGTACCTTCTTCCAAATGAAGTGTATTCAACGTGAGGAATATGACCAGGATGGTAACTTGTTGATCGATATTCGAATGCAGCAAGTAGATTGGTCTAGACTTGAAAAAAGAGAAGGGGCAGTTTTGACTGGCTTTATAGTCACTTAAAGGACTGCTACAGTATAACGTCATATCAAATGATGGAGCTTTCTAATGGCGTGGAATGAGCCTGGAAATAACAACGGCAACAATGGCCGCGATAATGACCCTTGGGGTAATAATAATCGTGGTGGCCAGCGTCCTGGTGGCCGAGATCAAGGTCCGCCAGATTTAGATGAAGTGTTCAACAAACTGAGTCAAAAGCTGGGCGGCAAGTTTGGTAAAAAAGGCGGCGGTGGTTCTCCAATCGGCGGCGGTGGTGGTAGTGCAATTGGCTTTGGCGTGATTGCTCTGATTGCTGTTGCAGTTTGGTTCTTCGCTGGTTTTTACACCATCGGTGAAGCAGAGCGTGGTGTTGTACTGCGTTTAGGTAAATACGATCGTATCGTAGACCCAGGTCTTAACTGGCGTCCTCGCTTTATTGATGAGTACGAAGCGGTAAACGTACAAGCGATTCGTTCACTACGTGCATCTGGTCTAATGCTGACCAAAGATGAAAACGTTGTAACAGTTGCGATGGATGTGCAGTACCGAGTGACTGACCCATACAAATACTTGTACCGTGTAACCAATGCAGACGACAGCTTGCGTCAAGCAACGGATTCTGCACTACGTGCAGTAATTGGTGACTCATTGATGGATAGCATTCTAACCAGTGGTCGTCAGCAAATTCGTCAAACTACGCAAGAAACACTGAACCAAATCATTGATAGCTATGATATGGGTCTGGTACTTGTTGATGTGAACTTCCAGTCTGCTCGTCCACCAGAGCAAGTGAAAGATGCGTTTGATGATGCAATCGCAGCACGTGAGGATGAAGAGCGTTTCATTCGTGAAGCTGAAGCATACAAGAACGAAATCTTGCCTAAGGCAACGGGTCGAGCAGAGCGTTTGAAGAAAGAAGCACAAGGTTACAATGAGCGTGTCACTAACGAGGCTCTTGGTCAGGTAGCACAGTTCGAAAAACTACTACCAGAATACCAAGCAGCGCCTGGTGTAACGCGTGATCGTCTGTACATCGACGCAATGGAAGAGGTGTACTCAAGCACTTCGAAAGTGTTGATTGACTCGGAATCAAGCGGCAATCTTCTTTACCTTCCAATCGATAAGTTGGCGGGACAAGAGGGCAAAGCAGATACCAAACGTAAATCGAAGTCATCTTCAACCTATGATCAAATTCAACTTGAGTCTGATCGTACACAAGAAGACACTTCGAACACGCAGTCTCGTTCAACAGGTTCACGTCAAGGGAGATACTAAGAATGCGTAAGTTAATGATCCCTGTACTGGTAATCGCACTGGCATTAATGTTGATGTCTTTGTTTGTGATTCCTGAAGGTGAGCGCGGTATCGTGGTTCGATTTGGTCGTGTCTTGAAAGACAACAACGACATCACTCGAATTTACGAGCCTGGTCTGCATTTCAAGATGCCTTTGTTTGACCGTGTGAAACAACTTGATGCACGTATCCAAACAATGGATGGTCGTGCAGACCGTTTCGTAACGTCTGAGAAAAAAGACGTTATCATTGATACCTACGTGAAGTGGCGTATTGAAGATTTTGGTCGCTACTACCTCGCGACAGGCGGTGGTAACTCGCTAACGGCAGAGGCACTACTTGAGCGTAAAGTGACGGACGTGCTTCGTTCTGAAATCGGTGCTCGTGAAATCAAACAGATCGTATCTGGTCCACGTAACGATGATGTGCTACCAGAAGACGCAAGTGCCGATGTTGTCGCAACTGAAGCGGCTCGTGAAGCGCTTGAGATTGATGGTGAACGCGACCTAATCATGTCTGAAGTATTGAAAGACACGCGTGAAAGCGCAATGAAAGACTTGGGTGTTCGTGTCGTTGATTTCCGAATGAAGAAAATCAACCTGCCTGATGAAATCAGTGAGTCTATCTACCGTCGTATGCGTGCGGAGCGTGAGTCCGTTGCTCGTAAGCACCGTTCTCAAGGTCGTGAAAAAGCGGAAGTTATTCGTGCTCAAGCAGAACTAGAAGTAGCAACTATTCTAGCTGAAGCTGATAAAACGGCGCGTGTGACACGAGGTGAAGCGGATGCTGAAGCTGCGAAGATTTATGCTGAAGCGTACAACAAAGACCCTGAGTTCTTTAGCTTCCTACGCTCGCTACGTGCGTATGAGAAGTCCTTCAGCTCTAAGAGCGATATTCTGGTGCTTGATCCGAAGAGTGAGTTCTTCCAATACATGAACCAGTCGAAGGGCAGCATGGAGAAATAATCTCCGCGTCTCATTGAAATAAAAGGCTCCTTAGGGAGCCTTTTTTGTATCTGATGCTAAGTGCTAGCTCATCATGATGGCGATGACGGCTCCAGCAACTACTAGGCAGCCACCGATGCGTCGTAGCTGATTGTTGGGTTGTTCACTTAATTGAGCCACCATATTCCGCCAACCGTTAGGAGCAATCAGTGGCCCAATGCCTTCCACGATCAAGACGAGCCCAATCGCCAACCATATGGATTCAGACATAGCGCTTTCCAGTCGAATAGAGAAAGCTAAATACTATCAGTGATATGCTGATTTCAAAATGAACAAAGCGGCAAGATGACATTCTGGTAGCAACTCTGTGAACAAAAAATGACTGCAAGAAGCGTGATTCGGTGCTAGAATCCATTTTTAACTAGCAATCAGACTTGGAAAGATGGGAAATAACGTAGTCGTTCTAGGCACCCAATGGGGTGACGAAGGTAAAGGTAAAATCGTAGACCTTTTAACTGAAGATGCAAAATACGTGGTACGCTACCAAGGCGGTCACAACGCAGGTCACACTCTCGTAATTGACGGTGAAAAAACCGTTCTTCACTTAATTCCATCAGGTATCCTTCGCGATAACGTAAAATGTGTTATCGGTAACGGTGTTGTACTATCACCTGAAGCTCTACTTAAAGAAATGAAGCCTCTTGAAGAGCGCGGTATTCCAGTACGCGAGCGTCTTTTCATTTCTGAAGCATGTCCGCTAATTCTTCCTTACCACGTTGCAATGGACCAAGCTCGCGAAATCGCTCGCGGTAAAAAAGCTATCGGTACTACTGGTCGTGGTATCGGTCCAGCATACGAAGATAAAGTTGCTCGTCGCGGTCTACGCGTTGGCGACCTATTCGATATGGCGACTTTCGCAGAGAAGCTAAAAGAAGTCATGGAGTTCCATAACTTCCAACTAGTTAACTTCTACAAAGCGGAGCCAGTAAGCTACGAAGAAGTACTTGAGCAAGCTAAAGGCTACGCTGAACTACTAACGTCAATGGTTATCGACGTAACTGACGAACTAGACGCAGCACGTAAGCGCGGCGACAAGATCATGTTCGAAGGTGCACAAGGTACACTACTTGATATCGACCACGGTACTTACCCGTACGTAACGTCTTCTAACACGACTGCTGGTGGTGTTGCTGCAGGTTCTGGTTTTGGTCCTCGTCACATCGGTTACATCTTGGGTATCGCAAAAGCGTACTGTACTCGCGTTGGTGCTGGTCCATTCCCGACTGAACTATACGACGGTTTAGATAAGCAAGATCCAATTGGTAAGCACTTAGGTGAAGTTGGCCACGAGTTCGGTGCGACAACTGGTCGTCTACGTCGTACAGGTTGGTTCGATGCTGTTGCTATGCGTCGTGCAATCCAAATCAACTCTGTATCTGGTTTCTGTCTAACTAAACTAGACGTACTAGATGGTCTAGAAGAGCTAAAAATCTGTACTGGTTACAAGATGGAAGATGGCTCTGTGCTAGAAGTTTCTCCGATGGCTGCTGAAGCATTCGAAAAAGCAACGCCAATCTACGAAACAATGCCTGGTTGGTCTGAGAACACATTTGGTGCTAAGTCACTAGATGCTCTACCACAAGCCGCTCTTGACTACATCAAGCGTATTGAAGAGCTAACTGGCGTTCCAGTAGACATCATCTCTACAGGTCCTGACCGTAACGAAACTATCATCAAAGTTCACCCATTCGAAGCTTAATTGATAGCCGTTAAAGATTGCAAAAGCCGACCTTCTGGTCGGCTTTTTTGTATCTGAACAAAAACAGCGTGACTCTCATATGGCAAGCTTTTGCCGCTGAGCCTAAATCAGAGGCAAAAATTGTCTAAAGCTTAGCTGTTTTTTGCCGATAAGGTTATCAAGCAGAGGAGATCCTTCACCGATCTTTGGTTTCTTAGATACCTTAAGGGTACGTTTATGAAGTTACGAACAGTGGCTGCTTCACTGTTGTTGACCTTGGTTGCTACCACAGTGAAAGCCAATGTTGCTGATGTGGGGGCACCAGTTCCGATCTATACCGAAGCAGAGCTGATAAAGCTTATTGAGCAAAATAAGCACTTACAACGTGTGCGCGCTGATAACTGCCAGCTGGTGGAGGATATCGTAGCTCGTGCGACTCGAATTAACTTACCCGCTTATGAATTTCTGTACGGAGATATGTTGGCTTGGGGGGTGTGTGTCGAGCAAGATGTCGAACTGGGTCTTTACTACATCGAAAATGCAGCGCATCAGGGGTTACCAGCTGCACTAGAGCAGATTGGCCGATACTATTCGCGTGGCACTTTAGTACAGCAAGATAAAGAACGTGCAATTCCATATTTGCGAGAAGCTGCGTCAATGGGAAACCTAAACGCGCGTATTCATCTGGCCGAGTTGCTTTTACGTGATTATGGCAGTCCACTCGATTACGAAGATGCGTATCGTTGGTTATATAACTCTGTCACAGCAGATAAGCGGCAGCATAAGCGCATAACTGTATTGAGAAACGGCCTTGAACAGCGCATGCCACAAAACGTTATTGCTCGAGCTAAACGGCGAGACACCTTTTGGTAACGCTTCAATATTGCAAACAACTTCATACAACAAAGCCCACGTCACGTGGGCTTTGTTGTTTTCCCGATAGTTGGTAGCGCTTAAACCACTTTGTGTGGACCGAAGCATTCGTAATGGAATTGCTCTTCTGGTACGCCAAGTTCTAATAGCTGTTTCGCTACGTGCTGCATAAATCCTACAGGACCACAGAAGTACACCTGCACTTTATCTTGCTTTAATGCAGCTTCAATTTCATACAGATTGACAAAGCCCGTGAAGTGGAAGTCTTCACCTAGCTTGTCTTCTGCCGTTGGTTGGTTATACCAAACGAGCGCGTTCATATTTTCTTTTTCTGCAACGAGTTGGTTTACGTGTTGCTTGAAAGCATGCTGTTGGCCATTTTCGGTTGCATGAACCCAAGTTACAGGTGCTTGATGTGCTGAGAGACTTTCTAGCATTGACAGCGTTGGAGTAAGTCCCACACCAGCAGAAATTAGAACAACGGGTGTTTGTGGTTCGGCATCCATAAAGAAATCACCGGCAGGGGCCGCAAGCTGCACTTTTTCGCCAATGTTCAGGCTATCGTGCAGGTAGTTCGACACTTTTCCGCCTTCTTCACGTTTTACTGAGATACGGTAGGTGTTCTCTTGGACCGCAGAAGACAGGCTATATTGGCGAATTTCTTGGTTTTCTAACTGGTCACTGTTGATGTAGATGCCAAGGTATTGTCCCGGTTTATACGGCGCCACTTTTTGGCCATCGGTTGGCTTGAACACAAAGCTGCAAATGTGTTCGCTCTCAATCTTTTTATCGACTAATTCAAATTCGCGTAGACCGCGCCAGCCGCCTTCCAAAGCTTCATTTTGTTGGTAAATTTGTTCTTCGCGCTGAATAAATACATTCGCAAGTACGCCGTAAGCCTCAGCCCAAGCATCCAACACTTCTTGACCTGGATTAAAAAGCTCATCGATTGTCGCAAGTAAATGCTTACCAACGATTTGGTACTGATCTTCTGTGATCAAAAAGCTCGTGTGCTTATGCGCAATTTTCTCTACTGCGCCAAGCAGAGCTGGCAAATTTTCAATATTGGCAGCATAGGCACAGATAGCGTTGAATAATGCTTCACGCTGATCGCCGTTACGCTGGTTACTCATGTTAAAAATATCTTTCAACTCAGGGTTATGAGTAAACATACGCTCGTAAAAGTGCGCGGTCAGTTTTGGTCCTGTTTCGGCGATGAGTGGTGCGGTCGCTTTGACGATCTCGATAGTTTGATTGCTGAGCATAAGGGCTTCCTACTTTAAGTTGTATTTATAATGCATGTTTAAAGTTGTATCTCAAATGTATCTTTCGATCAAGAAAAGATTTACACTTTTATCGATAGCTCAAGTTTGGGGTTTTAGCATCACCAGCGGGTTATTGAGTCGCACTTTGGGAGAGAATATGCAGTTAACTAGTTTCACTGATTATGCGTTGAGAACCTTAATTTTCTTGGCTTCGTTGCCGGAAGATGAGTTAACCAGCATTACCGAAGTGACGGATTTATTTGGTGTGTCGCGCAACCATATGGTTAAAGTTATCAATCGGTTAGGGCAGTTGGGTTATGTCCATACCGTGCGCGGAAAAAACGGTGGTATCCGGCTGATGAAGCCAGCGTCTGAAATCACAGTCGGTGGTGTTGTGCGCGATTTAGAGCCGTTAGATTTAGTCAACTGTGGTGTGGATTTTTGCCATATTACCCCTGCTTGCCGCCTCAAAGATAAATTGGCGAAAGCAAAAAGTGCCTTTCTGGCGGAGTTGGATGACTGCACGATTGAATCCTTGCTCAGTGACAATTCTGAACTTTTGATCTTGCTGGCTCGTCCTTAACTCATTTGCATGCCTAGAGTCGATCTCGATCATTCTTTTTTCAAAGCAATTCTGTAGCTTATCGAGAGACTCAGATATACTAGCCATATACCTTCCTTGCTAGATAGGCGTGCCTATGTCAGACAATATTCCAAACGATCCTTTTGCAGATCGTGAATCCAAAAATTACGAAAATCCAATTCCAAGCCGAGAGTTTATCATCGAGTTTCTAGAGCAAGCGGGCGTTCCAATGAATCGTAACGACTTGTTTGAGGCACTAAAGCTTGAGGGCGAAGAGCAATACGAAGGGTTGCGTCGTCGGCTACGTGCGATGGAGCGAGATGGCCAACTGGTGTTTACCCGCCGTCAGTGCTATGCATTGCCTGAAAAACTTGAAATGGTGAAAGGTTACGTGATTGGTCATCGTGATGGCCATGGTTGGGTACGTCCAGAAGGCAGCGTCGGCAAGGATGATGATATTCTGTTACCGCACCATCAGATGAAGAACATCATCCACGGTGATTTTGTCTTAGTGCAACCGACAGACAACAGCAAGCGCGGCCGCCGTGAAGGACGTTTGGTGCGTGTGCTAGAGGAGCGCAATGATCAAATCGTTGGTCGTTTCTTCCTTGAATATGGATACTCCTATGTTGTCCCAGATGACTCGCGTATCAGCCAAGATATCCTGATCCCAAATGAGCACAAAGCGGGTGCACGCATGGGTAACGTAGTCGTAATTGAAATTACTGATCGTGGCTCACGCTCACGCGGCATGATGGGTAAAGTGGTTGAAGTCCTTGGTGAAAACATGGCACCAGGTATGGAAACACAAATTGCGATTCGTACACACCAAATCCCTCACGAATGGCCAGAAGCCGTCGATAAACAAATCGAAAACTTAGGCGAAGAAGTACCAGAAGAAGCGAAAGTTGGTCGTGTGGATCTACGTGATTTGCCACTAGTGACCATTGACGGCGAAGACGCACGAGACTTTGATGATGCCGTTTACTGTGAAAAGAACAAAGAAGGTGGTTGGCGTTTATGGGTAGCGATTGCTGACGTCAGTTACTACGTTCGTCCTGACTCTGCGTTGGATAAAGAAGCGATCAATCGTGGTAACTCAGTATATTTCCCTTCGCAAGTTGTGCCAATGTTGCCAGAAGTACTGTCGAACGGTCTATGTTCGCTTAACCCGCAAGTAGATCGCTTGTGTATGGTGTGCGAAATGACCATTTCCGATACAGGTAAGCTGTCTGGTTACAAGCATTACGAGGCGGTGATGAACTCGCACGCTCGTCTCACATATAGCAAAGTGAGCGCGATTCTAGAAGGGGATGAAGAACTACGTGAGCGCTACCAGCCGCTTGTTTCTCATCTAGAAGAGTTGCACAAGATGTACAAAGTGCTGAAAGAAGCACGAGATCAACGCGGTGCAATCGAATTTGAAACCGTTGAAACCAAATTTATTTTCAATGCGGAACGTAAAATCGAAAGCATTGAGCCAGTAATTCGTAATGACGCGCATAAGATCATCGAAGAATGTATGATTTTAGCCAACATTGCTTCGGCATCGCTGGTAGAAAAAGCGAAAGAGCCCGCGCTTTATCGTATCCACGAATCTCCAGGTGAATTACGCCTGCAAGGTTTCCGTGACTTCTTAAGTGAACTTGGTCTTGAGCTAAAAGGTGGTTTAGAGCCTTCACCAACGGACTATGCTGATCTCGCACGTCAAATCTCCGGGCGTCAAGATCAAGAGTTGATTCAGACCATGCTGCTACGCTCAATGAAGCAAGCGGTATACAACGCAGATAACGCGGGGCACTTTGGGTTGGCATTGAAACGCTATGCGCACTTTACGTCGCCAATTCGTCGTTACCCTGACTTGTTACTTCACCGTGCAATCAAGTATCTGATTGCTAAAGAAGAAGGTCGTAATCAAGATCGCTGGACACCAACAGGTGGCTATCATTACTCGTTTGACGACATGGATTTTTACGGCGAACAATGTTCGATGACAGAGCGCCGTGCTGATGATGCAACACGTGATGTTGCGGATTGGCTGAAGTGTGAATATATGCAAGACCACGTCGGTGACGAACTAGACGGTGTTATTGCTAATGTCACTAGCTTTGGCTTCTTTGTACGTTTAACGGATTTGCACATCGATGGTTTGGTACATATTTCTACCCTTGCGAACGACTACTATCAATTTGACCCGATTGGTCAACGACTTATTGGTGAAAGTTTCGGTAACATCTATCGCTTAGGTGATGCAGTAAAAGTAAAAGTACTGGCTGTTAACCTCGATGATAAGCAAATTGACTTTGAATTGGTCGAAACAAGTCGTAAGCTACGCGGCGAAGGTAAGACTGCGAAGAAACGCGCAGCGGAAGCAAAACGCAAAGCGAAAGATAAAAAACGCGCTGCGACTCGCTCTTCATCGAAAGAAGGTGGCGCGGCTCGTGCAGTTCCTGCGATAGAGCCAACTAAACGCCCAGAAGAAACGGGCGCAACGAGTAAGCGCAATGGCCCAAAACGTGGTGACGCCGAAGGCAACGAGAAGCCTAAAGTGAAAAAAGCACGTAAAAAGAAGCCGCACAGTAAGCCGAAGAAAACCAAGCGCACTAAAAAAGAAGCGCAGTAGGTTGAAGCGCCAACTTAGTTCAAACTCGGTTGGCGCAGGCAATACGACCAGAACAACAGGTTAAACAATGAGTAACGAATTTATCTACGGCATTCACGCAGTGAAGGCGGTATTGGAGCGCGAACCAGAGCGTTTTATCGAGGCGTACGTTTTAAAAGGTCGTCAAGATGATCGCCTAATGCCAATCCTAAATGATCTTCAGGTTTGTGGTGTTTCTATTCAGCAGATGACACGTAAAACCTTGGATGACAAAGCGCGCGGTGCAAATCACCAAGGCATCATCGCTCGTGTGAAACCAGCGAAGCAGCTGAATGAGAACGATATAGATGACATCCTGGCGCAGCACGAATCACCACTGCTATTAGTGTTAGACGGCGTGACCGATCCACACAATCTTGGTGCGTGTTTACGTAACGCAGATGCGGCAGGTGCTGCGGCGATCATCGTACCGAAAGATCGTTCTGCGCCAATGAACGCAACCGTAAGCAAAGTGGCTTGTGGTGCAGCTGAAGTCGTGCCATTGATCCGAGTGACTAACTTGGCTCGTACTATGCGTACATTGCAAGAGAAAGGCATCTGGTTTGTTGGTACTGCGGGTGAAGCAACGCACGACATCTACCAAGCCAAACTGACTGGCCCCCTTGCTATCGTAATGGGGGCAGAAGGTGACGGTATGCGTCGTCTAACTCGTGAAACCTGCGACGATTTGATTAAGATCCCAATGGCTGGTAGCGTTTCAAGCTTGAACGTATCTGTGGCATCCGGCATCTGTTTGTTTGAGGCAGTTCGTCAGCGTATTGCTGCAAAGTAACGACGAAACAAACAGTTACTGTAGAATCAGACATAATGATAAAAACAAAGGATGGGGTGCCATCCTTTGTCGTTTTCACCGATTTATAAATAAAAATCCTCAGGGAAGTTATGACTCAACAAGACATTAAATTCATCGCCTTCGATCTAGATGGTACTTTGCTTGATAGCGTGCCCGATCTAGCTGTCGCGGCAGACCAAGCAGTACAGGCGCTTGGCTTTCCATCGGTTTCAGAAGAACAAGTTCGTGATTACGTGGGTAACGGCGCAGACGTGCTTATTGGTCGCTCATTAAGCCAAAGCCTGACCATCAACCCGGAGCTGAGTGAAGAGCTTCGTGCTAAAGCGCGTGTATTGTTTGATGATTACTACGAGCAAAGCGGTCACAAGCTAAGTCATCTTTACCCAACGGTAAAAGAGACACTAGCAGAGCTGCACAAAGCGGGCTTTGTTATGGCATTGGTGACCAACAAACCTTCAAAGTTTGTGCCTGACGTTTTGGAAAAGCACGACATCGCAAAATACTTCGTTGATGTCCTTGGCGGTGATGCATTCCCAGAGAAAAAACCAAACCCAGTAGCATTGAACTGGTTGATGGAAAAGCACCAAATCCAACCAAGTGAAATGCTGATGGTTGGCGACTCGAAAAACGATATTCTCGCAGCAAAGAATGCAGGCTGTGCCTCATTTGGTCTGACATATGGTTACAACCACGGTGAACCTATTTCAGCATCAAATCCAGATTTCGTCGCTGACAGTTTGGCAGAATTATTGGACGTTGTAGCGGTTTCTGCATAACGGCTACAAAAGAGCTTCCAAAATACTCGTTAATGAGTACACTGAGTAAACCGTGCACCTATTACTGCACGGTTTTTTTCATTTAATTAGATTAAGAAGTCAAAGGAATCATTCTAATGAGCAAACCCATTGTATTGAGTGGTGTTCAACCTTCAGGTGAACTAAGTATCGGTAACTACTTGGGTGCTCTACGTCAATGGCAGCAGATGCAAGACGATTATGATTGCCAATATTGTGTGGTAGACCTTCACGCGATTACGGTTCGTCAGGACCCTAAAGCGCTGCATGAAGCAACTCTAGACGCACTGGCAATTTGTCTGGCAGTTGGTGTTGACCCGAAGAAGAGCACGCTATTTGTTCAGTCACATGTACCAGAGCATGCTCAATTAGGTTGGCTTCTTAACTGCTACACTCAAATGGGTGAGCTGAGCCGTATGACTCAGTTTAAAGACAAATCGGCACGTTACGCGAATGACGTAAACGTCGGTCTATTTGACTACCCGGTGTTGATGGCGGCTGACATTTTGCTTTACGGTGCACACCAAGTACCTGTAGGCAGTGACCAGAAGCAACATCTAGAATTAGCGCGCGATATCGCAACGCGTTTCAACAATATTTACTCGCCAGAGCAGCCAATCTTCCAAGTTCCAGAGCCTTACATTCCGACAGTAAATGCGCGTGTAATGAGCCTTCAAGACGCAACGAAGAAGATGTCTAAATCTGATGACAACCGTAAGAACGTTATCACGCTGCTGGAAGAGCCTAAGTCGATCCTTAAGAAGATCAACAAAGCGCAAACCGATACCGAAACGCCACCAAGTATCCGTCATGATATCGAGAACAAGGCGGGCATTGCTAACCTAATGGGTCTGTACTCCGCGGCGACAGGTATGAGCTTCGAAGAGATTGAAGCGAAGTACCAAGGCGTAGAAATGTATGGCCCATTTAAGAAAGATGTTGGTGAGGCAGTTGTAGCAATGCTTGAGCCAATTCAAGCAGAATATCACCGTATTCGCGCTGATCGTGCTTACATGGACGAGGTAATGCAGCAAGGCGCTGAGAAAGCCTCGGCACGAGCGGCTGAAACGCTTAAGAAAGCATACGAAGCAGTAGGTTTTGTAGCTCGCCCATAGTTGCTAAGAACGAATACGAAAAAGCTCCACTTTGGTGGAGCTTTTTTTATGCCTGTATTACTGAAATGGTGTGTCTTTCATACAGCGTTCCATGTCGTAATATTCAACACGTCCTCGAGCCCCTAGAAAGGCAGACTTCACAACCATGCCTCTATCAATGAAGTAACTAAGCTGTACGCATGATATATCGTAGCTGAGTTCTTTAATTCTCGCTGGAATCCAGTAGGTTCCTGGCGTTCTTAGACGCTGAGTAAAGGTAATAACACCCTCGTCACTGACTTCTAGCTCTTCAATACCATCCAGTTCATTTTTGGCTGATTCGATGATGTCTTGATTCGCCGTAGGTTGAAGTGGCTCACTGGCGGTCAACTGACACCCCGCTATCAAGCCAAGTAGGGAGAGAGCTAGCACACTGCGTTGAATTTTTTTCATTTGTCGTTCCTGGGTTTACAGCTAATGAGATCTTATTGTCTCGCGCAGGTGTTATATCTTTTGTGTATGTTTTTGGCTAGTGAGTAATGAAAAGTTATTGAATAAATCATGAAAACTTTGAAGTATGAGGGGCCTGTATAAGAGAGAACGAAGCGAGTAATAGATTCTTGGGCTTGAACAGTGATACAAGTGAAAATTAAAGCATTCTAAATTAGTGACTAATTATATTTTTTATTTGTAACGGAACGGTTGGGTTAATAAGCAACTCAACAAGTGATGTATTTTCTACTCCTTAACATGAAGTGAAAAAGTAAACTGAGTAATCAATCTAAATTCTGACTTGTTTATCAATAGCGCTCTGTATTTATTACAAAAAATGTTTGAATGGGATGCTCTGGCATATTTTCTTATATTCACATGTGATTCATTTCACGGCTTTAATTACTCATTCTTATTTATTTCATAAATAAACCTGATAGTAGACGCAAATGGCAGGCTCTAATCAGAGCTAAGTTTGCATTTACATAAATATCAGGTACGACAATGGACACGTTAATCAAACCCTCAATACTCGCATTAACCATCGCCAGTGCACTTAGTGCAAACGCGAACGCAGAGATTATTATTTCCCAATACGTAGAAGGCGGCGCTTATAATAAAGCGGTAGAGATCGCTAATACGGGTGATACTGCGGTGACACTCACTGGCTACGAGTTGGCGAAATCATCAAATGGTGGTGGTACTTGGGGCAGCACATTCGACCTTAGCCAAGTGACGCTACAAGCTAACCAAGTGTATGTACTGGCGCATGGTGACGCGAGCGACGCCATCAAAGCGGTAGCAGGTATCACAGATAAAAGCGTTGCGAACTTTAACGGTGACGACCCGATCGCACTGCTTAAAGATGGTGAAGTGCACGACATCATCGGTGTGATGGGTGACGTAGATTTTGGTAAAGACACCACATTAGTTCGTAACAGTGATGCACTAACCCCTTCTGCTACTTATGATGCATCTCAGTGGACGGCATTTGAGAAAGACAACATTGACGGCCTTGGTGAGCTAAATGCGACTGAGCCACCAGCACCATTCGCTTGTGAAGTCGACGGTCAGCAACCTAACTTCACTACCATCCAAGATATTCAAGGTGAAGGCGATACGTCTCCATTCATTGATGGTTACCCATACATTACTGACGAAGATCATTTCGTAACTGGTGTCGTGACTGCTGTTACCACTGGCCTAACCAAAGGTTTCTACCTACAAGCATTAGAAAGCGACAACAACGACAAGACCTCAGAAGGCTTGTTCATTCATACCGACGCGGCGGACACGGCGCTGAAAGCTGGTGATGTTGTTTGTGTGAAAGGTAAAGTTCAAGAGTATTACAGCAATACTCAGCTTGCTTCTGATGCTAACAGCTATGTGAAAACAGGCACCTCTGAAACCTCTCGAGTTACCGATCTTGTTATCAAAGAAGGTGAGACACTACGTGATGCGCTTGAGCGTCATGAAGGGATGCAAGTTGAGTTGACCTCGGCAAGTGACTTGTTTGTAACTCGCAACTTCTCTTACGACTACGATTCACGTCGTAACAATATGATGCTCTCTCATGAAGCGCCATTGTTAAAGCCGACTCAATTACACGCGGCAGAGAGCGATGCAGCCGTTGAGCTAGCAAAAGACAACGCAGCAAACCGCGTATACCTAGAATCAGATGGCAAAGCACCAAACGGCCAAATCCCATACTACCCAGATTTTGCTAAAGATGCAGACCAAGATGGCTCTTCAGAGCAGCACATTCGCCTTGGTTCTCGAGTAGAAGGTCTTCAGGGTGTCGTGGCTTACAGCTACAACGAATACCGCCTGATTGCGACCAATGAAGTCGATAACACCAACTTTGTGACTTCAGGTGAAGGCTTCGATGTGGCTCGTAAAGATGCCCCAGCGATTGCGGACTCAGATTTGCGTATTGCAAGCTTCAACGTACTGAACTACTTCAACTCCGTGGCTGACAGTGGCCATGAAAACCCAACCGGACAAAACCGTGGTGCGACTAACCTAGATGAGTTCCTGATCCAACAAGCGAAAATCGTTGCGGCGATGAACAAGATGGACGCTGACATCATTGGTTTGATGGAAGTGGAAAACAACGGCTTTGGTGATGGCAGTGCTATCCAAAACTTAGTTGATGCCCTAAATGCTGAGATTGATGACGCTGAAGCTCATTACACGTATGTCGAAATCGAAGAGCAAGACAAATACCAAGACGAATACTTTGGCAGTGATGCGATCATGGTGGCGATTTTATATCGTGCTAACGCAGTAACGCCAAAAGACGCTGCAAAAGTGATCATCACGCCAGAGCAGCACATTGCAGAAAACACAATTACTCGTAAAGAGGGCACAGAAAGTAACCCTGCTTACGATAAGTACCAACGCCACAGTCTACTTCAGACCTTTACGGTGAAAGAGACGGGTGAAGATTTGTCTATTGTCGTAAACCACTTTAAGTCGAAAGGCTCTGAGTGTATTGAAGAGTGGATTGCTGGTGTAGAAGATTCTGAGCCAGCGGATCTGCAAGGCAACTGTAACAACTTCCGCGTTTCTGCTGCGCACGCAGTGGGTGAAGCGTTGAAAGAGGTGAAAGGCGATGTATTGCTCATGGGCGACCTCAATGCTTATGGCATGGAAGACCCACTTCTGACACTGACTGATTACTCGAAAGAGAAATACGGCCGTGACATTTATACTGCTGCTTACACAACCATTGGTGATGGTGAACTTCAAGTAGAGAAGACCAAAATTGAAAAAGGTTACGGTCTGCACAATTTAAACACGTTGCTGCACGGCACTGATACGTTTTCTTACACCTATTCGGGCGAGCTGGGTAATTTGGACCACGCATTGGCAAGCAGCAGCCTAGCGCAAAAAGTGGTAGCAATTGAAGATTGGCACATCAACTCACTAGAGAGTAACTTGTTCGAATACAGCAGCAAGTACACAGGTGATATGCCGAAGTACAAAGATGCGTTCTCTGCCTCTGACCACGATCCAGTGATCATCGCGATTGATTTACCAGATGATGACATCGATTTACCGAAAGCAGGTGACAACTTAGCCGTCGATGTCCGTTTACCACCAACGGCGGTTGTGGGCGATATTGTTACGGTGAACTTAACGCCATCCACACAAGCGGCTGCGGCAAGCAGCGATACGAAAGCTTACTCGGCTAGCCAAACTTTAGTTCAAGCTGATATTGATGCGCGTAGCGTGAATATTGAGTTTGAACAAACGCCAGAGCAAGGTAATTATCAGTTAGAAGAGAAAGTGACTGACTCGACAGGTAATATCGTGAAGTTTAGCTCTGTTCGTGATGTTTCAATGACGCAAACTGAAGCTGGAACAGAAGGGTCGAAGGATTCAGATGGTGGTTCGTTTGGTTTTGGTGCTCTATTTGCGCTGCTAGGTCTCGGCTTATTCCGTCGTCGCCGCTAAGCGAATTTACTTCCTGACAAACAGTTCCTAAATAACTGTAAAGACCAAAGGCCAGCCTATGCTGGCCTTTTTATTCAGCAAAAACTTGCCTTTCTTGCTTGGTATAGCAAAATACCGCCCTTGATTGTCACGAACGTGGCGATTCACTACGTAAGCATTGCCAAAACGGATTGGAGCAACCGACCCTTTATGTTGTTGATCATCGATAACTACGACTCTTTTACCTACAACCTTTACCAATACTTCTGCGAGCTTGGTGCAGACGTAAAGGTGGTGCGTAACGATGAAATCGATATCCAAGGCATTGAGGCGCTCAACCCAACTCATTTGGTGATCTCGCCAGGGCCATGTACGCCGAACGAAGCAGGTATTTCACTGAAAGCGATAGAACACTTCGCTGGTAAGCTTCCAATATTGGGTGTTTGCCTTGGCCATCAAGCGATAGCGCAAGTGTTTGGGGGTGAAGTGGTACGTGCACGACAAGTGATGCACGGTAAGACCTCACCGATTCGTCATAACGGTCGTAGTGTGTTTAAAAATCTGAATAACCCACTCACGGTAACCCGTTATCACTCTCTTGTGGTGAAAAACGGTACTTTACCCGACGTGTTTGAACTGACTGCATGGACAGAACTGCCGGACGGAAGCATGGATGAAATAATGGGTTACCAACATAAAGCCTTGCCAATTGATGCGGTGCAGTTCCACCCAGAATCAATCAAAACTGAGCAAGGTCACGAGTTGCTTGCGAACTTTTTAGCACGCAAAGCGATCTGATCGCGATCACTTTTCTTAACAAATCATTCATCTTTTTGCTGAGGTGAGCAGATTGCAAAACTATGCGATTCTCTCGAGTCTCTTTGTCTATTCATGTCTTTTTAAACCTTCTATCCCCTGTATTACATAACATTTATAAAAAATCACTTCTCTATTTTACTTTCTTGATGCATAAATAGTCATAAGCAGTGATTAATGGAAGTTGCTTTCGAGAACGAAAAGAATAAATCACTATTGAAATGGTTAATTAAATGTAAATACAATGCCGCAATAGCTTAAATGCAAAACATTATTTGCTGGCAAAGAGAGCCGGTTAAATTCGCTTATCTGCTACGCATGCGGTATCAAGAAGGAATGTGCAATGACAACGGAAATTAAAGTAGAGCGCGGTTTATTCGATGAGGTAATGGTACCTTGCTATAACCCGATGGAAATGATCCCTGTTAAAGGTAAAGGTTCACGTGTTTGGGATCAGGAAGGTAATGAATACATCGACTTTGCTGGTGGTATTGCAGTGAGCTGTCTTGGCCATTGTCATCCAGTAATGGTAAACGCACTAACAGAGCAAGCTAACAAGCTTTGGCACTTAAGTAACGTTATGACGAACGAACCAGCCCTTCGTCTGGCGAAAAAGCTAACAGAAGTGAGTTTTGCTGAGCGTGTGTTCTTTGCTAACTCTGGCGCAGAAGCAAACGAAGCCGCTTTGAAGCTGGCACGTCGTTATGCAGCAGACGTTCATGGTACTGAGAAATCTGAAATCATTGCATTCAAACAAGGTTTCCACGGTCGTACATTCTTTACCGTAACGGTTGGTGGCCAAGCGGCATACTCTGACGGCTTCGGTCCTAAGCCAGGCGACGTGACACACCTTCCTTACAACGATATCGAAGCTTTACAAGCACACATGTCTGATCGTACTTGTGCGGTCATGATGGAGCCATTACAAGGTGAAGGCGGCATCGTGCCACCAACGCCTGAGTTCGCTCAAGCGGTTCGCGAGCTGTGTGACAAACACAACGCCTTACTGATCTTCGATGAAGTGCAAACTGGTAATGGCCGAACAGGTAACTTCTACGCTTACCAAGGTTTAGGTATCACGCCAGATATTCTAAGTACTGCGAAATCACTTGGTGGCGGTTTCCCAATCGGTGCAATGCTAACGACAGCAAAATTGGCAGAGCACATGAAAGTGGGCACTCACGGTTCTACATATGGCGGTAACCCACTAGCGTGTGCGGTTGCAGAAGCGGTTGTAAATGAAGTCACTAAGCCAGAGGTGTTGGCTGGTGTACTAGAACGCGAAGCAATGTTCCGTGAAGGTCTAGAGAAGATCAACGCGAAGTACAACATCTTCTCAGAAGTGCGCGGTCAAGGCCTATTACTTGGCGCTGCACTAAATGAAGAATGGCAAGGCCGTGCGCGTGACGTGCTGGTTGCTGCAGGTAAACAAGGTCTCATGGTATTGGTTGCGGGTGCCAATGTCGTACGTTTCACACCATCACTCGTTATCACACAACAAGAAATTGAAGAAGGCTTGGCGAAACTGGATAAAGCGATCGCGACTTTAGTTTAAGCGCGATATCAGTTTAAACGTCAACGCAGACACCCCCGTCAAGGATCTCTGATGGGGGAATTGTTCCTACAATATAGTTAGGATCTTCTTGCATCTGGAGGGAGTATTGATGCTAGTAGTTCGCCCTATCGCGATGTCGGATTACGACGCACTGCACACTTGTGCGGTGGAGTCTGGTCACGGATTTACATCTCTACCGGTTAACGAAGAACTGTTAACCAATCGAATCAAACATTCAGAGTACAGCTTTGGTAAGCCAGATGTGGCAGAACCAGGCGATGAAGGCTACCTGATGGTTGGCTTTGACTCTGAAACGGGTGAGGTTGCGGGTACCACCGGAATCGAAGCATCTATCGGCTGGGATGTCCCATTTTACTCATATCACATTAGTAAAGTTGTGCACTCGTCGCCAAAGCTTGGCGTTAACAACGTCGTTAAACTGCTTACTTTTGGTAATAACTACACGGGTAACAGCGAAATTTGTACCTTGTTCTTGCGTGAGAAATTCCGCCAAGGTCTGAATGGTCGTCTAATGTCGAAGTGTCGTTTCCTAATGATGGCAGAGCACCCAGAGCGCTTCTCTGAAACGATCTTTGCGGAGATGCGTGGCGTTTCAGACGACGAGGGTAATTCACCATTCTGGCAATGGCTTCAAGAGCATTTCTTCTCTATCGATTTCACTCTTGCAGATTACCTGACAGGTATCGGCAAGAAAGGCTTTATCGCCGACTTGATGCCGAAACTGCCTATTTACATCAATCTGCTCAGCCCAGAAGCGCAAGCCGTGATTGGTCAAGTACATGACAACACGCGTCCAGCGCTGAAGCTGCTTGAGCGTGAAGGTTTTACCAACCGAGGCTACGTCGACATCTTCGACGGTGGCCCAACGGTTGAGTGTGATCTGCGTAATATTGAGTCGGTACGTCATTCATTCCGTGCGCAAGTCAAAATCTCTGAACATTCCAGCACACAAGACTTCTTGATGTGTAATTCATCTTTCGAGAACTTCCGTGCGACAGTCACTAAAGCGGCGTATGACGCAGAAACACAAAGCGTGATGATTGCACCAGACGTTGCGGATGCACTTTCGGTTGAAGAAGGGGATTTCGTTCGCCTTCTTCCGCAGTAACAGACGACAGAATTTAAGGATAGAAACAATGACACATTGGATTGCAGGTGAGTGGGTACAAGGTCAGGGTGAAGCATTTACGTCTCTGTCGCCGTACAACCAAGAAGTAATCTGGCAAGGCAAAGGTGCAACGGCAGAGCAGGTGAACCAGGCGGTATCTGCAGCGCGTGAAGCGTTTATTGACTGGAAAAAGCGTCCATTTGCAGAGCGTGAGGCGATCGTGTTGGCTTTTGCTGAGAAAGTAAAAGAGAACAGCGAAAAAATCGCTGAAGTGATTGCCAAAGAAACCGGCAAGCCAATCTGGGAAACACGTACCGAAGCGGCAGCGATGGCAGGAAAAATTGCGATTTCTATTCGCGCTTATCATGACCGCACTGGTGAGGCGAGCCGTGAAGCAGCAGGCAACCAAATCGTATTGCGCCACCGCCCATTGGGCGTGATGGCGGTGTTTGGTCCTTACAACTTCCCAGGCCACCTACCAAATGGTCACATTGTGCCTGCGCTATTGGCTGGTAACACGGTAGTCTTCAAACCGTCTGAGCAAACGCCATGGACGGGTGAATTGGCAATGAAGCTATGGGAAGAAGCCGGTCTGCCGAAAGGCGTGATTAACCTTGTCCAAGGCGCGAAAGAAACTGGTATCGCCCTCGCTGACGCAAAAGGCATTGATGGCGTACTGTTTACGGGTAGCGCGAATACGGGGCATGTATTACACCGTCAATTTGCGGGTCAACCAGGCAAGATGCTCGCACTAGAAATGGGTGGTAATAACCCGATGGTGATCTCTGATAAATATGGTGATTTGGATGCCACGGTTTACACCATCATCCAGTCAGCGTTTATCAGTGCTGGGCAGCGTTGTACGTGTGCTCGTCGTTTGTATGTGCCATTGGGTGAAAAAGGCGATGCGCTTATCACCAAGCTCGTTGAAGCGACACGCAATATTCGCGTAGACCAACCATTTGCAGAACCTGCGCCATTTATGGGACCGCAAATTTCGGTCGTGGCAGCCAAGTTTATTCTTGATGCACAAGCTAATCTACAGTCTCTTGGCGGTGAAAGCTTGATTGAAGCGAAAGCAGGAGAGGCGGCGTTTGTTTCTCCTGGCATCATTGATGTAACGAACATTGCTGAGTTACCAGATGAAGAATACTTCGGCCCACTTCTGCAAGTGGTGCGTTACGAAGGGTTAGACAAAGCCGTGGCGCTAGCAAACGATACGCGCTTTGGCTTATCTGCTGGTTTGGTCTCAACCGACGACCAAGAATGGGAATACTTCGTTGACCACATTCGTGCAGGTATCGTGAACCGTAACCGCCAGCTCACTGGTGCAAGCGGTGATGCGCCATTTGGTGGTCCGGGGGCGTCGGGTAACTTGCGCCCAAGCGCTTACTACGCAGCAGATTACTGTGCGTACCCAATGGCATCAATGGAAGGTCAAGAGACTGTCTTGCCTGCAACATTGAGTCCAGGTGTAGCGCTATAAGTTTTAATAATAGAGTCGCAACTATGCATTGCGGCTCACCTTGCCGGCGCATCATTTAGGTATGGGTTGTAGTGATCGTTGGCAGAACACGAAAAGTGAGCAAAGACTCGGAAAAGCGTGTTGACTGACTGGCATTTACCGTCACAGGTTGATGGTTGCTCGTTCATTATTCTGGACAACTTTTGTTGTGAACGAGCAGCCAACTTCCGCTTACCTTTAAACTCTACATCTCGTAACAAGGAGTCGTTATGACGCCCGATGTGTTATTTGAATCGCTATGGCAAGATTACATTCAACGTCTTTGCCCTTCGGCGGCTAAAGTGCATCAGCTGCTTCAAGAAGATGAGCCTCTGATTAATGATCATATAGCTTTACGTACCTTCAATATCGCGCCTCTTGGTATTGAAACTCTAGCTAAGCCATTTGTAGCTATTGGTTACAAGGCGTGTGGTGATTACGTTTTCGAAAGCAAAAAGCTGGTTGCTAAGCACTATGAGCACCCAGATCCGAAGCAACCTAAAGTATTTATTAGTGAGCTAAAAGTTGAAGAGTGCTCGCCTGAGCTACAAGAGATTGTGAAAAATTTGGTGGCACAAGTCGATGCTGACAAGCTGAACGATAGCGCATTCTTACATGGTGGACGCTTGTGGGATTTAAGCTTTGCTGATTACCAAACGTTGGCTAAAGAAAGTGAGTACGCATCTTGGCTTGCGGCGCATGGTTACGGAGCAAACCACTTCACGGTGAGCGTTAACCAACTCAATGAATATGAAGAAGTGAAGCAGGTAAACGATCATCTGCGTACCGCTGGGTTTACCATTAATGAAAATGGTGGTGAAGTGAAGGGCACTCCTGAGGTGTTGCTAGAGCAGTCATCGACCATGGCAGATAAAGTAGCGGTTCGTTTTAGCGAAGGCACTGAAATTATCCCTGGCGGGTTTTATGAATTTGCTAAGCGCTATCCGATGGAAAATGGTGATTTGTACCCAGGTTTCGTGGCCGCTTCAGCTGACAAAATCTTTGAAAGTACGAATGGCTAAGTTTTAGGGTTAACCTGTTAAGCTTACTCATTAGTGTTCGCTGCACCCTATCTTATTTGGTCATGAGTAAATAAAAAGCCACCAATGTTGCCATTGGTGGCTTTTATAATTTTGTTCGTGTCACTCTAGTTTGAGATTAACGAGTACCGTAAACCACGATGGTTTTACCGTGAGCAGAGATTAGGTTCTGCTCTTCTAGCATCTTCAAAATACGACCTACTGTCTCACGAGAACAGCCAACAATTTGACCGATTTCTTGACGAGTGATCTTGATTTGCATGCCGTCTGGGTGAGTCATTGCGTCTGGTTGTTTTGCAAGGTTCAGAAGCGTCTGAGCGATACGACCAGTTACGTCTAGGAACGCCAGGTCACCCACTTTTTGGCTAGTTACTTGAAGACGACGAGCCATCTGCGCAGAAAGACGCATTAGGATGTCTGGGTTTACTTGGATAAGCTGACGGAACTTCTTGAAAGAAATTTCAGCAACTTCACAAGGAGATTTAGCACGAACCCAAGCTGTGCGCTCTTGGTCTTCCTCGAATAGACCAAGTTCACCAATAAAGTCTCCTTGGTTTAGGTAAGAAAGGATCATCTCCTTACCTTCTTCGTCTTTGATAAGAACCGCAACAGAACCTTTAACGATGTAGTACAAAGTTTCTGCCTTTTCGCCCGCGTGAATTAGCGTGCTCTTTGAAGGGTACTTATGAATATGACAGTGTGAAAGAAACCACTCTAATGTTGGGTCGGTTTGAGGTTTACCTAGAACCATAATATCTCACTTCCTCTGCAGGGTACGCTTGCGCTATCCATATTTTAGCTAAGCCTGAATTAGGCCTACTAGAATAAGAGCACTTTTTATATGCTGCAAGCTCTCTTGTGTTTCGGTAAGAAATAGTATCCTTTTTCGAAAACGATTTCTTGATTTTAATCGTGCCATGATTGAGATTTTGTAAGCAAAACTGTGCACATGATCACGGTATGAAAAGTAAACATCTTCGCAGGCAGGTTTTTAGCCAATTTTCCCTGTTTCGATGAGCTGTTGTAGGATAGGCCGAACTATGAGCTCCATTGCAAAGCTCATCTTACCGCCGGGTACGACAATCGTGTTGTGGCGTGACATGAATGAGCCATCAATCATGGCCAGCAGATATGGGAAGTCGACATTCTTGATACCGCGTAGGCGAATCACCACAAAACTCTCATCCAAACTAGGGATGCCTTTTGCATTAAGTGGGTTGGAAGTATCAACGGTCGGTACGCGCTGGAAGTTGATGTGAGTACGAGAAAACTGCGGAGTGATATAGTTGAGGTAATCGTCCATGGATCGCACGATTGAGTCCATTACCGCTTCACGCGAATGGCCGCGATCGCGAGTGTCACGTACGAATTTTTGTATCCACTCTAAGTTCACAATCGGCACCATGCCGATTAAGAAATCCACATGTTGAGCAACATTAACATCGCCATCGACCACGCCACCATGTAACCCTTCATAAAACAGAACGTCGCTGTTTTCGGGTAAGTCTTGCCACGGTGTAAACGTGCCTGGCATTTGATTGTAGGGAACCGCTTCGTCAAACGTGTGCAGATAACGGCGCACGCTGCCAGTGCCGTCATGCCCGAACTTACGGAAAAACTCTTCTAATCCCGGGAAGTCATTAGCTTGTGGGCCAAAGTAGCTAATGTGTCGACCTTGCTCGCGGGCTTTGCGGATTTCGATGTCCATTTCTGGGCGAGTAAAGCGATGGAAGCTATCGCCTTCAACCCATGCGGGTTTAACGTTCATCATATTGAACATTTTACGGAAGGCTTCAGATGTAGTGGTCGTGCCGGCACCGGACGAACCAGTAACCGCAATAATTGGGTGTTTAGCTGACATGACAAACCTTGTCGAAAATTACTTACCTGTAATGTGCAGTAGAGTTACTACTGCACGGTCGATATCCCACTATAGCACGTAACAATACCTTGTCATCGAGTGGGATACGGTAAAATGTGAAGGGTCTAAAATTTTGTTTTATGCTGAATATCGACGGTTTCGTGTAGCTCAGAGAACACGATAACCGCTTCACCTTTTTCCAATTGAGCTTTAACTTGATCAATTTTGTCATGCAAAGAAACCTCGACGGTTCCGTAATCCGTTCCTTCGCGTAAGACGAATTCACGAATTAAGTTTTCCAATGTTTCCGGCGCAATGTCTTGCCATGGAATGATCATAAATACCTCTAACTTTTATGATGAGCGGCTAGTTTACTGCGTTCGTTGCTTGGATACAGCAGAAAGGTAATCTGCGGCGATACTTTCGTAATACGCGGGCAGCGCTTCCTCCAACCAAAACTTAGGTTTTAACGCCGTTCCTGTCAGGAAGCCAACATGGCCACCGTGCTCAAAGAGACGGTAATCAATATTATCTGGCAGAACAAACTTCGGTATCACATCATCGGTCATGAACGGATCGTCTTTGGCATGGATGATCAGTGTGGGTAGCGTGATTTGCTGTAGTTTACTTAAGCCAGAGCATTGGTCGTAATAATCTTGTGCGTCTTTAAAGCCATGCAATGGTGCGGTAATCAAATCATCGAATTCATACAGCCGTGTGACACGTTTGATTGAGTTGTAGGACAGCGCCAGCTCGCCATGCAGTAGATGATGCTTTTGTAACGCGTTACGTTTCAGTGAAGAAAGCAGATAACGGCGATACACTTTTGAAAAGCCTTGTTCTATACGGTTCGCACACGCCGCTAGGTCTAAAGGCGCTGAGATAATAGTCGCTGCATTCAAAATAGGGTGGTCTTTATATTGGGCTAAATAATTCGCCAACATGTTACCGCCAAGAGAAATACCAACCGCAACCTTGGGGTTATCAGGAAAGCGTTGCTCAAGGTGCTCTAAGAAGTGGAGGGCGTCAGTCACTTCACCAGAATGATAGGCGCGAGCTTTCTTGTTTGGCTTACCGCTACAACCGCGGAAATGCATCATCACCGACAGCCATCCAGATTGAGCAAATGCATTCATTAGCCCATTGGCATAAGGGCTATAGAAGCACCCCTCTAATCCATGAAATAAAACAAAAATCGGCTTTTTTTGTGCAGGCTCTTGGGTTGGGTCCTCGCTCCACGCGAGATCGAGAAAGTCGCCATCGGATGTATCGAGGGTTTGCCAAATCGGCGTAAACAACGCTTTTTTGCGAATAAAACGCGGCAAAAGCGTTTGGAGATGCGGGTTTTTGATCCCGGCGGCTGCGAAAAATTGTGTCATACCTAACTGCTCTTATGCGGTCCTTCGGTGTCCGTTGAAGAACTTATTAATATAATCCTTTATAAAGATTATAGGTATTCTACAGATTTATGGGCGTTTTGGTGGTTGAATGTTTGGCACCGGAATAGCAAAGGCTTGCTGCAAATGTTCCCCACCGAGTTGACGACAGTATCTCAACGTCAGTGGGTCATCATCATTTTTGAGTAGTGCAAGTGAGTTAATGCAGTCCACCAAATCCGCTTGTTGCTGCTTTTCTAGTTGCAGCTCAAACTGCAAGGTCTCACGATACAAAGCGTCATTGACTTGAGACTTAAGGTGGCGACGAAGGTCGCGAAAGGAGTGAAGTAAAGTTTCGCTCCTACCTAGACAGTCTTGCACCAAGGGCCAGTCTTTTTCTTGGAAAATGAGTTGCTGCTCATCGAGCCATCTGAGCAGCAGGAGTAGGTTCACGTTGCCGTGATAATTGTTCTGCAATGATAAACACGCTTCTTTCACTTCTCGCACACCATAAAACTGCAGACTGAACTGCCAAAGGTGTTCTAGGGTGAGTGTGTATTCAGCGTGTTGATTACTCATTGATTAAACTCTAGCTCCATCTGCTCCAGTTCTTCCTGAGCAGACATCCATTCCATTTCAATTTCTTCGAGCTCAGCTTTACTGGAAGCTTGAAGTGCCAGTACTTGGTTAAGTTTAGCTTTATTTTCGGCCGCATACAGTGAGTTGTCCGCCAATTGTTCTTCAGCTTCGGCCAGTGCAGCACCTAACTTATCCATTTTATTTTCTAGTTGTGTCAGCGTTTTGCGAATTGGCGCTGTCTGTTTTCGAAACTCTGCATCGCGACGTTTTTGCTCTTTCTTCGCAGCTGCGCTGTTGGCCGTATCTTTGCTTGGCTGCGCAGCCTGCGCTTCTTTGCGTTCCGCTCTTTGTTGTTCGGTTAACCATTTATAATAGTCATTTAAATCACCGTCGAACGGAGCAACTTGTCTATCATGCACTAAATACAAGTCATCGGTCGTAGCGCGCAGTAAATAGCGGTCGTGCGAAACAATCACCATCGCACCTTCGAATGTTTGCAGTGCCATCGTAAGTGCTTGGCGCATGTCCAAGTCTAAGTGGTTGGTCGGTTCATCAAGTAGCAACAGGTTTGGCTTTTGCCACACAATTAAAGCCAATACCAAACGGGCTTTTTCGCCACCAGAAAACGGCGCAACTTTTTCTAGTGCTTTGTCACCTTGGAAGCCAAAGCTACCTAGGTAATCACGTAGCTGCTGTTCGGTTTGATCGGGTGCGATTTGCATCATGTGTTGCAGCGGCGTTTCTTCAGGATGAAGCGTTTCTAACTGGTGCTGAGCGAAGTAACCAATTTTCACGCCTTGTGAGTAAGTTAGGTCACCACCTTGCGCGTTAAGTTCACCAGAGAGCAGCTTGATTAAGGTCGATTTACCCGCACCATTACGGCCGAGTAGACCAATACGACTGCCAGGAACCAAGTTTAAGCGGATCTTCTCTAAGATGAGGTTGTCACCGTAACCTGCAGATACTTCATCCATCATCATGATTGGGTTTGGCAGCGCAGCTGGCTCACGGAATTGAAAGCTAAATGGGTTATCGAATTGAGCTGGCAGTACTTTTTCCATGCGCTCCAAAGCTTTGATACGGCTTTGGGCTTGGCGTGCTTTTGATGCTTTGTAACGGAAGCGGTCGATGTAGCTTTGCATGTGCGACATCTGCTTCTGTTGCTTTTCAAACATCGCTTGTTGCAACACCATCTTTTGTGCGCGTTGGTTTTCGAATGACGAGTAGTTACCCGTGTATTCGTTCAGCTGCTGATTCTCGATGTGAATGATGCGACCAACAATTGGATCAAGGAAGTCTCGGTCGTGCGAGATCAGAATCAGCGTGCCAGGGTAGTTTTGTAGCCAACGCTCTAACCACATTACCGCGTCCAAATCCAAGTGGTTGGTTGGTTCGTCGAGTAGCAGTAGATCAGAACGACACAATAGCGCTTGAGCCAAGTTAAGACGCATACGCCAACCACCCGAGAATTGGGTCAAACTCCAACTCATTTGCTCTTGGCTGAACCCTAAACCATCGAGCAGTTCTGCCGCGCGAGCGCGAATGCTGTAACCACCAATGGTTTCAATTTTACCGTGTATCTCGGCAACTAGGGTTCCGTTGTCTTGTGTTTCTGCTTCAGCTAACTGCTTTTCGAGAGCGCGGTACTCGCGATCACCATCAATGACGTATTCCAGTGCAGTGCGCTCTAGCGCAGGCGTTTCCTGTGCGACCCAGGCCAGCTCCCAGTGTTGAGGTTGGCTAAATGAGCCAGCATCAATTGACAGTTCATCTTTCAGTAGGGCAAACAGCGTTGATTTACCGCAGCCGTTTTTGCCCACAAGACCGACTTTATCGCCAGGGTGAATAGTCGCAGAAGCTTGGTCTAAAAGAGGTTTACCGCCACGCAGTAACTGAATATCAGAGAAGGTAATCATAAAGTTTTCATTCACTTTGCGCAGTGCGCGTTGCTTGGTTACATAGCGAAGTGGTTTCAATCGTTTTTAAAGCCACTTGGGTATATATCTAGCGGTGAATAGTAGGGGTATTGGCCGGAAAAGTCGATTGATTCGCTTTAATTGCATTATGCTGTACAAAAAAGTATAACAATTTGATAACGGATAAAAATAACCACAAGGACGACCATTTGGCTGTTGCACCGTCTATTCTCCCAAAAGTTCTGGTCATTTATGCTCATCCAGAGCCACATAACTCGATTGCCAATCAAGTGATGATAAAAAAAGCTCAGTCGCTTGATCACGTCACTGTGCACGATCTTTACGGTGTTTACCCTGATTTCTTTATTGATGTGAATTACGAACATGAGTTGTTGCTCGCTCACGATGTGATTGTATTTCACCACCCACTTTATATGTATTCATGTCCAGCCCTATTAAAAGAGTGGCTAGACCGAGTGTTAGGTAAAGGCTTTGCGTTTGGCGGAGGTGCGGCGCTAGAAGGAAAATACTGGCGCAGTGTCATTACAACAGGTGGTAAAGAAGAAGCCTTCAGCGCGAAGGGGTACAACAAATACCCACTTGAGCAAATCTTGCAACCGTTTGAACTGACGGCAGCCCTATGCCAAATGCACTGGATTGAACCTCTGGTGTTGTATTGGTCAAGAAATGTTTCGGATATTGAACGCTACGAACATGCTGAGTTATACCGTGGATGGCTGAGTAACCCACTTGAAAACTGGCAAGCGGCAGATCGAGGAGGTCAGTATGGCGATCACCAGTGAGTTTCTTCAAAGCAGTGTGGTCTTTCTTTCGGCTGCGGTTATTGCGGTGCCGATTGCTCAGCGCCTTGGGCTTGGCTCGGTTTTAGGTTATTTACTCGCTGGTGTGTTGATTGGCCCATGGGGGCTTGGCTTAATTAGCGACGTTGATGCCATTTTGCATTTTGCCGAGCTTGGGGTTGTGTTGTTACTGTTTTTGATAGGGCTGGAATTAAACCCTAAAAAATTGTGGCAGATGCGAGGGCCGATTTTAGGTTTAGGCGGTGCGCAGGTTGTGGTCACGACCGCCGTGATTGGTAGTGTCGTCAGTATGTTTGGCGTAAGCATGCAAGTGAGTTTAGTGATCGGGATGGGGTTGGCGCTGTCCTCGACGGCGATTGCGCTTAAAGTCATTGAAGAGCAAGGGCTTAATGGTACCGAAACGGGGCAATCTGGTTTTGCGGTGCTGCTCTTTCAAGATATTGCAGTGATCCCGATGCTGGCGATGTTGCCCTTGCTAGCAGGCGGGCATAGTGGTGGAAGTTGGTTGGATGTCTTCACTATTTTAGGCAGCGTGGTAGCACTGTTGATTGGTGGTCACTTTTTACTACGTCCGCTATTTCGTTTTGTCGTGATGAGCGGCGTTCGTGAGCTCTTTACCGTTGCTGCACTTTTAGTTGTGCTTGGCATTTCGGTCGTGATGCAAAAGCTCGGCCTTTCGATGGCATTGGGGACTTTTTTAGCAGGCGTTTTGCTGGCAGAGAGTGAGTATCGCCATGAGTTGGAAATCGCTATCGAGCCATTTAAAGGTCTGTTGTTGGGGTTATTCTTTATTGCGGTGGGCATGGCGGTAAACTTGGGGTTATTGGCATTACATCCTTTAGAGATTCTCGGTGCGGTGGTGGCTTTGGTCGTGGTTAAGGGTTTGGTTTTGTATGCATTGGCGAGAGCTGCCCGTGTCGGAGCCAAAGCGAGAAGCCGTATGGCTGCAATTTTGAGCCAAGGCGGTGAGTTTGCCTTTGTCATATTTACCGCGGCGAGCCAAGAGGGCATTTTGTCCAAAGAGCAAGTGGCGTTTCTGTTGGTGGTGGTCAGTCTATCCATGGTGACGACTCCTCTTTTGCTGATGGGACAAAAGAAGTGGTTTGCTCATACCCTGAATCAAGAAGAAGAGGGCATGACCACGAAAGTCGTGGATCGCCGACCACGCGTTATCATTGCAGGCTTTGGACGTTTCGGTCAGATCGTCGGACGTTTAATGTATGCCAATAAAATCAAAGTGACAGTATTAGAAAGTGATGCCAGCCAAATCCACCTATTACGTAAGTATGGTTACAAAGTGTTTTATGGCGATGCTACACAAATTGACCTATTGAGGGCTGCTGGCGCTGATAAAGCGGAAGCATTGATTATTTGTACTGATTCACCTGATGAGGTGATGGCCATCGTGGACATTTGTCGCGTGCACTTCCCGAAACTTAAGTTGTTAGCCCGAGCAAGAAGCCGTGTCGAGGCTTACCAGTTAATGAGTCATGGTGTAGAGAATTACTCTCGTGAAACATTTCTAGGGGCACTAGATCTCGGTCGCCAAGCGCTCGTAGAACTGGGTATGCATCCTTATCAAGCAAAGCGGGCAGAAGCACATTTTCGCAAGTTAGATAATGCTATGCTTAAGGACTTATTGCCTCAACACAATGAAGATAAGAAATTAGCTCAAAGAGCGAAAGAGGCCCGCAAAGAGCTAGAAGAAATATTTGGTCGTGAAATGGAGAGCGACCATCAGTCACCTAATCATTGGAAGTAGTACTTGAGCCAAGACTCAAGCTAAGGAAATAGCGTGAAAATCAAGAAACGTTTTATTGCCGGCGCTAGCTGCCCAAATTGCAGCCAGCAAGATACCCTGCGCTGGTGGATTGAAAATAACATCGAATTAGTTGAGTGTGTCGAGTGTGAGTTTACAGAGCAGCGCAAACCACAATCTGTAGAGAAAAATAAACACTCAGATCAGGAAATGATCGGAATTTTTAAGCCGGAGTAATTGAACTTCGATAATTGATCCCCATAATACACCCAGATATCTCAGTACTTAACCCCATTCAGGTTAAGTCAATTAATCTCCCTGGAGTTAGTATGAAAATTGAAAAGAACGTTGTTGCAAGCCTTGCATACAAAGTAATGATGGAAGACGGTGTCGTTGTTGATCAATCAACAGCAGAAGCACCTCTAGATTACCTTCACGGTCACAACAACCTAATCACAGGTCTTGAAAAAGAACTTGAAGGTAAAGTGGCTGGCGACAAGTTCTCAGTAACGGTAGCTCCTGAAGAAGCTTACGGTGAGCACAACGATGCGCTAGTACAGCGCGTTCCTGCGGACGTGTTCCAAGGCGTTGAGCAAATCGAAGTGGGCATGCGCTTCCTAGCTGACACTGACCAAGGTCCAATCCCTGTTGAAGTAACAGAAGTTGACGGCAACGAAGTGGTTGTTGACGGTAACCATATGTTAGCTGGTCAAACACTAACTTTCGAAGTAGAAGTTATGTCTACACGTGAAGCAACAGCAGAAGAGATCGAACACGGTCACATCCACCAAGGTGGTGGCTGTTGTGGTGGTCACGATCATGACCACGATCACGAAGAAGAAGGCGGCTGCTGTGGCGGCGGTAGCTGTGGTTCTCACTAATCATAAGCGCCTTCACTAGATAATCTTATCTAGCAAAGCTTTGAAAAGCGCAAGTTGAGTTTTCAACTTGCGCTTTTTGTTTATCTAAGGTGTAGTGCCAACCATACAAGGAATAACAGTTGGACAAAGTGATGACGAAACCTTTCTCGATTGCCATTCATGGTGGTGCGGGCACAATCTTGCGTGAACAGATGAGCGATGAGCTGCAACAATCCATCTTGGCGGATTTAGAAGCTGCGGTAAAAGCGGGACATCAAATTCTAGACACGGGCGGTGAAGCCTTAGATGCAGTCGTAGCGGCAGTGAAAGTATTGGAAGACTCTCCTAACTTTAATGCGGGTAAAGGCTCAGTGCTGACCAACAACGAAATGGTTGAAATGGACGCTTCTGTGATGGATGGTAGAAACCAAGCGGCAGGTGCTGTTGCCGGTGTTCGTCATATCAGAAACCCAATTGAGCTCGCTCGTGACGTGATGCGAAACAGCAATCATGTGCTGTTGGTGGGTGAGGGCGCAGAGAAGTTTGCTTTTGAGCAAGGCCATGAGTATACCGAGCAAGATTACTTCTTTACTGATCGCCGTTATGAGCAGTTGCTGTCTATGCGTGAGAAAGGACTGTTTGCTTTGTCGGAATCTCGTTACCCAGATGACCGTAAGCACGGTACGGTTGGTGCGGTGGCATTGGACCAACAAGGCAACTTAGCCGCTGCCACCAGTACGGGTGGCGTGACGAATAAGAAATACAACCGAGTCGGAGATTCTGCTCTTATTGGTTGTGGTACGGTGGCCGAAAATGGCGTCGTGGCAGTTTCCACTACGGGTGTCGGCGAGTTCTTTATTCGTAAACGTGTTGCGGAAGACGTTGCAGCACGTATGCGTTACTTACAAGAAGATATTCATACGGCTTGTGAACACATTATCCAAGGTGATCTCAAACAGATGGGCGGAGAGGGCGGTTTGATTGCCATTGATGCTAAAGGTGAGATGCACTTTGCGATGAACAGTTCTGGCATGTACCGAGCAGGCATTAATACGCAAGGCGAGCTGAGCGTTAAAATCTACGCCGACGAATAGCTTCCTCTTGAGTACCTTCTTAAGTAATTAATACAACAAAGCCCAGAACATGTTCTGGGCTTTATGCTATTTGAGCCTGCATTTTAATAATGCGGTGGTGGGGTTTCTTCTGACGGATCGGCTAAATTCGACGAGTCCATATTTTTTACTTTACCTACCACATATTTCATCTGATCGAGCATCTTGGTAATTTGCAGTTGTTGCTGCGATAAAGCGCCGTTCAGATCTTCAATAGTCTGTTCTTGGAACGCAAGCTGACATTCTAAGTCATTAATGCGTGCTTCCAATTGCTGAATGATTTTTTCTGTCATGATCCGTTCTCTAACTGCCAAGCTTGGGCAATACCTGCTGAAGTAGCAGTAATTACGCGTTGTTTTGAATCAAAGGCTGCATCATACACGACCGCACGGGGAGGGCGAGTGTCTTTTTTGGGCTCCACTTCAAATCCACTCATTCGTTTTCCGGTTTGAGTATCCCATATCGACACACGGCCAGAAGGGCTTCCTGTGACTAGTTGAGTCCCGTCGTCAGAAAATCGTGCGGTAGAGAAAATTAATTGGCGTGACCAACTGCTCAACTGTGTGACTTCTTGTCCAGTTTTTAAATCCCAAACAATCGCTTGGTTTCCGCCATCAGATGTCATTGCTAATTTTCCATCTCTTTGCAGGGCCACGCGAACAATTCGTTGTTCATGTTCGAAGGTTCGTAGTACTTGTCCGGTTTCGGTGTCCCACAGATACGCTTTATAGTCATTACCTCCGGTTAGGGCGAAGCGCCCATTAGGAGAAATGGCCACGGAATTGACTTTTTCACGATGCGCAAGGAACTCCATGCGACGCCCGGTGACTAAGTTGACATAAATTGCTTTACCGTTGGATAACCCAAGCAGAACTTGTTCACCATTACTGGTGATATCAACGTCGCGAATGAGCGCATCAGAGATAGACCAAAGGCCTTCGGATTGCGTCCAGCCTAGGTCCCAAACTGCGAAGTTCATTTGGCTTGCTGTAATTGCGTAGCGACCATTGTCAGATATGCGGATATGGGAAACCACATTGGCATCGGCATCGAGTTCACCCAGATTGGCTAGTTGTTCGTTTTGCTCTAGGTCCCACAACATCAAATGACGTTGTTGAGAATAGAGCAGAGCAAACCGTCCATCTCTGCTAAGTGCGAAGCTCGTCGCACCTTGAGGTTCTATCGGCCAACGCTGCACTTCACGCTCGGCGAAAAAGCAACCATTTAACGTGGTGATGACAATTAAATATAGGAATAAATGAAAAATTCTTTGCATCACATCTAATAATCCGGTTTGTGTCTTAAGACATATAGCTAGTATATTGGTATAACGATTGTCTTCACTAGTCTCATAGAAGATTTGTGCACAACAACCAATGGCAGAGCCATTATTGGGAGAATTTAATGAAATCAGTTTTAAAAGTGTCGCTACTTGCTGCAACAGTTATGCTAGCGGTAGGTTGTCAGAAAGAAGAAACTAAAACAGAAACCGCACCTCAAGCAGAACAAGTTCAAGCAGAAACCGGTAAAGCGGTTCACTTTAAAACCGACGACGACAAAGCGGCATACGCAATCGGTGTTTCATTTGCTAACTACCTAAGCACAAGCATCGACAAGCCAAGCGAAATCGGCATTAATCTTAACAAAGATTTGGTACTAAAAGGTATCGAAGACGTCTTCAAAGGCAATGCTGAATTGAATGAAGAAGAAACACGTGCAGCACTAGAATCTCTAGACAAGCGTGTTGCAGAAAAGATGCAAGCACAAGCGGCTGAGAAAGCAGCTGAAGCGAAAAAAGCTGGCGATGATTTCCGAGCTGAGTTTGAGAAGCAAGAAGGCGTAGTGAAGACAGATACAGGTCTTCTATACCAAGTAATGACACCAGCTGAAGGTGAGAAGCCAAAAGACACTGATACGGTTCAAGTACACTACAAAGGTACTCTGATCGACGGTACTCAGTTCGACAGCTCATACGATCGTGGTGAACCTGCAACGTTCCCACTTAACCGTGTAATCCCAGGTTGGACAGAGGGTGTTCAGTTAATGCCTGTGGGTTCTAAATTCAAATTCGTTATCCCGCCAGAGCTAGCATACGGTGACCAAGACACACCAAGCATTCCTGCTAACTCAACGCTAGTATTTGAAGTTGAGCTGCTAAAAGTTGAGAACGACAACGCAGAGCAATAACAATAAGCTGCGATAAGTTATTGAAAAAGGTCCGTTTAACGGGCCTTTTTTGTTCTAGGTCACTAGTTGGTGAGTTTGCTAGGTTGCTTTTCAAATTTTCTGATAAACTTACACCAATTTGTTGATTTTTCGCTCGAAGGCTTATGACAACTACAGAAACAATAAACGCGGAGATGTTGCTCGAAATGGAATCCGTTAACGTGATGCCGTTTACCGAGCACGACAAAATCATTTTAAGATCTTATGAGGCGGTCGTGGATGGTATCGCCAGCCTGATAGGTCCATTTTGTGAAATCGTTCTTCACTCTCTAGAAGACTTAAATACCTCTGCAATTAAAATCGCTAACGGTGAAAACACGGGGCGCCAAGTCGGCTCACCAATCACCGATTTAGCGCTTAAGATGCTAAAAGACATCGAAGGCTCGGAGCGCAACTTCTCACGTTCGTACTTTACCCGTGCAAAAGGTGGCGTGTTGATGAAGTCGATTACTGTCGCCATTCGTAATGGCGAAAATCGCGTGATTGGTTTGTTGTGTATCAACGTCAACTTGGATGCGCCTTTCTCGCAAGTCCTTCAGTCTTTCATGCCGACGCAAGAAGCGAAAGAAGCGGCTTCCTCGGTCAACTTTGCTAGTGATGTAGAAGAGCTGGTGGACCAAACTGTTGAACGCACCATCGAAGAGATCAATGCGGATAAGTCCGTGTCTAACAACACCAAAAATCGCCAGATCGTGATGGAGTTGTACGACAAAGGTATCTTCGATATTAAAGATGCCATCAACCGTGTCGCGGATCGCCTTAATATTTCAAAACACACCGTTTACTTGTACATTCGTCAACGTAAAACCGAGGATGATGAAAGGTGAGCAAACTGACTTACACGTTAGTGGTGAATGGTCCCGTTTATGGCAGCCAGTCAGCGCGCAGTGCTTATCAGTTCGCCAAAGCGGTGATAGAGCAAGGCCATCAGCTAGTGAGCGTCTTCTTTTATCAAGATGGTGTGACTAATGGTACTGCTTTGAGTGTGCCAGCCAACGATGAGTTTGATCTCAATAAGGCGTGGCAGTTTTTGGCTAAAGAGCATGGTGTTCGCCTAGAAACTTGTGTCGCGGCCGCTTTGCGTCGCGGGATTGTAAGTGAAGAAGAAGCAAATCAACATGGTTTGGTACAGAACAATCTAGCCGATGGTTTTGAACAAGCAGGCTTAGGTAGCCTAGCTGAAGCGATGTTAACCCAAGACAGAGTGGTACAGTTTTGAGTCAGTTAACTTATCTATTTCGTAGTGCGCCACATGGCAGTGCAGCTGGTCGTGAAGGTGTGGATGCACTGTTAGCCGCGTCGGCTTACTGTGAAGATATCAGCGTCATTTTCATGGGTGACGGGGTATACCAGCTTCTACTCGGGCAAGACCCCAACAATATTTTGAGTAAAGATTACGCGCCGATGTTAAAGCTTTTCGATTTATACGACATCGAACAAGTCTTTGTGTGTTCAGAGTCGTTAACCCAGCGAGGTTTGGCGCAAGCGGATTTAGTCATTGAAGCCCAAGCGTTAAGCTCAGAACAGCTCAAAGATAAGTTACAACACGCTGGCAAGCTACTGTCTTTTTGAGGAAGTTATGTTACACATCATAAAAACAGTCTCTGCTCTAGAAGACGCTATGCCTTTATGCAGTGAACAGGATGACATCTTACTTATAGAAGATGCAGTGTACGCTGCTAACTCGCAACATAAAGCACTTTCCCATCTAAAAAACCGCAGCGTATTTGTGTTAGAGAGCGATGCACAAGCTCGCGGTATTGCAAATCGTATTAGTCCATCGCTGACGATTGTGAATTATTCAGGCTTCGTTGAACTAACAGCAAAACAGGATAAATCCCTAACTTGGGATTGAACAAGATTTGCTGTCGACAAAGCTTTACGGATGAATTGTTCTAATTGAACAAAAAAGATCCGTATATTTCTTGACACACCTCTCACTGCTGCATAGAATTTTGCGTCCCTAGCTGCATTGGCAGTTGGGGATAGATTTTTCACAAAGCTTACTTTCAAGTAAATCAGGAGCTAGTTAATGGCAACTATTAACCAGTTGGTACGTAAGCCACGTGCAAAGCAAGTTGTTAAAAGCAACGTGCCTGCACTAGAAGCGTGCCCACAAAAACGTGGTGTATGTACTCGTGTTTACACTACTACACCTAAAAAACCTAACTCAGCACTTCGTAAAGTTTGTCGTGTACGTCTGACAAACGGCTTCGAAGTTACATCGTACATCGGCGGTGAAGGTCACAACCTTCAAGAGCACTCAGTTGTTCTAATCCGTGGTGGTCGTGTTAAAGACCTTCCAGGTGTGCGTTACCACACTGTTCGCGGCGCACTAGACTGTGCTGGCGTAAATGACCGTAAACAAGGTCGTTCTAAGTACGGTGTGAAGCGTCCTAAGTCTTAATGGATTCCGTTAAGTAAGGCCAAACACTAAATTATTTTTAATTTTTTGAAAAAACTGAAAAGTTTTGGATAAAACCTGAAGAAGACAACGGAGATAAATCCATGCCACGTCGTCGCGTCATTGGTCAGCGTAAGATCCTTCCAGATCCAAAATTCAAATCTGAATTGCTGGCAAAATTCGTTAACATCCTAATGGTTGACGGTAAAAAATCTACTGCAGAGAAAATCGTTTACACTGCACTAGATGCTATGGCTGAAAAGTCTGGTAAAGACCACTTAGCTATTTTTGAAGAAGCTCTTGAAAACGTTCGCCCAGCGGTAGAGGTTAAATCTCGCCGTGTTGGTGGTTCAACTTACCAAGTACCTGTAGAAGTACGTCCGGTTCGCCGTAACGCACTTGCTATGCGTTGGTTGGTTGAAGCTGCGCGCAAGCGTGGTGAAAAATCTATGGCTCAACGCCTAGCTGCTGAAATGCTAGACGCGTCTGAGAACAAAGGTACTGCGGTTAAGAAACGTGAAGACGTTCACCGCATGGCTGACGCAAACAAAGCGTTCGCTCATTACCGTTGGTAATACCTTCTGTGCTGCGAGGTTCTCTCGCAGCACTTTTCTATACTCTAAGGTACACCTTAGTAAGAGGATACAATCGTGGCTCGTAAAACTCCTATTGAGCTATACCGTAATATCGGTATCTGTGCTCACGTAGATGCAGGAAAAACAACCACAACTGAGCGTATTCTGTTCTACACTGGCCTTTCTCACAAAATCGGCGAAGTTCACGATGGTGCAGCAACCATGGACTGGATGGAGCAGGAGCAGGAGCGTGGTATCACTATCACATCCGCTGCGACTACTACATTCTGGCGTGGTATGGAAGCACAGTTCCCTGAGCATCGCGTAAACATCATTGATACCCCTGGACACGTTGACTTTACTATCGAAGTAGAGCGTTCTCTTCGTGTACTTGATGGTGCTGTGGTTGTGTTCTGTGGCTCATCTGGTGTTGAACCTCAGTCTGAAACTGTATGGCGTCAAGCAGACAAATACCACGTTCCACGTTTGGTATTTGTAAACAAGATGGACCGTGCGGGCGCAGACTTCCTACGCGTTGTGAACCAAATTAAGAATCGTCTTGGTGCGACTCCTGTTCCAATCCAGCTGAACGTTGGTGCGGAAGATGAGTTCAGAGGTGTCATCGACCTTATCAAGATGAAAATGATCAACTGGAATGATGCCGATCAAGGCACTTCGTTTACTTACGAAGACATCCCAGCTGACATGATTGAACTTGCTGAAGAGTGGCGCAACCACATGGTTGAATCCGCTGCTGAAGCTAGCGAAGAGCTGATGGACAAGTACCTTGAAGAAGGTGAATTGACTGAAGCTGAGCTCAAACAAGCTCTACGTACTCGCACACTAAATAACGAAATCGTACTGGCTACTTGTGGTAGTGCGTTTAAGAACAAAGGTGTTCAAGCGGTACTGGATGCAGTAGTTGAGTTCTTGCCATCGCCTGTTGACGTACCTGCAATTAAAGGTGTCGACGAAAGAGAAAATGAAGTTGAGCGTCATGCTGACGACAACGAACCTTTCTCAGCGCTAGCGTTTAAGATTGCGACTGACCCATTCGTGGGCACGCTAACTTTCATGCGTGTTTACTCCGGTGTTGTAAACTCGGGTGACGCTGTTTACAACTCAGTAAAAGAGAAGAAAGAGCGTTTCGGTCGTATCGTTCAGATGCATGCGAATAAGCGTGAAGAAGTGAAAGAAGTTCGCGCTGGTGATATTGCAGCTGCTATCGGTCTGAAAGACGTAACAACAGGTGACACACTGTGTGATCAGAACCACAAAGTGATTCTAGAGCGCATGGAGTTCCCTGAACCAGTTATTCAGATTGCTGTAGAGCCTCGTTCTAAGGCAGACCAAGAGAAAATGGCTATCGCGCTAGGTAAACTAGCAGCGGAAGATCCATCATTCCGCGTGGAAACGGACGACGAATCAGGTCAGACTCTGATCTCCGGTATGGGTGAACTTCACCTAGACATTATCGTTGATCGTATGAAGCGTGAATTCAGCGTTGATTGTAACGTTGGTAAACCTCAGGTTGCTTACCGTGAAACCATTCGTGGTAAAGCGGAAGTTGAAGGTAAGTTTGTTCGTCAATCAGGTGGTCGTGGTCAATACGGTCATGTTTGGGTCAAACTTGAGCCTTCTGAGCCTGGTGAAGGTTTCGTATTCGTAGACGAAATCGTGGGCGGTGTGATTCCTAAGGAATACATCAGTTCGGTATCGAAAGGTATCGAAGAGCAAATGAATAGTGGTGTTCTAGCGGGTTACCCTGTACTAGATATTAAAGCTACACTATTTGATGGTTCTTACCACGATGTAGACTCAAGCGAGATGGCGTTTAAGATCGCTGGCTCGATGGCATTCAAGAAAGGTGCACTAGAAGCACAACCTGTGATTCTAGAACCTATGATGAATGTCGAAGTAACCACTCCGGAAGACTGGATGGGTGACGTTGTTGGTGACCTAAACCGTCGTCGCGGTATCATTGAAGGCATGGACGAAGGTGTGGCTGGTCTTAAGATCATCCGTGCTCAAGTACCACTATCCGAAATGTTCGGTTACGCAACTGATCTACGTTCTGCAACTCAAGGCCGTGCGTCTTACTCTATGGAGTTTCACGAGTACGCTGAAGTGCCGAAAAACTTCGCAGATAAAATTATTGCAGAGCGTGGTTACTAATTGACGATTGAACTGCAAAAAGTTTACGACTTTTTGCGAGATCAGGGCGTCCAAATATTGCGCTAACGGGCGTTGGCGCATAAAATAACAATTTCTGGCGCGTCGTCGATCAATAATGATCACGACGAATCATAACTAGGAAGGAACACGATCGTGTCTAAAGAAAAATTTGAACGTACGAAACCGCACGTTAACGTTGGTACTATCGGCCACGTTGACCACGGTAAAACA
>NZ_JAWPOP010000359.1:0-768 GCF_033344345.1 Vibrio sp. 1978
CTGTTTTCTGCGCGTAGCGCGAGTGCTTTGATGTTCTGTGTAATAAGCTCGGCGGCAACGAGTTCGATCTTGTTTAACAATTCAGAGTAAGTCAGTTCAACCGTTTGATTCGCTTCGTAGCCGACAAGTGCTACTCGATCTGGTGTCGTTTTTGCCCATTTTGTAATGGCATCGAGGAGAATATTCATACATCACCTATATTCTGGCGTTGTGTTTAACCAAGTTGTTGTGGTTGTGTTTGCGTTTTTAACGACGTTTACTTTTCTATCTAGGCTTGTTTGCGTTTTCTTTCTTGGACTAATCGAAGACGCTCTAGTCCTTTTTGCAAATTGCCAGCTAACACACGCGGTTGATGTTCGTAGTACGACCCCCAAGTGGACTCGGCATCGGGGACTTTGTTTTGATCGGCCTGCGCGATGATATGAGGCTCCAATCCTAGGCGCGCCATCATGGCGTGAAGTGGATCTGTCGCGGTGAAGATGCACCATTCAAAACCGAGGTTGACCAGCATTTCTGCGATGAGGTAGAAGTGCAGAGACGACATGCCCTTAGCGAAAGATGCCAAGTGACCGAACTCCACTAAGTTCGAACGTTTTACGTCGCAGTTAAATACGTTAGAAACCAGCTTTTGGGCGTCGTCTTCTAAATACTGTTCAAGGAACAAGGGCTCATCTTCGGCGATGCGAAAGCCGCATACGGAAATAATTTGGCCGCCTTCAATGAGGGTTAAATACGCCGGCATAAATTGTTTTAGCTCGGCAAAGAATG
>NZ_JAWPOP010000360.1:0-767 GCF_033344345.1 Vibrio sp. 1978
AGAAGAGAGTGGGTGCATCGCTTCAATTTGCGCACGGTGTTCGTCATTGGCATCGAGAATAAAGTAGTCTTCACTGATGCTGTCCATTGAGGTTTGCAGCACCGGGCGACCGTGTTTAAGAATCAACACATCGGTTAACAGATGCTCGATCTCGGAAACTTCATGGCTGGTGATGATCAGAACGCGTTCACCATCGTGAAACCATTCCAGTAAATGACGGTAGAAGGTGTCGCGGTAAACCAAATCCAAACCAAGAGTTGGTTCATCCAAAATCAGGATTTGTGTATTGGTTGCGATAACAATGGCAAGGTGCAATTGCACTTTCATCCCTTTCGAAAGGGCTCTGATTTTCGCACGAGGTTTGATGTCGGTTTGACGGAGCAGCGCATCTGCTTTGCTGCGATTGAAACCCGGGTGAACCCCTTCGGTATAACTCAGAAGCTGAGAGACCGTCATCCAATCTGGCAAAACATTCACATCTGAGATGTACGACAAATTCTGCATGATCTTGTCACGCTGCATCATGGGCTCGAAGCCATTGATGCGAATAGTCCCTTCGTAGTCGTGGGCGCCGAGTAGGGCGTTAATAAGCGTCGACTTACCCGCGCCATTGTGGCCGAGTAAACCAAGCACTTGACCAGCATGCAAGTCAAAACTCACATCATGAAGCGCCTCTCCTTGTTGACGGTACTGCTTGGAGACGTTTTTTACACTGACTAATGCGCTCATTGGTCACCTATCATATGGGGGGTGAGTTGCTGGACAAG
>NZ_JAWPOP010000361.1:0-765 GCF_033344345.1 Vibrio sp. 1978
ACAAAATATCTTCTAACACGATGTCGTTATCGAAACCATCAGTGCCGTTGTAAACACGAACGTGGAATACCGCATCTTCTCCCGGAATATACATTGGAGATTCGGCTGTTTTCTCAATCCACACTTCTTCAGGCAGCGTTTCTAAGGTTGCGGTTGCTTCTGCCGTTGCACCTGCAAACTCAGCCGTTGCTGTGTTAATAATGTTGGCAACCGCTCGGCTGTTCACTGTGCCTGTAATAGCAAATTCAACCGTATCTCCTGGAGCAATATCGAGATTGGTCGCGATGTCCGAATTTGGTCCCGGTAAGGTCTCGATATTGGTGCGAAGGTCACCTTTGCTGGTCACGATAGTCCAATCGTTGAATGCCGCTTCCATTGCGCCACCAGACGTTTCAACCTCTAATGCAGAAATCAAATCCTCCACTTTGACATCCGCAGCAAAACCAGAACCATTGTTCGTGACCTTGACTCGGAATGTCGAGAACTCTCCCGGCTGGTAATATCGTTCGTCAGCGGACTTTTCGATAACGACATCGCCCGGATAAGGTTTTAGCGTTGCAGTTGCGAGAATATCTTTGCCGTTGTAGTTGAGTGTGGCTGGGTTAACGATGTCACCAGTTGCTTGTGCATTCACTAAACCAATCACGTACAACGTAATGCTGTCATTTGGTGCTAGGTCGATGTTGTAGTCAATATCGTTATCCACCACCAGAGAGTTCGCATCGACCGTAGTTAATGCACTGCCCGCCACATATTGAACGGCCC
>NZ_JAWPOP010000362.1:0-765 GCF_033344345.1 Vibrio sp. 1978
GTTCCGTTCGTGGTTGCTCCGGATGGTCGTGTCAGCAAAGGACGTCCGAAGAACCTGAAATCATGGTTGGAGAGTGTTGAATGATCGTAACCATCAAAAAGAAACTCGAAGAAACGTTGATCCCGGAGCACTTGCGAGCTGCCGGGATTATTCCTGTCCTGGCCTATGACGAAGACGATCATGTCTTCCTTATGGATGACCACAGTGCAGGCTTTGGTTTCATGTGTGAGCCCCTGTGTGGTGCCGATGAAAAAGTTCAGGAGCGAATGAACGGTTTCCTGAATCAGGAGTTCCCGTCGAAGACTACGCTCCAGTTTGTTCTGTTCCGCTCCCCGGACATCAATCAGGAGATGTACCGGATGATGGGGTTGCGTGATGGCTTCCGTCACGAGCTGCTGACATCTGTCATCAAGGAACGGATTAACTTCCTCCAGCACCACACGACAGAACGCATATTTGCCAAGACCAACAAAGGTATCTACGACAATGGCTTGATCCAAGACCTCAAGCTGTTCGTTACGTGCAAAGTCCCCATCAAGAACAATAACCCGACTGAAAGCGAACTCCAGCAGCTCGCACAGCTTCGCACGAAGGTCGAATCATCGCTTCAAACCGTTGGTCTGCGTCCCCGCACAATGACGGCGGTGAACTACATCCGGATCATGAGCACCATCCTGAATTGGGGGCCGGATGCTTCATGGCGACATGACTCTGTGGATTGGGAGATGGATAAGCCCATCTGCGAGCAAATCTTCGATTACGGCA
>NZ_JAWPOP010000363.1:0-764 GCF_033344345.1 Vibrio sp. 1978
ACTACTTTGCTGCGAAATGACCTCAACACGTTGAGAGATTTCTTGTCCCACTTGACTCTGTTCTTCGGTTGCAGTGGCGATCAGCGTGTTCATGTCCATAATGTTGGCAATCGCTGCTTGAATGTCTTGCAACGCAACCGAGGCGGCGCGCGCCTCTTCTACCGTTGCTTCACCGCGCGCTTGGCTTGATTCCATCGCACGTACAGCGGCATCTGAGCCAGATTTTAGTTGCTCAATCATTTTATGGATATCGCCCGTGCTGTCTTGAGTGCGGCTTGCCAGCTTGCGGACTTCATCTGCTACTACCGCGAATCCACGTCCTTGATCGCCAGCTCGCGCAGCTTCAATCGCGGCATTTAGCGCAAGCAAATTAGTTTGCTCGGCAATATCTTGAATCACTTCTAAAGATGATGAGATGTTTTGAACGTCGCTCTCTAAACGGGCAATCACAGTGCTCGCCTCTGAAACTTCGCTTGCCAGCTCTTCGACAGAATTCGCAGCGGAATCGACGATGTGTTTCGCTTGTTGAGCGTTTTCATCGGCGTGTCGTGCTGATTCTGCTGCTTGGTTAGCGTTGTTCGAAATCTCATGCGCGGTGGCTGTCATTTCCGTCATCGCTGCGGCAACTTGCTCGGTTTCTTCACGTTGACCGCCAGCGAGTTCGTCGACTTGAGAGGCGCGTTGCGACATGTTGTTGGTTTCTGCGACGACTTCTTCACCAACTTGAGTCACGCTCTTGATGATGCCCTGCAGGCTTTCAACAA
>NZ_JAWPOP010000364.1:0-763 GCF_033344345.1 Vibrio sp. 1978
TTTCGTCGAAGTTGGTTTGACATGCTAGAGCGTTTGCAAAGCCTATATGCAGATCGCCATCTTCGAACGTCGGTGCAAAGTCTCTTAAATCTGCGAAGGTTGTGAAGTGAGTGAATGGGGTGTTCATTGCGGTAAAGCCAACTTTTTTCGCCCACCACATGAATTGGTCTAAGCTCCATTGATGGTCTTCAACCCCAAAAACACTAAACGTGATTGGCTCGTCAGGAGAATCATTGGAAAGTTTAGTATTACGCATACCACCCATTTCCATCGCTAAGTCACGAATACCGAACTCCCAATTAGGAATAACTTCATCGATGATAGGATCATATTGGCAGTTCAGGTTTCTGTCGTGGAACGCACGAAAAGCAATATCAAAGTTTGGCGGTTCTGGCTCTGCAGTCTTCGCTTTGAAGTTATCTGTTTTCGAGAATCGAGGGATAAATCCAAAGAACCCGGCACAGTTTTCACCCGTTTCTTCGCCATACAGGTCAGTACCTTCCCAAGCGGCTTTTACGCTCGCTGCTGTGGATACCCAAGCTTTGTAAACCCCACCGGAGTTAGGTGTGTTGGCAAATGGAAATAGCTGTATGGTTTCTCCATCAGGCAGAGAAGTAGGGTCGACATCTAAATACTCACTTCCCAATTGATGTCGACATTCTATGTCTATCGATTGGGTGACCATTTTGCCGCGAACTTTAACTTCTTGAGTGATGGTGACGACGTCATTCATATATGTCACACCACCTTCACCGTCGAAATA
>NZ_JAWPOP010000365.1:0-763 GCF_033344345.1 Vibrio sp. 1978
TTTCATATCGGCCGCACCACGACCATGAAGGTAGCCATCGATGATGGTTTGCTCGAACGGTGGTGTATCCCATTGTTCTAGCTTGCCTGCGGGTACGACATCTGTGTGACCTGCGAAAGCAAACAATGGTGCTTCGTTACCGCGACGCGCCCAAAAGTTGGTGGTGTCTTCAAACACCATAACTTCAATTTCAAAACCGAGCGCTTTTAAACGCTCGATCATTAGGTCCTGACAACCTGCATCTTCAGGTGTTACGGACTGGCGGCTGATCAGGTCTTTTGCAAGTGCCAGTACTGGACTGTCTGTCATCCTTGAGTCTTCCTTACATTTATGAATTAAAAATCGTAGCGTATTGGTCTGCTTTGAAACCGATATGGAGTTGGCCGTCTACGTTCAGAATTGGGCGCTTAATCATCGCTGGGTTGTCAACCAGCAGCGCAATAGCATTTTCTTCGTTAAGCGTGTCTTTTTGTTCTTGAGTCAGTTGGCGGAATGTGGTGCCACGTTTGTTGAGAACTTGTTCCCAGCCTAGCGCCTGACAAAATTCAGTCACCATTTGAGCATCAATACCTTGTTTGCGGTAGTCGTGAAAATCAAACGTAATGTTTTCAGCTTCCAACCATTTCTTTGCTTTTTTGATGGTGTCGCAGTTTGGAATGCCGAACATGGTAATTGTCATAATGTTTCCTTTTTTATTCTGTTTTTACTCTCTAGAGCGCAACGCGCTTTGGGGAGGTATTTCTTGGCTGATTCAGCATCCTAT
>NZ_JAWPOP010000366.1:0-762 GCF_033344345.1 Vibrio sp. 1978
TAAATATAACGCCGCATTAAGGGGTGAACAACGCCACCACCTAACCTAAACCATTGTGCCGTAAACACTAAAGCTAATTCAAACTAAAACTGCCGAGCGTTGTGAATCCCTCTTGAATGCTTTGTTAGTTGCCAAACCTAAAGCTTTGATTTGAAGTTAATTGCCGCTTTGCCAACACTAGCTTTACGTGTTTTAAGAAACTCAAATCAGGCGCAGTTTCAAAGCGCCTGTCACTGAAACCACTTGGAACATACAGCGCCGCAGAAAACGGACTGACAACACCAAAAAACACCTTTGGAAAGCTAATCTCACAGTGCGGACTTTCAACAAAGTTACTGAAACCACGTGAACTTTCCACACCAAAGAAAACGCTATTTCAGCGAATAAATCGGCTTTTGTACCAACAAACTCAACGAGCAGAGTTTCAGCAAAAAAGTTCGACTCAATTAACCCCAAAGTCGCCGCACCCAAGAACAAATCAACCGTTGAAAAGATGCCACTTTTGGATTTCTAACCGAGGTCGTTAACGCTGAACTTGATATCCAAAACCACAACTTTGTCTTTGAACTTTTACCGCTAGATCTTGCGATATAGCTACGTTTTTCCTCTTGCAAACTAACGCCGCATTAAGGTGTGAGCGACGCTTGGCTATACTTGAGCGAAGCGAAACTGCCAAGCGTTGCGAATCACTCTTAAATGCTTTGTTATACAAATGATTACAGCGCAAAAAAGCTACCTAATATCGCGACAATTAATCCAATA
>NZ_JAWPOP010000367.1:0-760 GCF_033344345.1 Vibrio sp. 1978
AGCTTTCATGCCACATCGCTTTGTGTCCCGCAGCGCAGATACCACGACGCAGTTTTTGTGGATGTTGAGTATCAGCCAAAATTGCTGGGATCCAATCACACAGCTCGACCCAGCTGAAAGCACGTTTTGCAACTTGTTCATCTTGTTCGCTGACCCAAGCCGCTTTTGCCCAAAACCATTCTGAAGAGTACACACCGCCGACGTAACGCGTGTAATCGGTGAATTTTCCCGAATGGGCGAGTTCATTAATTCGATCTGCTTTGGCTACGGATGTGTGATCTTTCCAGAGGACGAACATTGCATTTGGGTTGTGCTCAAACTCAGGAAGCAGCGCTAAAACAGTGCCGTTTTCATCTATTGGAGCTGGGGTTGAGCCTGTTGTGTCGACGCCTATGCCGACAACAGAATCGGCCAGAGTCTGTGGCACTGTCGCCAGTACCTCTTGGATTGCGCTGGTCATTGCATCCAAATAATCTTGCGGGTGATGTCTGAATTGCGATTGCGCGGGTTGGCAATATAGCCCCTTCATCCATCGTGAGTAGTACACCACAGACGAGGAAACTTCCTGGCCTGTTTCGGCATTAACAATAAGCGCACGTACGGAGTCCGATCCGAAGTCCAAACCAATTACATGCTGCTGATGTGTATTTATTGTGTCCATGACAACTCCAACTTTTGGTCAGCAAACTAAATCTACTTGTTGTTATAGCCAGAGCAGGTGGGTTATCCCATAAATAGGGTTGCTAAGTTTATGGACAAA
>NZ_JAWPOP010000036.1:0-38600 GCF_033344345.1 Vibrio sp. 1978
GGGTCTATCGGATTGTTACATGTTGGTAGGATCATTCAACTGATCTGCCGATTAAAGTCTTAACTGATCGGCATTAGGGCGTTATGGTTAACCTTTATACAATATTATGCGTTAGGATTCGGTAAGCCGCCTAGCGCGTCGTATAGGTTGGGAAGGAAAGCACTGAACTCTCCACACATTAGAGAGAAGTCTGCATCAAATCGAGCTGCTTGATCTTCACGTGGAATATCATCGTTTTGATCTTTCAATTCATCAGAGAATTTTAGACGTTTGATGCCCGCATCTTCCGTCATAATGAACTCAATACGATCTTGCCAATTAAGCGCAAGTTTCGTCACGACTTTATCCGCAGCGATGTGGTTGCGGATTTCATCAGTGGTTAGCTCTTGCTTCTTACAGCGAATCACACCACCTTCTTCAAGTACGGATTTTAGCTCAGCTTCGTCCATCATGCTGATACCTTGAGGTGTGTCACCGCTTTTCACCCACTCGGTTAGCGTAGTTTCAATCGCCACTTCTGGAATAGCAGGAACAACAGGTAGACTACCCATGGTTTTACGAAGCAATGCTAATACATCTTCTGCTTTTTTATAGCTGCTTGCATCAACAAGGATAAAACCTTCTTTTGGCATGATGAGCACGTGAGTGTGGCTGCTGCGGCTGAATGCGCGCGGCAGTAAATCCATTACGATGTCATCTTTCAGGTTGTCTTTCTCTTTCTTCTTCAGAGGACGACCTTCTTGCGCTTCCATTGCTTCTACTTTTGCATTCAATGATTCTTTGATCACAGAGGCAGGTAGCATTTTCTCTTCTTTCTTGGCGCAAATCAGAATGCGGTTTTCTGACACGTGAGTCATCATATCGCCATGTCTACCCATTGCACTGACCCAGCCAAATTTCTGTTTGTCTTGACTGCCACACGGGGTGAATCGGAATTCAGACAGCTGAGTTTCTAGTTGTTCGGCGTTAAAAGTAACCTCGCGGTTAACGCGGTATACCAGACAGTTTTTAAACCACATAAATCTTCTCTAGGCTTGATGACAAGGGACTAATCATAGGGAATTTTTGTGCTGATGTCTTAATAGAAATGAAAAATATCCGAATGAACCTCAAAAGAAAGTTATATGAAAATTTGTTTTCAAAGGTCACAAAAGTGTCATAATTGGTAGTGATAATGCTTATGCATAGAGAGGCGCTTTGTCTCTTAAATTCATTAGCTCAACGAACATAAGGTTACTCAATTATGTCTAGAAGGATTCTGGTTGTTGAAGACGAAGCTCCTATTCGCGAAATGCTGTGCTTCGTACTTGAGCAGAAAGGTTACCAAGCGGTAGAAGCGGAAGATTATGATACTGCAGTAACCAAACTGGCTGAACCCTTCCCTGATTTAGTTTTACTGGATTGGATGTTACCAGGCGGTAGTGGCATTAACTTCATCAAACATATGAAGCGAGAGGAATTAACGCGCAACATTCCAGTTGTGATGCTTACCGCTCGTGGTGAAGAAGAAGATAAAGTGCGCGGTTTAGAAGTCGGTGCGGATGACTACATTACCAAGCCATTCTCTCCTAAAGAGTTGGTTGCACGCTTAAAAGCGGTGATTCGTCGCGTTACCCCGACTGCACTAGAAGATGTAATTGATGTACAGGGATTGAAGCTTGACCCTGTATCGCACCGTGTTACGGCTAATGATGCGCCATTAGACATGGGTCCAACAGAATTTAAGATGCTTCATTTTTTCATGACGCATCAAGAACGCGTATACAGCCGTGAGCAGCTATTAAACAATGTTTGGGGCACTAACGTGTATGTCGAAGACCGTACGGTCGATGTTCACATTCGCCGCCTGCGTAAAGCATTGGAAGCTGCAGGGCATGATAAGCTGATCCAAACTGTTCGTGGTGCTGGATACCGCTTCTCGACGAAAGCATAAATTAACACGCAGCTTATCGGTACCATTTCTGGAGTTATGAGTGGTTGAAAGATTAACGTGGAAAAAGCTGGCCTGGGAGCTGGCTTTTTTTTACACCCCATGGGTGATAGTAGGTTGGATATTCGGTTATATGCCGTGGTTGCTTTTGGCTGCTACGGCATTGCAGCTTGTGTGGCATTTGCATAACCAAGTACGTTTATCTTCTTGGTTATGGGATGAAAAACGCCTCACGCCACCGTCAGGTAGCGGTAACTGGGAATCTTTGTTCAATGGGTTGTATCGCTTACAACAGCGCCAACGCCGCAAACGAAAAGAACTTACTAATCTTATTCGTCGATTCCGAAATGGTGCAGAATCGCTACCCGATGCGGTAGTGGTATTCCGTGCTGAAGGAAATATTGTTTGGTGCAACAAGCTGGCTCAGCACTTACTGGGCTTCCATTGGCCAGAAGATTCAGGTCAACCTATCTCCAATCTCATTCGTACACCTGATTTTATCAAGTACCTCAACAAGAAAGACTTTTCAGAGCCATTAGAAATGCGTTCACCACTCAATGTCGAACGCATGCTAGAACTACGTATCGTACCGTATACCGAAGGTGAACATTTGATGGTGGTGCGTGATGTTAGCCAGTTAAAACAACTTGAGGGAATGCGTCGCAACTTCTTTGCCAACGTATCTCATGAACTGCGTACACCAATGACGGTGCTACAAGGTTATCTTGAGATGACAGAAGACCCTGATATGGTCGTGGGTCCAATGTGGAGCAAAGCTCATGGTGTCATGACGGAGCAGCTTAACCGCATGAACAGTTTGGTGAACCAACTACTGACACTATCTAAAATTGAAGCGGCACCTATGCATGAGCTTGAGGAAGTCGTGAATGTGCCCGCGATGCTTGAAGTGTTAGAAAAAGAGGCGGTTAGCCTTAGTGGGGAAAACCAACATAAATTGAAATTTGATGTTGATGCAAGCCTACGCGTGTTGGGCGATGATGACCAGTTACGTAGTGCTATCTCTAACCTCGTTTATAACGCCGTCAAATACACACCACCTGGTGCGAACATTAATGTTCGTTGGTTCCAGACCTCTCAAGGCGCATGCTTAGAGGTGGAAGATAGCGGTGATGGTATTGAACCTCAGCACCTACACCGACTTACCGAGCGTTTTTATCGAGTAGATAAAGCAAGATCACGTGATACTGGAGGAAGTGGTTTAGGGCTAGCCATTGTAAAACACGCGCTGAGTCACCATGACTCTCATTTAGAAATTCACAGTGAAGTAGGCGTGGGCAGTAAGTTTTCTTTCGTATTGCCTGAGCGTTTGGTGGTGAAATAATGGCGTTACGATTGGCAAAAACATTCAGTTTATTCGCGCTTGTTTGTTCCTGTATGGCTGGCGCTCAAGATAAACCATTGCCGAGTTATCATAAAACGACGGGGATTGTCGGGAACTTGCTCTCTGTTGGCTCCGATACACTTGCGGGTATGACAACGCTTTGGGTTGAAGAGTTTAAATCCATTTACCCGAATATTAATGCGCAAGTCCAAGCATCTGGCTCTTCTACTGCCCCCCCAGCATTGACCGAACAAACAGCTCAGTTTGGTCCCATGAGCCGCCCTATGCGTTTAAGAGAGGTTGAAGCGTTTGAACGTGAACATGGCTACAAGCCAACTGCGCTCAGGGTCGCCATCGATGCAATCGGTATTTTTGTTCATCAAGATAATCCAATTCAAGGGCTTAACTTTAGTCAGTTAGATGCTTTGTTTTCTGCCACGCTGCGCTGTGGTGAAAGTCAATTTGTCACAAACTGGCAGCAACTCGGTCTTGAATCACAGTGGGCAAAGCGAAACGTCCAGTTGTTTGGTCGTAACTCCGTTTCTGGAACTTACGGTTACTTCAAAAGCAATGCCTTGTGTGGCGGCGATTTCAAGACCCGAGTTAACGAGCAGCCAGGCTCCGCGTCAGTTGTGCAAGCTGTAGCGTCAACCATCAGTGGAATTGGTTATTCCGGTGTCGGTTATCGAGTGGCAGGCGTGCGCTTAGTCCCTGTAGCTAAAATGGGAAATGACTATGTGACTCCAACGCGAGAACATATTGTTAGCGGTAAGTACCCACTATCACGTTACTTATATGTTTACGTGAATAAGCATCCTGATTACCCATTAACACCAATTGAAGCTGAGTTTATTCGCTTTATCTTTTCTGCTCAGGGACAAGCGTTGGTTGAGAAAGATGGTTATGTGCCCATTACGGCAGACTTTGCAGAAGAAGAGTTAAAAAAAGTCGGCCTGTAAGCCGACTTTTTATTTAGGTATGAAGAGTACGAGATCAGAAAGTGAGTGTCCACTTCGCGCTGTCCCAACGTTCTTGTTCTTCCTGTAAATCCGCGTGAAGTAATTTATTGTTTTCTAGCCATGCTTCATCTGTGCAGGTGAGAATCCATTCGTCATTTTTGATAGATAAGGTGATATCAGGCAATGGATCTTCATTACGCTGCCCATTTAATACGATAGAAAGTCGTAATATTTTGATGAGGCTTATAACGTCACTCTGTTTATAGAGATTGAAATCTGGTAGTTCTTGCAATTTGAGCGCTTTACGCTGGAAGCGAGCTAATGTTGCGAGCACTAATTGCTGCTCACGGTTGAAGCCTTGTAGGGTGGAGTGCAACAGAATATAAAAAGAGTGGCGATGGAAACTACGCAAGTTGATACTTAATCCGACTTCATGAAGCAACGCTGCCCACTCTAGTAAGTCAAATAACTCACTCTTTTTCTTAATGCCTAGTTCAGAGCGTACCTGACATAACATCTCACGTGCATGCCCCTTCACACGAGCGGCATGCTCTAAGTCGACCCGGTGCTTGTTGGCTAAATTTTCTGTGGTGCGCATACGAATATCGGAGCGCGCAAAACGCTCTTCCATTTCGTACAACAGGCCTTCGCGTAGAGCACCATCGGAGAAAAACATTTGCTCAATGCGAAGCGCTTTGAAAATCGCGGACAAAATCGCTACGCCTGCTGCGAATACGGGTTTACGTTCTTCTGTTAGACCCGCCAGTTCAATATCTTCAATGGAATCAAATTTACACAGAGTTTCGATAAGTGTATCCAGTCGACTCGCTGTGATCAGGCCATCTTCAAAACCTAATCCTACTAGCACTTCTTGAATCGCTTTGATGGTTCCTGATGAGCCGAGAGCAATATCCCAGCCCTTTTTACGATATGTTGAAGCGATGGACTCGAGTTTTTGTTCGGCCGCTAACATCGCCTTGCTGAAGTTTTTTCCTGACAGTTTGCCGTTTTTAAAGTATTGCTCTGTAAAACTGACGCATCCCATCTGTTTACTGTTGAGAAGCTCAGGCTCAAATTCTTGTCCAATAATCATCTCGGTACTGCCGCCTCCGATATCGATGACTAGTTTGGAGTTGGATTCTACTTGAGTGTGCGCGACGCCTAAGTAAATCAGGCGGGCTTCTTCTTCTCCAGGGATAATTTCTATCGGGAAAGGCATCACTTCTTTCGCACGCTCAATGAAAAGGTGGGCATTTTTAGCGCGTCTTAGTGTGTGTGTGGCGGCGATACGTACATTTGACTCATCAAGCCCTTGCAGCCTCTCAGCGAACATGGCTAAGCATTCTAGCGCACGCTCCATTGCGGCGTGACTTAAGTTCAATTCACTGTCGAGTCCTGATGCTAAGCGAACACGTTGTTTATGACGACTAACCAGTTGTAGGTCACTGCCGACAACTTTGGCCACCACCATATGGAAACTGTTTGAGCCGAGGTCTATCGCGGCAATGTAGCGAGTATCTTGTTCAAGTATTTGAGGCATCTGAATTTTGTTTTCTAGTTTGCTTTTCTATATTTTTAAGATAGTCATAGATAGCGATTTGAGAGCGAACTTTTTTGCGATTACCTCGTGGTACGTAAGCGTTACTCATTTCTTTATCTATTAAACGAGCCTTTACTGTATCGGTAAAATGGATATTCGTTATATCAATAATTCTCTGTTTCAAACGTGGATCACGGACTGGTACTGCTACCTCGATACGGTGATCAATATTTCTTGTCATCCAGTCTGCGGAGGAGATATAAACTTGCGGATCGCCATCATTGTGGGTGATCACCACGCGAGGGTGCTCAAGAAAGCGGTCAACAATACTGATGATGCGAATATTGTCGCTGATCCCCTCAATGCCCGGTACTAATGAGCACATGCCTCGAATGATCATGTTTATTTTTACACCGGAAGTACTTGCTCCATAAAGCTTATTGACGATGCCTTTATCAACTAGGTTATTGACCTTGATCGTAAGAGCGGCTTTTTTCCCTAGCTTGGCATTCGCAATTTCATTATCGATTAAGCGGTAGATTTGGGTTCGAGAATTACGAGGAGATACCATAAGGTGATTGAACTTCACTGGTCGGTATGGATTCTCAATGTAACCGAAGACATTACGGACTTCATTAGTGATTTCTTGATCTGCCGTAAGCAGGGAGAAGTCGGTATAAATTCGTGCCGTCTTCTCATGGAAGTTGCCTGTGCCGATGTGTGCGTAGCGAATAATTTCTTCACCTTCGCGGCGGCTAATCATCAGTAGCTTTGAGTGAATCTTAAGACCAGGCGCACCAAAGATGACGTGCACACCCGCTTCGGTTAATACTTTTGACCATTCGATATTGGCTTCTTCATCAAAGCGAGCTTGCAGTTCGACGACCACAGTGACATTTTTGCCGTTGTGCACTGCATCAATTAAAGAGTTCATCAAGCGAGAATCTTTCGCGACGCGATAAATGTTAATCTTGATACTAAGTACTTTGGGATCGAAGGAGGCTTGGCGCACTAACTCACTAATGTGGTCAAAAGTGTGGTAGGGATAATAGAGCAGAATATCTTTCGCTTTAATCGCGTCAAAGCTGTTGGCATAACCTTCGAAATCGGCACATTTCATTGGCGGGAGAGGTTTATTTTCAAGATACTCTCGTCCAACATTTGGAAAGCCGATGAAGTCTTTAAAGTTGTGATAGCGTCCGCCGGGGATAAGGTTATCGTAGTTAGAGATATTAAGTTTGTTACACAGAAACTCTAACATTTGAGGCGGCATATCGCGTTCGTAGACGAAGCGAACGGGCTTTGCTGTCAGTCGCTGATTGACACCCTCTGACATTTGTTCAAGCAAGCTGTACTCAATTTCATTGCGTAAATCGTATTCAGCGTCACGCGTCATTTTCATCGCATAGCCGCTAAGCTCATCATAATCAAAAAAGCCTTTGAACAGCTCGTCCAAACAGTGGCGGATAATATTATCAAGTAAGATGATGGTTTTTCGACGCTTTCCTTTCTGTTCTGGTACCATCACAAAGCGGGGAAGGTGATCGGTCGGAATTTCGATCAGAGCGTACTGGTAATGTTCTTCTTTACGCAGTTCTACGGCGATGTAAGCGTACTCGTCTTTGAGAAATTGCAGAACATCGATCTCGTCTTTCATTAGGAGGGGAGTGATATGCGGCATTACCTCTCTACGGAAGTATTTCGCGATCCACTTTTGTTGCGATTCATCCAGTTGTTGCTCGTTGACCAAGAAAATGCGACGTCGCGCCATTTCTCGAATCAACTCGCTGTAAAGCTCATCAAATTGTTCGTTAAGCTTTAGTGCTTTCGACTGCATTTTGGTTAACAGTCGTTTAGGGCTATCACTGCCACCGCGCTCTTGGCTGATTAGGATTCTGCGCTTCACGTCCGCAAAGCGTACTTTGTAAAATTCATCTAAATTGTTGGAAAAGATCCCAAGAAAGCGAATACGTTCGATCAAAGGGACGGTTTTATCGGCAGCTTCTTGTAATACTCGTTCGTTGAAAGACAACCAACTCAGTTCTTTTTCTATATATAGTTTTTCTGCGCTCATAACCTTACCTAGCCAAAAGTGAAGTATTACGTACTCATCTTGGAAAAATGGATGAGTGAGAACATTATGAGATTTTCATTACAGATTTATTTCATACCACGCATTGCATAAGAGTTGTATTCTTTTCAGGTGTTTAATGTGATCTGTAATATAATTGTCATCTTAACGACATATTCTAGTACTAAGTCAAAAAAGGTAGAGATTTAAATGGCACAAGCCGAGTTTTCATTGCAGGAAAAAGATAAGAAACGACTGATAAAAGATCGTTTAGTTCGACTTGCAGTGACATCCGGTGGTGTCGGCGTACTCGCGGCGCTTATTTTGATCTTTGTCTACCTCGCCATGGTGATCATTCCGCTTTTTTCTGATGCGGAGATCAAAACCAACCAAGCCATTCGAGCCACTCATATTGAAACACCACTTGCGATTTCAGTGGATGATTACGCTCAGCTCGCGTTCGTTCTAACCCAAAGTGGTGAGATTCAATATTTGTCGATGGACGATCCTACGAAACCTGCGGTGTATACACAGCAAATAGTCCAGAAACCCGTCGCTTTCTCTCAATCTGCTCCTGGGCTAGGTTGGTATGGATTTGTTGATGGGCAGGGTAAAGCGAACCTTTTCAAGCCAGAATTTAATGCCACATTTAGAGAAAATACACGTCCTCCGGAAGTGATTGAGCTAGACACCAGCATGGATCTGACACTAAGTACGCCTCAAGATCCTGTGACTCAGTTTGTATTTGCAGCTTCGACGCCCTTACCAACGGTTGTTTGGCAGACGCAAAGCGGTGAAGTGAAAGCTCGCTGGCAAGTGGCTTCGTCTTTGGGTACGCCTCCTACAACGATCGATTTTACGTTCTCTTCAGGCTTTAATACGCCTCAGCAAATGTTGTTGACACCTGACGGTGAAACGCTTTATTTGCGCGATGGCTCTGAGTTGATCGTGTTAAAGAAAACCGCACGTAAATTTGCTGTGCGAGAGGTGGTCGATCTCACTCAAGGTGATAAGAAGCATTCCGTTCGTACGATAGACTTATTGGCTGGTGCTTACTCGCTTTTGGTGACGCACAACGATGGTCGGGTGTCGCAATGGTTTGATACGCTGCAAGAAGAAAAACGCACGTTAACGCATATTCGTGATTTTAAATTGGCATCAGAGCTTAAGTATTTGTTGCCGGATTCTCATCGAAAAGGATTTTATAGCTTTTACACCAACGGCACGCTGCAAAGCCATTATACAACCAGTGAAAAACTGGTGTTGTTTAAGCGTGCGTACAATCAAGCGCCCGCAATCGCAGCAATGTCTAACAATGAACGCTACTTAATCACTTGGCAAAATAATGCGTTAAATGTTGCGGAAGTGGACAATGCCTATCCGGAAATTTCATTGTCTTCATTATGGCAAGAAGTGTGGTACGAAGGGTATCCTGAGCCTGAATTTGTGTGGCAATCGACTTCGGCGAGCGATAACTTTGAGGCTAAGTTCAGCCTAGTACCTATTGCGTTTGGAACGATAAAAGCGGCGATGTTTGCGATGCTGTTTTCAGTACCGCTCGCAGTGCTAGGTGCTATTTATACGGCTTACTTTATGTCGCCACGCATGCGTCGTGTAGTAAAACCGTCGATTGAGCTAATGGAAGCACTGCCGACGGTGATCATAGGTTTCCTAGCGGGATTGTGGTTCGCGCCTATTGTCGAAGATCATTTGATTACGATCGTCGTTATGCTGTTTGTTTTGCCCTTGAGCACCATGATTATGGGCGGGCTATGGGCATTAATACCGCAACCTTTGCGGAATCGTCTGCCTAATGGTTGGCATGCTTTAGTGCTCATGCCTGTCATATTGGTACTGATTGGGCTTGGAGTGTGGATTTCGCCTACGATTGAGCAGACGTTCTTTGGTGGCGATATGCGCTTATTCTTAACCGAGCATGGTATTGGTTACGATCAACGCAATGCATTGGTGGTGGGGTTAGCGATGGGGTTTGCTGTTATCCCGACGATTTTTACCATTGCCGAAGATGCCATTTTCTCTGTACCGAAGCATTTATCGGATGGCTCTTTGGCATTAGGGGCCACGCCTTGGCAAACTTTAATCTATGTTGTCTTGCTTACTGCAAGCCCAGGTATTTTTTCTGCCATTATGATGGGCCTGGGACGCGCTGTTGGCGAAACCATGATTGTGTTAATGGCAACGGGCAATACGCCATTAATGGATTGGAATATTTTGGAAGGATTGCGCAGCCTGTCGGCGACCATCGCCGTTGAGTTGCCAGAGTCGGAAGTTGGAAGTTCGCATTATCGCCTGCTGTTCCTAGCTGCATTGATTTTATTTGTGTTTACGTTTGCAGTAAACGCGCTTGCGGAGTGGGTTCGTCAGAGACTGAGAGATAAGTACCGTGCGTTGTAATAATGGTTTGAATAAAGAGCGAGTAATAACGTGTTAAATTGGATTCGTTCTGGCGCACCGTGGATATGGCTAACAGGCGGTGCAGTCAGCATCAGTTTGTTGTCGGTATTAGGGTTGTTACTCCTTATCGGCTGGAAAGGCCTGACTTACTTTTGGCCAGCGCCTTTGTATCAGTGGAATGTTGCAGCGCTGACTCCTGTACAAGGCGAAGTGCTACATGAAAATACTATTCTGATTGGTCAAGTGTATGAGCGCAGCTTTGTACCGAAGAGTTATTTGCCTGAAAGCGCAGCACAACAGTTAGAAGACGATGAAGATTTTGCCACGCGACTCAGTATCAAAATCGCTAACCGAGAGTTGTATCCCGCCGATTTTATCTCCGTATTGCAAATGCAGTTGGATGAGCCCACGATGCCAAAAGAGTGGGCGGTGATAGAGCGCAGTAGCGGTGGTTATTTCTTTGGTAAGCTGGTGGCGTTTCAAGATGGTGATAATATATACACCAGTGATATTCAATCGGTACTAAATAAAAAGCTTGATGATGCAGAAACTCTGCGCCATGAGATTGATTCTTTGGTGGTCGATCAGCTTAAAGAGCTTGGTTGGAAGCTAGAGCAGTTGCGATTAGAAAAGCGCAAGCATGAATTGAATGACATGCTGACAGAAAGCTTCTTAAACGAAAACCAGACGAAAAAAGAGCAGATAGAAAAAGCGCTTGCGACGTTAGATTTGCAACTTGATGGTTTACGACTTCAGCTCTCTGACTATGCCTTGATTGTCGAGGATATGACGGGGTCACAAGTATCGATTCCGCTCGAAGATATTTTGGACTACTGGTATCCAAACCAAATGTCATTGCCTGATAAAGTCATGCATTGGGGAAAACAGGTTTGGAAGTTTTTATCTGAAGATCCAAGAGAGTCGAACTCTGAAGGAGGCGTGTTCCCTGCGATATTTGGTACGGTTTTCTTAGTACTTATCATGTCGATCATTGTGATGCCACTTGGGGTGATCGCTGCTATCTATCTGCATGAATACGCTAAGAATAACGCTCTAACCAGGGTTATTCGTATTGCGGTTATAAACCTAGCGGGTGTTCCATCGATTGTTTATGGCGTATTTGGTTTAGGCTTCTTTGTTTATACGATTGGTGCCTCTATCGACAACGTATTCTATGCGGAAAAGTTACCGGCACCAACCTTTGGTACGCCGGGTTTGTTATGGTCTGCACTAACTCTTGCCGTGCTGACGCTTCCAGTTGTGATTGTGACGACAGAAGAAGGTTTAACTCGTATTCCGAGTTCAGTACGACATGGCTCTCTGGCACTTGGTGCAACTCAGTTCGAAACGCTATGGCGCGTGGTTTTGCCTATGGCAACGCCAGCTATTATCACAGGTTTGATCCTTGCGATTGCGCGTGCAGCTGGCGAAGTAGCGCCACTGATGCTGGTGGGGGTCGTGAAATTGGCATCCAGTTTACCGGTTGACGGACAATTCCCTTATGTGCATTTGGATAGAAAGTTCATGCATTTAGGTTTTCACATTTACGATGTTGGCTTTCAAACCTCCAACATCGAAGCGGCGCGACCATTAGTTTATGCCACCTCTTTCCTACTCGTGACAGTGATTGTCGGGCTAAACTTAACAGCAATCAGTATTCGCAATAATTTACGAGAAAAATACAGAACGTTAGGACAAGATTAAGTATGTTTAATTTTGATAGTACATTAGGTTATGAGCCACCATTGGACGTTCATAATTTAACGGATGAACAAACAGCCATCTCAATCGAGAACCTTAATCTGTTCTATGGTCAAACTCAGGCGCTGCATGATATTTCGATGCGAATTCCCAAAGGGCGAGTCACTGCTTTTATCGGTCCTTCAGGGTGTGGAAAGTCGACGTTATTACGTTGCATCAATCGCATGAACGACTTAGTGGAAGGGTGTCGAGTCACAGGCAAAGTGCGTCTCCATGGCAAGAATGTTTATCATCCTAATGTCGATGTTGCGACACTTCGACGCCGAGTGGGGATGGTGTTTCAAAGACCCAATCCATTTCCTAAGTCTATTTATGAAAATGTAGTTTATGGCTTACGCTTACAAGGTGTAAAAAACAGCCGCAGTTTAGATGACGCAGTGGAGCGATCCTTGCGCTCGGCGGCGTTGTGGGATGAGGTAAAAGACCGCTTGCATGAGAACGCATTTGGCTTATCTGGTGGTCAGCAACAGCGCTTGGTCATTGCGCGCGCGGTGGCGATTGAGCCGGAAGTCCTGTTATTGGACGAGCCAACATCAGCGTTGGATCCAATCTCAACTTTAACTATTGAAGAGCTTATCAATGAGCTGAAGACTCAATATACTGTCGTTATCGTTACCCATAACATGCAACAAGCGGCGAGAGTGAGCGATCATACTGCATTCATTCATATGGGTAAGTTAATTGAATACTCTGACGCGGACTCGATCTTCACTTCGCCAATGAAGAAACAGACCGAAGATTACATTACGGGTCGCTACGGTTAAGTCGCGACTCTATACGGAATAAGGAACATCATGCACTTTGGACGTCATATTTCAGGACAATTTAACGTAGAGCTAGAATCGATTCGTACTCATGTATTAACCATGGGTGGCTTGGTAGAACAGCAGCTTTCGTATGCTATTCAAGCCTTGCATAAAGAAGACATCGAACTGGCGCGTAAGGTTGTGCGTGACGATCATAAAGTGAATGCGATGGAAGTCTCGATCGATGACGCCTGCACACGCATTATTGCTAAGCGTCAGCCAACGGCAAAAGACTTGCGCTTAATCATGGCTATCATCAAAACGATCACTGATTTAGAACGTATCGGTGACGTGGCGACACGCATTGCTTACGTTGCCATCGAAAGCCCATCATCAAAAGAACGACAATTCCAAGTGTCGTTAGAGCCTCTCTGCCGTCAGGCAATTAATATGCTGCATCAGGTTTTAGATGCGTTTGCCCGCATGGATGTAGAAGCGGCAGCAGAGGTGCACAAACAAGATGACAAACTAGACGCCGAGTATGAAGCGGTGATTCGTCAGTTGATGACATACATGATGGAAGATCCAAAAAATATCCCTAATATTCTGCAAGTGATGTGGTCGGCACGCGCGATTGAACGCGTGGGGGACCGCTGCCAGAACATCTGTGAATACATTATTTACTTTGTGAAAGGGAAAGATGTACGCCACCTAGGTGATCAAAGTATTGATGACGTACTGAAGTAACTGACTTCAGCAAATAGACCAGCTTTTAGGCTGGCCTATTTATTAGAGAGAAGGAAAGCACGTTAATATTTATCAGGAACGAAGGTCTGATCATCAATGGGCGCTCTGACGTAACCTTCTTTATTGAGTTCAGGTAATTCGATGGGTGAGTACTCAAGTGCTTTGTAGTCAATCTGGCTTAGTAAATGACTGATACAGTTCAAGCGCGCTTTCTTTTTGTCATCAGAAGGGACGACCCACCAAGGGCAGTTTTTCGTGTCTGTATAGGCAAACATCTTATCTTTTGCTTCCGAATACTCCGCCCAGCGATGACGTGACTCTAAATCCATTGGGCTGAATTTCCAACGTTTGATCGGCGTATCAATTCGACCTAGAAAACGTTTTTCCTGCTCTTCGTCTGAAACCGAAAACCAATACTTAATCAGAATAATCCCAGATCGTTGCAACATTCTCTCGAATTCAGGGCAAGAGCGTAAAAACTCCTCGTATTCGTCTGGAGTACAGAACCCCATGACTTTTTCGACACCTGCTCGGTTATACCAACTTCGGTCAAATAAAACGATTTCACCAGCAGATGGTAAATGAGCGACGTAACGTTGGAAGTACCATTGCGTTTTTTCTTTTTCTGTCGGTGCAGGCAGAGCCACTACGCGACAAACACGCGGGTTTAGCTTTTCTGTAATTCGCTTTATCACTCCGCCTTTGCCCGCAGCATCACGTCCTTCAAACAGAACCACCACTTTTAACCCTTTGTGTTTGACCCACTCTTGAAGTTTTACGAGCTCAACTTGAAGGTTTTTGAGCTCCTTTTCGTATTCCTTTTTCTTCAATTTAGACATACACCTTTCCTCACTCCTTGATAAACAATATGTTAGCACTCAAAAGCTATGCGCGTGAGGTTACGGTCGTCTATTTGAGAGCTGCTACGACATCGGTAATGGCTTGTGTACTTGTGATGGGGATTAAAAAATCATCGACATCGGATGCGCCCATTTTGCTTTGTTCAGCAACAAAGGTCATTTGGCTAGGGCGTGTGGTTTTGCCTGACAGATGGATTTCAGGAACTTGAGTGTCTTCTACTAACGCACGTACGTTACTCGCATTAACGCCAGCACCCGCCATGATTGCTATGCGTCCTTGGGCTTGCTTAACCAAAGCTCTAAGCACATCGATCCCTTGTGGTGCTGAAGGCGCAAGACCGGAGGTTAAAATACGTTCACAACCTAAGCTGATCACTTCTTCCAAAGCTTTTTCAGCGTCACGACACTGGTCAAAGGAACGATGGAAGGTCACGCCTAAGCCAAGCGCTTGAGCAAATTCACACAGCGCAGCCGCGTAAGGCATATGAATATCACCGTCTTGAGTGAGCACGCCGAACACGACACCGCTCAAGCCTGATTGGTGAGCTGCTTCAATATCCCAACGCATCATTTCGATCTCTTCTTCATTGTAGAAGAAGTCACCTTGGCGTGGGCGGATCATGGCATAAACTGGAACACTAGAAAGCTTAGCCGCTTGCTGCATAAAGCCATAACTGGGTGTTAGTCCGCCTAAAGCCAAAGAGGAGCAAAGTTCAATCCGAGTGGCGCCGCCAGCAATGGCGTAGTGCAGAGATTCAATATTATCAATACAGACTTCTAGGTGAGTAACCACGTTCATTCATCCTGCTAACGTTACAAATAAGTGTTGTGGCTAAGATATTAACAGGGCCAGTAAGCAGAATCTGTATGGAGGGGATGATAAATAGAGGTAAAGTTTACGCTAAAGCGTTACCTCATTTTGGCGGTTTATCTGAAGGAAAAAGAAAGCCCAGAGCAGAGGCTCTGGGCTTTGATAGGACTTTACTTAGACTGATTGGCGTTTGCGGTTTTCCGCATTAGCTTATTGCTTTATATACATCCAACCATCACACCCGTTGAGCTAGGGTGAAGGTCTATTATTTTTTGCCTAGGTCAGCTGCGTGCTCAGATAGGAACGCTGCAACACCTTTTGGAGATGCGTCCATACCTGCTTTACCTTCTTCCCATTGTGCAGGACATACTTCGCCGTGCTTCTGGTGGAAGTTAAGAGCGTCAACCATGCGTAGCATTTCGTCGATGTTACGGCCTAGTGGTAGGTCGTTAACTACTTGGTGACGTACAACGCCTTCTTCGTCGATTAGGAAAGAACCACGGAAAGCAACGCCTGCTTCTGGGTGCTCAACGTCGTAAGCTTTACAGATTTCGTGCTTAACGTCAGCAACTAGTGGGTACTTAACTTGACCGATACCGCCATCTTCGATAGCAGTGTTACGCCATGCGTTGTGAGAGAACTGAGAATCGATAGAAACACCGATTACTTCAACACCTTTAGCTTGGAAGTCAGCTAGACGGTTGTCGAATGCGATTAGCTCAGATGGGCAAACGAAAGTGAAATCTAGTGGGTAGAAGAATACTACTGCTTTCTTACCTTTAGTGAACTCTGCAAAGTTGAAGTTTTCAACGATTTCACCGTTACCTAGAACAGCTGCTGCAGTAAAATCAGGGGCTTGACGACCTACTAGTACCATTTTTTTGCTCCTAAAAAGTATGGTTAGCTCCAAACCGAATTCAGTTGTGTCGGTTTGGTTCGTGTTTGTACGAGACAAACTATAGTACAGATTGTAGTATTGAAAAAAGCGAAATAAATAGATTGAGTTAATCGAAAAAAACGATAATAACAACACTCTTAACTCGATCACTGGAACGGCGGTAGATACAAATACAATTATGAATAAATGGCCCAGTTTGAAGCAGTTACACTATTTAGTCACACTGCATGAAACAAGACATTTTAGTGACGCTGCAGAGCGTTGTTTTGTCAGTCAGTCGACTTTAAGTAAGGGTATTCAAAACTTAGAGGAGTTGATTGGCTGTCCATTATATGAAAAGAAAGACAAGAAAAGTCCACTGGTTTTTACCCAAACAGGAGAAATGGTAGTAAAGCAGGGGCGAGAGCTGTTAGCAAAAGGGCAAGATTTGGTCGAGCTTGGACGTATGTGCCAAGGCGACGATATGCAAGGCCAGCTAAAAGTAGGATGTATACCAACAATTGCTCCGTTTTTACTGTGTGATTTGGTACAAGAGGTGAACTACCGTTTTCCACAACTGAATCTTTTATTAAGAGAAGACACGACGACAAACTTACTTCAAGCGCTCAGACATGGTGAGCTGGATGTGCTTATTTTAGCGTTACCAGTCGAAATTGATGGCATGGAAAGCCGAGTAGTGGGTAAGGATCCGTTTCGAATGGTTATAAGCGCTAATCAAGCCCAATCGGTCCCTGTGCCGATTCGTTACGCGGATTTACCTGACGAATCCGTCTTTCTACTAGAGAAAGAACATTGCTTAACGGAACATGCGGTATCAGCGTGTAAATTAACAGACAAAGAAAAAATCAATCCGTTTACGGCAACCAGCCTCCATACACTGGTGCAAATGGTTGCGAATGGTTTGGGAACAACGTTCATTCCTCAAATGGCTATCGACCATGGCTTGCTGCATAACCAGAATTTAGTCGTGATCGATCCTCCAGGTAAACAAGCTTATCGCGAAATCGGCTTAGTTTGGCGTCCGAGCTCGTCAAGAACGAAAACATTTAATCAACTTGCAGAAGTCGTTTCAGAGCTGCTTTAGCTATTAGTATTAGCCCTTACTTCTCCATTATTTATCTAAAAGCGCACTGGAAACAGTGCGCTTTCTAGTATTTTATTCTGTTGGTAAACTTTGACTTGTAAAATTTTACAGCTCTTCTTTGATGAAGCTTTCATAAAATAGTGAAATTTCACAATGTTAATTTTACACAAAGCCCTGCATACCTTGTTTGACCCCTGTTTAAATACATCTCTTCAGCCCTTGTGAATACAAGGTGTTTGTTTACCAGTCTATATTCATACGCTTGTTTGAAATGATAAAACGACTTTAAATTTAATGTAATTTTATTACGTAATAACTTACAAAATAAGGCGCTTGATAGATGGTTTTTACCTTGCGGAATAAAACTTTGAATTTTCTGTTTTGTTTATATTGGGGGTTTCACTAAACCCCTTGTTGATATAGCTTATTTAAAGGCCGATACGACTTATGTCTAGATTGAAAATACACGTAGCATTACGCAATCTATCGGCATAGCTAGACGAGTTGAACACAAAGTTAAAGGATGTAATTTGTTGTTCATAACTTACAAATGTAGCTTTACGCTGACTGCCCAAGATTGATAAAGCACGTTAAGGATGAATGATTATGCTTGCTCAGACAGAACAAAAAACACAACAACTAAAGCAAACCCAAGGCATGCTTGAGGTGAATGGAGTCGTTGCTCCAGAACATCAAGCAATTTTCCCTGTTGAAGCCCAAACCTTTTTATCTCTACTGTGTGAAAAATTTGCCGGACGTGTTGAACAGTTGCTGGAAGCAAGAGAAGAGAAGCAAGCACGTATTGATGCTGGTGAGCTACCAGATTTTCTACCAGAGACACAAGACATCCGTGAAGGAAGTTGGAAGATCCTAGGAATCCCACAAGATCTGCAAGATCGCCGTGTGGAGATTACCGGACCAACTGACCGCAAGATGGTGATTAACGCACTGAATGCGAATGTAAAAGTGTTCATGGCAGACTTCGAAGATTCAATGTCTCCTGCATGGAGTAAAGTGCTAGATGGTCAAATTAACTTGCGCGATGCTGTTAATGGCACCATCAGTTACACCAATCCTGGCAATGGCAAACATTATCAGCTGGAAGATGACCCAGCGGTGTTGATCTGCCGTGTTCGCGGCCTTCATTTAAAAGAAAAACACGTTTCGTGGCACGGTCAGATCATTCCAGGTGCGCTATTCGATTTCGCTCTGTATTTCTATAACAACTACAAAGCGTTACTTCAAAAAGGCAGTGGCCCTTATTTCTACCTTCCAAAACTGCAATCGCATCACGAAGCGAAGTGGTGGAGCGAAGTGTTCCATTTCACGGAAGACTACTTCGGTTTGGATACAGGCACGATCAAAGCGACTGTGCTGATTGAAACCTTACCAGCGGTATTCGAAATGGACGAGATTCTGTTCTCGCTTAAAGAACACATCGTTGGTTTGAACTGTGGTCGCTGGGATTACATCTTTAGCTATATCAAAACATTGAAAAAACACTCAGACCGAGTACTGCCAGATCGCCAAGTGGTAACGATGGACAAGCCATTCTTAAACGCTTACTCGCGATTATTGGTACGTACTTGCCATAAACGAGGTGCTTTCGCGATGGGAGGAATGGCCGCATTTATCCCAGCTAAAGACCCGAAAGAGAATCAAAAAGTATTAGACAAGATCCAGACTGACAAATCGTTAGAAGCTAACAACGGCCACGACGGTACTTGGGTGGCTCATCCAGGTTTGGCTGACACTGCTATGGAAGTCTTTAGTGCTGTGCTGGGTGAACGCACCAACCAGTTGGATGTGAGCCGTGCAGAGGATGCGCCTATTACAGCAGCTGAACTGCTTGAGCCTTGTGAAGGCGAGCGCACTGAAGGCGGAATGCGCCACAATATTCGCGTTGCGCTGCAATACATCGAAGCTTGGATTTCTGGCAATGGTTGTGTGCCGATTTACGGACTGATGGAAGACGCAGCAACGGCAGAAATCTCACGCGCCTCTATCTGGCAATGGATTCAACACGGCAAGTCGCTAGACAACGGATTAAAGGTCACTAAAGAGCTGTTCGAGCTCTATCTCAAAGAGGAGATTGAAGTCGTGAAGCAAGAAATTGGCGAGCAGCGCTACCATGCGGGTCGATTTGAAGAAGCAGCAGACTTAATGGCAAGGCTCACGACGAGCGATGAACTGACCAACTTTTTGACAGTTCCTGGTTATGACTACCTGGATTAATAAAGAATAACTGTAACACCAATAACGTGAAGGATTTTCAAGGCAGATAGGGAAGTACTGCCTGAGAACGGAAACTCAACGCACACGCATAAAGTGCAAATTATAAAGAGGGATAGACCAATGACTAACTTAACTCGCCGCCAACAAATTGAAGCTCTGGAAAAAGACTGGGCAACTAACCCACGCTGGAAAAATGTGAAGCGTACTTACACTGCCGAGGAAGTGGTGGAACTGCGTGGCTCTATGGTGCCTGCAAACACAATTGCACAACGTGGTGCAGACAAACTTTGGTCACTGGTCAACGGTAGTGCGAAAAAAGGTTACGTAAACTGTCTTGGTGCGCTAACGGGTGGTCAAGCGGTTCAACAAGCTAAAGCAGGTATTGAAGCGATTTACTTGTCAGGCTGGCAGGTAGCGGCGGATAACAACACCGCTTCGACGATGTATCCAGACCAATCTCTTTACCCAGTAGATTCTGTACCGTCAGTAGTAAAACGCATCAACAACTCATTCCGTCGTGCAGACCAAATTCAGTGGGCTGCTGGTAAGACGCCTGAAGATGAAGGTGGTATTGATTACTTCCTACCTATCGTAGCGGATGCTGAAGCGGGCTTTGGTGGTGTGCTTAACGCTTACGAACTAATGAAATCGATGATCGAAGCCGGTGCCGCGGGCGTTCACTTTGAAGACCAGTTAGCATCGGTGAAAAAGTGTGGCCATATGGGTGGTAAGGTATTAGTTCCTACGCAAGAAGCGGTACAAAAGCTCGTTGCAGCTCGTTTGGCTGCTGACGTAGCGGGTACAACAACATTAGTTATTGCTCGTACTGATGCGAATGCGGCGGATCTCATTACTTCAGATTGCGACCCATATGATAAAGACTTCATCGAAGGTGAGCGTACTCAAGAAGGTTTCTACCGCGTTCGCGCGGGTATCGACCAAGCGATCTCTCGCGGCCTGGCTTACGCACCATATGCAGACTTGATTTGGTGTGAAACGGCTACGCCATGTTTGGAAGAAGCACGTAAGTTTGCAGAAGCAATTCACGCTGAATACCCAGATCAATTGTTGGCGTACAACTGCTCGCCTTCATTCAACTGGGAGAAAAACCTAGATGCAGAAACCATTGCTAAGTTCCAACAAGAGCTTGCAGACATGGGCTACAAGTACCAATTCATCACGCTAGCAGGCATTCACAACATGTGGTTCAACATGTTTGAACTGGCGCACGCTTACGCTCAAGGTGAAGGTATGCGTCATTATGTTGAGAAAGTTCAGCGTCCTGAATTCCAAGCAGCTGAAAAAGGCTATACGTTTGTTGCGCACCAACAAGAAGTAGGTACAGGTTACTTCGATAGAATGACCAATACTATCCAAGGTGGTAACTCTTCAGTGACAGCATTGACAGGTTCGACCGAAGAAGACCAATTCTAATTGGCAGAGAAACACTTCCTTAATCAGCGTCAGTAATGGCATTTTGAGCGGCAACCCTGCCGCTCTTTTTTCGTTTAACCGGTGTAAAAACGAAACTTACAACAAAGAGAATACGCTTGCGTACTACTCTTCCTGCTCGATTTCTTCAGGTTCCACTTCTTCTTGTAGTTCCAATAAGTTAATCGCAATCGTCACGAAGTCACTATCAGTAATAATGCCGACCAATCGACCTTTGGTGACAACAGGTAGACAGCCAACTTTATGCTTTTGCATATAGATAGCGCTCTCTTTGAGCCCCGCGATAGGCTCTGCCGTCATGATGTTGGTGTGCATCATTTCGTAGAGCGGTGTGTCTAAAGTAAAAGATTGTTCAGCCTCATCTGGGTGCAAGCTCGATTCTTGAGCAGCAAGAATGTCGCGTTGAGTCACCAAGCCTTGTAAGTGGTTATTGGCATCAACAACAGGAATGTGTCGAATATCAAGCGCATCCATCATGCTTTTTGCATCACGCAAGGTGTGCGTGCGCAGTAAGGTATGAGGATTACGAGTCATCATGTCTTCAACCTTGATCATAGAGACCTCCAGCGGCATTGTCCTTCTCTTAAATATAGAGAATATTTTTCTGTATATCTGGGAGCTAACTCGTTTTTCATCAATTAAATAGCACAATGCTGATGGGCTGCGTAATCTGTGTTTTATTGGTGTTTTTATTAATTTGAATAAGTCGGTTTGTGTGCGAGTCAGTTGGCATTTTTAGTTGATATTGAATGTGTTCCCAAGGTAATCCAATGAATTGAATCGCACATTTTTATTCGCTGGATTTTCCAAGATTCTTCTCTCGAAGAAGATACGTCCAGGCTTACCAAATTGAAGACAGCAACCTAGATGAAACGAACAACGTGTAACAAACTTATTGCGCTGGCAGTGGCGGCATTCAGTGTGCCATCAACACAGGCGATTGTGTTAGGAGATGAACAAACCGATCCTGTTGACCGCGTTACTTTGCGAGCAAGTAATATGGCAGAGTTTCCGCTGTGTGGTGGAACGATGCTGACAGAGCAATGGGTACTGACTGCGGCGCACTGTGTGGTGATGGGACAAGGAACCAATGAAGCAACCTACTATGTGACCCCGCCGGGTGAGCTGTCGGTGAATGCGAATGTGTATGAACTTAATTCTGCAGGGCTTGATAACTTCTATCCGGTGTCTCACGTTGTGGTTCATCCGGATTACACCCGGATTTCAAAAGCTGAGACCGACAGTAATGGCAACGTGAAACCTATCCAAACCGGTTTAGATTCAGACATCGCGTTGCTGTATCTCACGCGCCCAGTGGCAAACGCGAGCTTTGCTGACCTAGCGAGTAAAGTTGACATGGAGAGTATCGAAGCACGTTTGGCGGCGGACTGGAACGATAATTACCTGACCAATCAACGTGTCGAAAATGTGCAAGTGTTTGGATGGGGGTCTACTCAGCCGGATGCTTCTGAACCTTCTAATACGCTCAAAACCACCATTAGCACATTTTTGCCCATCGACAAATGTTATGAGCGTTTAGAAATTGGCAGCAGTTTTCCGGGGATCATTGATTCAAGAGACAACCAAACCAAAATTTGTACGCTACCAACACAAAACCATGTATTGGAGCCGGATAGCCATACCCAATATGGCAACTCTGCATGTAAAGGTGACAGTGGTGGCCCGTTGGTCGATGTGGCGACCGGCAAACAAATTGGTATTGTTAGTGGCGGCCCTCTTATTCTACCAACGTGTGGCTCTTTGACGATCCCAAGTTTCTATACCAAGGTGAGCCACTATTACGACTGGGTACAGTCTTACATTACTGCCGATGCGCCACCAAGTCGTTACATCATTGCGCCGAATTTTATCAAAAGTGCTAACAATGAAAGTGGTGACAATAAAGAGTGTCACGATGGCATTGCGACCAATAACTGTGATTTCAAAGGCTCAGATGATGAAGGTGGCAGTCTAGGGTTTTGGTTATTGGGTTTATTCGTGCCGTTATTCTTGTGGCGAAAGCGTGAGGTTTGATAGGGCGATTGGAATGCCAAACTAATAAGCAGCGGTGTACGTTGCTTTGCTTTTTTCATGTTCTCTCTTTGGGGCTCAAATTAAAAATAGTGCCAAGTAATCGAGGCTTTTCACGTTTTATTACACTCTTCACCATGGCTTTTACTGCTATATTCTGGTGATTTGCTTGCTATTGCAGCATGTAAACATATACTAGTCTGCTGCGAAAAACTCGTCGCAATTTTATCGTCGCCTAGACGTGATTTGACCAATAGATAAGACAAGTAACATGCAAGTATCAGATTTCCATTTCGACCTTCCAGATGAACTCATCGCTCGCTACCCTCAACCAGAGCGTACCGCTAGCCGACTGCTGCAAATGGACGGCAATACCGGAGAGCTCATTGATGGCACATTTATTGATGTATTGGGCCAAGTTCAACCCGGTGACTTAGTGGTGTTTAATAATACTCGTGTTATTCCTGCTCGTCTTTTTGGCCGCAAGGAGTCGGGCGGTAAATTAGAAGTGCTAGTGGAGCGCATGTTGGATGAGAAAAGCATCCTCGCGCACGTTCGTTGCTCTAAATCACCAAAACCAGGTACAACCATTATTGTTGGCGAGAATGATGAATATTCAGCAGAAATGGTTGCACGCCATGATGCTTTATTTGAACTGAAATTTAGTTCTGATAAGACGGTACTAGAAATTCTGGAAGAAATCGGCCATATGCCGCTTCCTCCTTACATCGACCGTCCAGACGAAGATGCAGATAAAGAGCGTTACCAAACGGTATATAATCAAAAGCCAGGTGCGGTTGCGGCACCGACAGCGGGCCTTCACTTTGATGATGTTCTCTTGGAGAAAATCAAAGCGAAAGGTGCAGAGTTTGCTTACGTTACTTTGCACGTTGGGGCGGGTACATTCCAGCCAGTAAAAGTGGAAAATATCAACGATCACCACATGCATGCCGAGTACGTAGAAGTACCGCAAGAAGTCGTCGAAGCAATTAAAGCGACGAAAGCGCGTGGCGGACGAATTATTGCTGTTGGTACAACATCTGTGCGTTCACTTGAAAGTGCAGCGCAAGACGCATTGCAAAAAGGGACTGAGCTGGCCCCATTCTTTGGCGATACAGAAATCTTTATTTTCCCTGGTTACGAATATCAGTTGGTGGATTGCTTGATCACAAACTTCCACTTGCCTGAATCAACACTGATCATGTTGGTGAGTGCATTTGCTGGATACGAGAACACCATGAATGCTTACAAACATGCGGTGGAAAACAAATACCGTTTCTTCTCGTATGGCGATTCAATGTTCATCAAGAAGAAAACGGCGTAGTTAAAAATAGATTTACGAGTGCTAGCAGTAAGCTAGGAAATAAAGCATCCATTGCTTTGTCTCTCGCAAGGAAAAGCGACCGCTCCTTAAAGTAGGGTAGAGCCCTAAACACTCAGTCAGACTGTTTCTCTGACACCCGGAGGCATCGTGAAATTAAAATTCGATCTTAAGAAGAAAAACGGCAATGCACGTCGTGGTCAACTGACTTTCGAACGCGGCACTGTTCAAACTCCTGCGTTCATGCCAGTAGGTACTTACGGTACCGTTAAAGGTATGACACCAGAAGAAGTAAAAGGTACTGGTGCAGAAATTCTGCTAGGTAATACGTTCCACCTGTGGCTACGTCCTGGTCAAGAAGTGATGAAAATGCACGGTGACCTGCACGATTTTATGAACTGGCACGGTCCTATTCTTACTGATTCAGGCGGCTTCCAAGTATTCAGCCTTGGTAAGATGCGTACGATCACTGAAGAGGGTGTTCACTTTCGTAACCCAGTAAACGGTGACAAGATTTTCATGGACGCAGAAAAGTCGATGGAAATTCAAAAAGACCTGGGCTCTGACATCGTTATGATTTTTGACGAGTGTACGCCTTACCCAGCGACACACGATGAAGCGAAGAAATCGATGGAAATGTCATTACGCTGGGCACAGCGTTCACGTGACCACTTCGAGAAGCTAGAAAACCCGAACAACCTATTTGGTATTGTCCAAGGTGGTGTTTACGAAGATTTACGTGATGTGTCGGTAAAAGGTCTAACGGAAATCGGTTTTGACGGTTACGCGGTTGGTGGTTTGGCAGTAGGTGAGCCTAAAGAAGACATGCACCGTATTCTTGAGCATACTTGTCCTCAACTTCCTGAAGACAAACCTCGCTACTTGATGGGCGTAGGTAAGCCAGAAGACTTGGTTGAAGGTGTTCGTCGTGGTATCGACATGTTTGACTGTGTAATGCCAACGCGTAACGCACGTAATGGTCACTTATTTGTGACTGGTGGTGTGATCAAGATCCGTAATGCGAAACATAAAACGGATACAACACCATTGGATCCGCATTGTGACTGTTACACTTGTCAAAACTACAGCAAGTCGTACCTTCACCATTTAGAGCGTTGTAATGAAATCTTAGGCGCTCGCTTGAATACAATCCATAACCTGCGTTACTACCAGCGTCTGATGGAAAGCATTCGTAAAGCAATTGATGAAGATCGCTTCGATGAATTTGTTACTGAGTTCTATGAGCGTCGTGGCCGTGAAGTGCCACCACTAGCAAAAGAGCAGTAATTGAAAAACTAAAAGAATTAAAGCCTTTGGCATGTCGCCAGAGGCTTTTGCTAATAAAGTAGGCTAACGCACGTTATTTTTGAGAGAGCGATCTCTATTAGTTACTCTCAGACTTGAATCTAAAATGCGAAAGCCCAATTTGTTTGATTATCAATAAAATATAATGAGGATGTTTTAATGTTTATTTCTCAGGCTCACGCAGCAGCAGAAGGCGCGCCAGCAGGCGGTGGTTTTGAAATGCTAATCATGCTTGGCATGTTCGCAGTGATCTTTTACTTCATGATTTACCGCCCACAAGCGAAACGCGTAAAAGAACACAAAAACCTAATGGCTTCTATGGGCAAAGGCGACGAAGTTTTAACTAGCGGTGGCCTAGTGGGTAAAATCACTAAGATTGCTGAAGACAATGACTACATTTCAATTGAGCTTAACGCGAACAATGAAGTAGTAATCAAGAAAGACTTCATCACTGCAGTGCTACCAAAAGGTACGCTTAAGTCTCTATAAAACAGCTAAAGGATCCTCGCTGTGCTAAACCGTTATCCATTATGGAAGTACTTGATGGTGCTTTTTGCCATCATCACCGCTGCGTTATACGCACTTCCAAATATCTACGGTGAAGATCCGGCTATTCAAGTTACAGGGGCGCGTGGCGCCTCTGTAGATATGTCAACGCTGGATGCTGTCACTACTGCTCTTAACAAAGAGCAACTTTCTCATAAATCCATTGCTCTCGAAGATGGATCAATTCTTGTTCGTTTTAACGACACTGACACACAAATCAGTGCTCGTGATGTCATCAGCGAAGCGCTAGGCAAAGACACAATTGTTGCACTTAACCTTGCACCTTCTACACCCGATTGGCTAGAAGCGATTGGCGCGTCACCATTGAAGCTAGGTCTTGACCTTCGCGGTGGTGTTCACTTCTTAATGGAAGTGGATATGGATGCAGCGATGGAAAAGCTTGTTGGTCAACAAGAAGAAGCTTTCCGTAGCGAACTTCGTGACGCCAAGATTCGTTACCGTGCAATCCGCCCTTCTGGAAAAGAAGCGGTAGAAGTGTTGTTGCGTAACGAAGAGCAATTAGCAGAAGCGAAAGCAACGCTAGAAAAGAATCACCCGGACATGATTTTTGTCGATTCTGATTCAAATGGCCGTTACGCTCTTACTGCAACCTTTACTGAGCAACGTTTACAAGAGATCCGTAACTATGCTGTTGAGCAAAACATTACGATTTTACGTAATCGTGTCAACGAACTAGGTGTTGCGGAACCATTGGTTCAACGTCAAGGTGCTAGTCGCATTGTAGTTGAACTGCCTGGTGTTCAAGACACTGCTCGTGCAAAAGAAATTCTCGGAGCTACGGCAACGCTTGAATTCCGTGAAGTTGATGATAAAGCTGACCTATCGGCAGCGGCAAATGGTCGTGCGCCAGCAGGTAGTGAAATCAAGATGGACCGTGATGGTCGCCCAGTTGTGCTTAAGAAGCGCGTTATTCTTGGCGGTCAAAGCATCACAGATGCAAGCTCAAGTGTTGATGAATATGGTCGTCCACAAGTTAACATCTCGCTAGACAGCGAAGGTGGTAATAAGATGTCTGCGTTCTCTAAGAAGAACATTGGTAAGCTAATGGCTACCGTGTTTGCAGAATACAAAGACAGTGGCCGTCGTACGCCTGAAGGCAAAGTTATTCTGGATAAGCATGAAGAAGTCATCAACCAAGCAACGATTCAATCGGCTCTTGGTCGTAACTTCCGTATTACAGGTATCGACTCTGCTGCAGAAGCACACAACCTAGCACTTCTACTACGTGCTGGTGCACTGATTGCACCTATCTCTATCGTTGAAGAACGTACCATTGGTCCATCAATGGGCCAGCAAAACATCGATATGGGTATCCAAGCATGTATCTGGGGTATGGTTGCCGTAATGCTATTTACGCTGCTTTACTACCGCGGCTTTGGTTTGATTGCAAACATCGCTCTAATGGCAAACTTGGTGCTTATCATTGGTGTTATGTCGATGATTCCAGGCGCTACCATGACGCTTCCGGGGATAGCCGGTATCGTGTTAACAGTCGGTATGGCGGTTGATGCGAACGTACTGATCTTCGAGCGTATCCGTGAAGAAATTCGTGATGGACGTAGTCCACAACAAGCGATTCACCAAGGTTACGCGAATGCATTCAGCACGATTGCTGATGCGAACATCACAACACTAATTACTGCAATCATTCTATTTGCGGTCGGTACAGGTGCGGTGAAAGGTTTCGCAGTTACTCTATCTATCGGTATCTTAACTTCAATGTTCACCGCCATTATTGGTACACGTTGTATCGTGAACCTGATCCACGGTGGCAAACGCGTTGATAAATTGTCGATCTAAGGCTGGGAATTAATATGTTTCAAATTCTAAAAGCAGAGAAGACGATCGGCTTTATGCGTTGGTCGAAAGTAGCATTCGTTTTTTCAATTATAATGATTGCTGCTTCTATCTTCACTTTGTCAACCAAGTGGCTTAATTGGGGTCTAGATTTCACTGGCGGTACTCTTATCGAGGTCGGTTTTGAACAGCCAGCAAACCTTGAAGAGATTCGTGCAGCACTAGATTCAAAAGGCTTTGGCGATGCGACAGTACAAAACTTCGGTAGTGCTCGTGAAGTCATGGTCCGTCTTCGTCCACGTGATGACGTTTCTGGTGAAACGCTAGGTAACCAAATCATTGGTGCTATCAAAGATGGTACTGGCGAAAGCGTAGAAATGCGTCGTATTGAGTTCGTAGGTCCCAACGTTGGTGATGAGCTAACAGAAGCTGGTGGTCTAGCGATCTTGGTATCGCTGATCTGTATCCTGCTTTATGTATCGATGCGATTTGAATGGCGTCTAGCGGCTGGTGCGGTAATGGCATTGGCTCACGATATAATTATCACGCTAGGTGTCTTCTCGTTTCTACAAATTGAAGTTGACCTGACCATCGTAGCTGCGCTACTGACGGTTGTGGGCTACTCACTCAACGATACCATCGTTGTATTTGACCGGATTCGTGAAAACTTCCGTAAGATGCGTAAGGGTGAACCTTCGGATATCATGGACGCTTCAATCACTCAAACATTGAGCCGTACATTGATTACGTCGGGTACAACCTTGTTCGTAGTAATTGCACTGTTCATGCAGGGTGGTGCTATGATTCACGGCTTCGCAACTGCACTTTTACTCGGTATCACTGTTGGTACTTACTCTTCTATCTACGTAGCATCAGCACTAGCGCTGAAACTGGGCATCCAGAAAGAGCACTTGATGCCACCTCAAGTAGAAAAAGAAGGTGCAGAGTTCGACGAAATGCCATAAGGCAGATTGAGAACCGAAAACAAAAACCGCTGAGCAATCAGCGGTTTTTTTGTATCTGAATAGAGTCGTGAGCTTGTAGAGCCTCTCTGTATGAAGAGCCTTCAGCTACAGCTAAGTCGATACGAAGCAGTAGATACAAAAAAGCCCCGCTCAATGAGCGGGGCTTTCTAAAGTCATCAGCGTGACGGGCTATATATGACTTTCAAATCTTACTTAAGGATCGCGCTGTTACCGTTTTCGCGGATGTGCTTAAGGATAGATTTTACGCCACGAGCGCTTGAAGCAACGATGTTACCAGACTTCATGTAGTCAGTGCCGCCAGCAAAGTCTGTTAGGATTGCGCCAGCTTCACGAGCAATAAGCTCACCTGCTGCCATATCCCAAGGTTTTAGGCCTAGCTCGAAGTAACCATCAACACGGCCAGCAGCCACGTAACAAAGGTCAAGAGCAGCAGAGCCGCTACGACGGAAATCAGCACATTCAGTGAATAGCGCACCAACGATCTTGATGTAAGACTCAGCGTGTTGTTTCTGCTTGAATGGGAAGCCTGTTGCTAGAACAGTACCTTGAAGGTCTTTTAGTTGAGCAACACGAATACGTGCACTGTTTAGTTGAGCGCCGGCACCGCGTTGTGCAGTGAATAGCTCGTTTTGCATTGGATCGTAAACACAAGCAACTTCAGTTTTGCCCTTAATACGAACAGCGATAGAAACCGCGAAAGTTGGGTAACCTTTTACAAAGTTAGTGGTGCCATCCAGTGGGTCGATGATCCATTGTACGTCTTTATCTTTACCTTCGATAAGACCTTGTTCTTCAGCAACGATACAGTGCTCAGGGTAAGACTGCTTGATAGTATCGATGATGATGTATTCTGCTTCTTTGTCTACGTTAGTGACAAAGTCATTAGTGCCTTTAAGAGTAGATTCTACTTTATCAGTGTTTTCTAATGATTTAGCAATATGATTGCCTGCCTTTCGCGCAGCGCGAATAGCAATGTTTAGCATTGGATGCATACGAATTTCCCAACGGATGTTAAAGAACAAATGAAAGCGGCGGCGAGTATACCAGAGATAATCAAAAAGGGAAGTGGTTATTTTTTACTCTAATTGCGGCCGACTGAGTGTACAGATCATACTGCGGACGAGAACAATAACCAAGAATGAGAAGAGAGGTCTGCTTGCCTCTAGGGTGTCTTAAAAAACTATGATAACATTCTGCGGTTTTAATTTAGGTAGCAAACACAGATGTTGGATCAAGTAAAAATTGTACTCGTAGGTACCTCTCATTCAGGCAATATTGGCTCAGCAGCTCGAGCAATGAAAGTGATGGGTTTAAACCAACTAGTATTAGTCGATCCACAATGTGAAGTGGATGAACAAACTCTTGCTTTAGCTGCGGGTGCTGGTGATATTGCTCAAAATGCAAAGATTGTCGGCACATTAGAAGAAGCGGTTGAAGATTGTGGCCTTGTTGTGGGTTCTAGCGCCCGCTCTCGTACATTAGAATGGCCAATGCTCGAGCCACGTGAATGCGGTGAGAAATTTGCAGTTGAAGGCCGAAAGCATCCGGTTGCGCTCGTGTTTGGCCGAGAAAGAACTGGTTTGACAAACGAAGAGCTACAAAAGTGCCACTACCATGTTTGTATTCCCGCTAATCCTGAGTACAGCTCGCTTAACCTAGCGATGGCTGTACAAACTCTCAGTTACGAAGTGCGAGTTGCACACTTGAACTTAGAGCAAAGCCAGTTTTCCCCAAATGAATCGGAAGAATACCCGCGTCATCGAGAACTCGAATTGTTCTTCGAGCATCTTGAAAAGGTGATGGTTGAGACCCAGTTTATTAACAAAGAGCAACCTGGACAGGTGATGAATAAGTTGCGCCGTTTGTTCTCTCGTGCTCGACCAGAAACCCAAGAACTTAATATTCTACGAGGCGTTTTGACTTCGATAGAAAAGAAGTTCTGAGTGAATAATAACCACTTTAGATGTGAGGATGAATACCTGAGTAAAATGGTCAAATAAATACTTGACCAAATTACTCAGGTATGGAAAAATCTTAACCATTACAAACCATGTGGATACGGTGTGGTATGAAACTTACATCTAAAGGAAGATATGCGGTGACAGCCATGCTGGATGTGGCACTGCATTCGCAACAAAACCCTGTACCTCTGGCTGATATTTCAGAGCGTCAAGGGATCTCGCTCTCTTACTTAGAGCAGCTATTTTCAAAATTGCGTAAAGCAGGTCTCGTTGCCAGCGTTCGTGGTCCTGGTGGTGGTTACCGACTTGGTGCCGACGCTCACAGTATCGCTATTGGTACCGTGATTGCTGCCGTTGATGAGTCAGTAGATGCAACCAAATGCCAAGGTAAAGGAGATTGCCAAGGTGGAACACGTTGCCTTACTCACACGCTGTGGCGTGACCTAAGCTCTCGCATTAGTGACTTTTTGAATAACATCACTCTTGGTGAGTTGATGACAGACAATGAAGTACTCGAAATTTCTGATCGTCAGGACATTGATCTGGCGGTAACCCATGGGCTATCAAACAAAAATACAACCGCCGCGCCCATCGGTGTAAACGTCCGCTCTTAGCGGTCAGCTTTTTACATTGGAGTAGAGAATGAAACTGCCGATTTATCTTGATTATTCCGCTACATGTCCAGTTGATCCACGTGTTGCTGAAAAAATGGTTCAGTACATGACAATGGATGGCACATTTGGCAACCCAGCGTCACGTTCGCACCGTTACGGCTGGCAGGCAGAAGAAGCGGTCGATACTGCTCGTGAGCAAATTGCTGACCTTCTAAATGCAGATCCTCGCGAAATCGTATTTACATCTGGTGCGACAGAATCAGACAACCTTGCGATTAAAGGTGCAGCGCACTTTTACTCGAAGAAAGGCAAGCACGTAATCACTTGTAAAACAGAGCACAAAGCCGTTCTTGACCCATGTCGTCAACTTGAGCGTGAAGGCTTTGAAGTGACTTACCTTGAGCCAGAATCAAATGGCTTGATCGATCTAGAGAAGCTTAGAGCAGCCATGCGTGATGACACCGTGCTTGTGTCTATTATGCATGTAAACAACGAGATTGGTGTGGTTCAAGACATTACAGCGATCGGCGAACTGTGCCGTGAGCGTAAAATTGTTTTCCACGTGGACGCTGCGCAATCTGCAGGTAAATTACCAATCGACGTTCAAGAGATGAAAGTTGATCTAATTTCACTTTCTGCTCACAAAGTTTACGGTCCTAAAGGTATCGGTGCACTTTACGTACGTCGTAAGCCTCGTATTCGTCTTGAAGCGCAAATGCACGGTGGCGGTCATGAGCGTGGTTTCCGCTCTGGTACACTACCTACTCACCAAATCGTAGGCATGGGTGAAGCATTCCGCATTGCAAAAGAAGACATGCAAAAAGATTACGATCATGCTTTAGCGCTTCGTAACCGTCTTTTTGATGGCGTGAAAGACTTAGAAGCAGTGACGGTAAACGGTGACTTTGAGCAGCGTGTACCACACAACCTAAACATCAGTTTCGCATTCGTAGAAGGTGAATCACTACTAATGTCGCTTAAAGATCTAGCGGTATCTTCTGGTAGTGCTTGTACGTCTGCAAGCCTTGAGCCTTCTTACGTTCTTCGTGCCCTAGGCATGGATGACGAATTGGCTCACAGCTCGGTTCGTTTCTCGTTTGGTCGTTTCACGACTGAAGAAGAAATTGATTACGCAATTGAACAAATCCGCGTTGCAGTGACTAAGCTACGCGACATGTCTCCTCTATGGGATATGTACAAAGAAGGGATTGATTTGAGCACTGTTGAATGGGCTCACCATTAATCTCAGGGATTGAAATAGAGGATTCGAGGTAATTTATCATGGCATACAGCGAAAAAGTAATTGATCACTACGAGAACCCACGTAACGTTGGTTCATTCGATAAAGAAGATCCATCAGTAGGTAGCGGCATGGTTGGCGCTCCTGCGTGTGGTGACGTAATGAAGCTTCAAATCAAAGTGACACCTGAAGGTATCATCGAAGATGCGAAGTTCAAAACATACGGTTGTGGTAGTGCAATCGCATCAAGCTCACTAGTAACTGAGTGGGTAAAAGGTAAGTCAGTTGATGAAGCGGCAGCAATTAAAAACTCTGAGATTGCTGAAGAGCTAGAGCTTCCACCAGTGAAAGTTCACTGTTCTATTCTTGCTGAAGATGCAATCAAAGCAGCGGTTGCTGACTACAAGAAAAAACACCAAGAATAATTATTCCGTAATATAATGGGAGCTTTGACGCTCCCATTCCAATCGAAATTTAGACAGACTAAGGTGCAGTATGGCCATCACAATGACAGAATCAGCGGCAAGTCGCGTAAGAGCATTCCTAGATAACCGAGGCAAAGGTATCGGTTTACGTCTTGGAGTGAAGACGACTGGCTGTTCCGGCATGGCATACGTACTTGAGTTTGTTGATGAGCTCAATGAAGAAGACGAAGTATTTGAACTCTCTGGAGTGAAAATTATCATCGATCAAAAGAGCTTAGTGTACCTAGATGGTACTGAATTGGATTACGTGAAAGAAGGGTTGAATGAAGGTTTTGAATTCAACAACCCTAACGCGAAAAGTGAATGTGGTTGTGGTGAAAGCTTCAACGTCTAATTGATTGTCCTTCTGGGCAAACGAGTCCGGAAGGCTTTACTAGGACCCGAACTTAATGAATCACTTTGAATTATTTGGGCTACCAAGTCAGTTTAAGCTGGATGGTAGCCTTCTTTCTTCTCAGTTCCGAGAACTACAAAAACGCTTCCACCCGGATAACTTTGCAACGGGCTCAGAACGTGACCGTTTGATGGCGGTGCAAAAGGCGGCGCAAATCAACGATGCCTATCAAGTTCTGAAAAATCCTATTTCTCGCGCCGAGTATATCCTCGCAGAGCAAGGTGTTGAGATCCGAGGTGAACAGCAAACAATGCAAGATCCGATGTTCTTAATGGAGCAAATGGAACTGCGCGAAGAACTGGAAGAGATTGCTGACAAGTCCGATCCTGAATCGGCGCTTTTTGACTTCGACTCTAAGGTCAGCAAAATGTACAAACAGCATCTGGCAAGCGTCGAGCAAGAGCTTGATGATGGTCTATGGGCTGAAGCCGCAGACCGAGTTCGTAAGCTAAAATTCATTGCCAAACTAAAGAACGAAATTGAGCTAGTCGAAGACAAACTCCTCGGCTAGTAAGCGTGACAAGGACCTATCATGGCACTACTTCAAATCGCAGAACCGGGCCAAAGCTCGGCACCTCATGAGCATAAGTTAGCAGCGGGTATCGACTTAGGTACTACCAACTCTTTGGTTGCTTCTGTACGTAGCGGCGATGCAACTCCACTTGCGGACGAGCAGGGCCGTACTATTTTACCTTCAGTCGTTAATTACGCTGAGGAAACGTTAACGGTCGGCCACGAAGCCAAAGCCAAAGCAGAGTTTGAACCAGAGAACACGATTATCTCTGTAAAACGTTTGATCGGTCGTTCATTAAAGGACATTCAGTCCCGTTACTCTTCACTTCCTTATCGTTTTAAAGAGAGTGAAAACGGCCTGCCAATTTTGCAAACACCTCAAGGTGACAAAAACCCGATTGAAGTATCTGCGGACATCCTAAAAGTATTGGGTAAGCGAGCTGAAGATACGTTAGGTGGTGAGTTAGCAGGTGTCGTTATTACCGTTCCTGCTTACTTTGATGACGCGCAACGTGCAGGTACAAAAGATGCGGCGAAATTAGCTGGTCTTCATGTTCTCCGTCTACTTAACGAACCAACCGCTGCGGCAATTGCTTATGGCCTAGACTCAGGTCAAGAAGGTGTGATTGCGGTTTACGATCTAGGTGGCGGTACTTTTGATATCTCTATCCTACGTTTATCGAAAGGCGTATTTGAAGTATTAGCAACAGGTGGCGACTCTGCATTAGGCGGTGACGACTTCGACCATTTATTTGCCGATTATTTAATGGAGCAAGCGGGTCTAGAAGCGCCGCTTTCTGCAGAAAAGAACCGTACACTGTTGAACATTGCTACTGAAGCTAAGATTGCTTTCTCTGAGCAAGACAGTGTTGACGTTGACGTTTTTGGTTGGAAAGGCACCGTGACTCGCGAGCAGTTCGAAGATCTGATTCGTCCGCTAGTGAAGAAAACACTGATGTCTTGTCGTCGCGCATTAAAAGATGCGGATGTCGACGCAGATGAAGTACTCGAGGTCGTCATGGTTGGTGGCTCAACCCGTACATTGCTGGTTCGTGAAATGGTAGGCGAGTTTTTTGGTCGCACACCCCTGACAAGCATTAACCCTGATGAAGTTGTTGCAATCGGCGCGGGTATCCAAGCAGACATTCTCGCGGGTAACAAGCCTGACTCTGAAATGTTGCTTCTTGATGTGATTCCACTGTCGCTCGGTATTGAAACCATGGGTGGTTTGGTCGAGAAGATCATCCCCCGCAACACTACGATTCCCGTTGCGCGTGCGCAAGAATTTACCACATTCAAAGATGGCCAAACGGCGATGAGTGTTCATGTGGTACAAGGTGAACGTGAAATGGTTGATGACTGTCGTTCACTTGCTCGCTTCTCGTTAAAAGGTATTCCTCCGATGGCAGCGGGTGCGGCACATATTCGCGTGACTTACCAAGTTGACGCTGATGGCCTTCTTTCTGTTACGGCAATGGAGAAGAGCACTGGTGTTCAATCAGAGATTCAAGTAAAACCTTCTTACGGCTTAAGTGACAATGAAGTGGCGGATATGTTGCGTGATTCAATGACGCACGCAAAAGAAGACATGCAAGCTCGTGCCTTAGCTGAGCAGCGTGTTGAAGCCGACCGAGTGATAGAAGGTTTGATTGCAGCGATGCAAGCTGATGGTGATGACTTACTATCAGAACAAGAGAAACAAAACTTGATTAAAGCCATCGAAGCCTTGATTGAGCTGCGTAATGGTGATGATGCAGATGCGATAGAGCAAGGCATTAAAGATACCGATAAAGCGAGCCAAGATTTCGCATCACGCCGTATGGATAAATCGATTCGAGCTGCGTTGTCAGGTCAATCAGTAGACGATATATAAGAGATAAGTAGTTATGCCTAAGATTATTGTATTACCACACGACGATTTGTGCCCAGAAGGTGCAGTGTTGGAAGCAAACTCTGGTGACACCGTTCTAGACGTAGCGCTAAAAAACGGTATCGGTATTGAACATGCGTGTGAGAAGTCATGTGCGTGTACTACCTGCCACGTAATCATCCGTGAAGGTTTTGATTCACTAGAAGAAAGTGAAGAACTAGAAGACGACATGCTAGATAAAGCGTGGGGTCTAGAGCCTGAGTCACGCCTAGGGTGTCAGGCGAGAATTGCTGATGAAGACTTGGTGGTAGAAATTCCTAAATACACACTAAACCACGCTTCAGAAGATCACTAAAACTATCTTCCCAATATAGGGAAGAAGCAAAAGGAAGATGAGCAATGAAATGGACAGATTCTCGCGATATCGCGATTGAACTTTGTGACAAGTTTCCAGATGTCGATCCAAAAACAGTGCGTTTTACCGATCTTCATCAATGGATCATGGAGTTAGATGAGTTTGACGATGAGCCAAACCGTTCTAATGAAAAGATTCTAGAAGCCGTTATCATGTGCTGGATGGACGAAGCGGACTAAGTCTGTAAAACACAGCCTAGTTAACAATTCTTACTAAAAAAAGCGGACCTTTAGGTCCGTTTTTTTATCCAATTGACATTTTTGCCCTACATAATGCTAACATCCGTGAGTTATTAAAAAGAAGCAGCGTAGGCAACGCTGCTATAAGACAAGGAGAAACCATGTCTACACAGATGTCTGTATTTTTAAGTCAAGAGTCGGCAGCACCACATTGGGGTGAAAAAGCACTGCTTTCATTCGCTGAAAACGGCGCAACTATTCACTTAGGTGAAGGTCATGATCTCGGCGCAATTCAACGTGCAGCTCGTCAGCTAGATGGCCAAGGAATTCGTTCTATTTTTCTTTCTGGTGATAACTGGGATCTAGAGAGCGTATGGGCTTTCCACCAAGGGTTCCGTAACCCTAAAAAACATGGCTCAGTTGAGTGGGCAGCATTGTCTGATGAAGATCAAGCAGAGCTTCAAGCTCGTATTACTTCGACTGATTTTACCCGCGATATTATCAACAAAACGGCAGAAGAAGTTGCTCCTCGTCAGCTAGCGACAATGGCTGCTGAATTCATTAAATCTGTTGCGCCGAAAGGCACTGTGACAGCACGTATCGTCAAAGACAAAGACTTGTTGGCAGAAGGTTGGGAAGGTATTTACGCAGTAGGCCGTGGTTCTGAGCGTACTTCTGCGATGCTTCAGTTAGACTACAACCCAACTGGTGACGAAAACGCACCTGTATTCGCATGTCTTGTGGGTAAAGGCATCACCTTTGATTCCGGTGGTTACAGCTTGAAGCCTTCTACCTTCATGAGTGCAATGAAAGCAGATATGGGTGGCTCGGGTACTATCACTGGTGGCCTAGGATTAGCTATCTTGCGCGGTTTAAACAAGCGCGTAAAACTGATCTTGTGTTGTGCTGAGAACATGGTTTCTGGCCGTGCCCTTAAGCTTGGCGACATCATCACTTACAAAAACGGCAAAACCGTTGAGATTATGAATACCGACGCGGAAGGTCGCTTGGTGCTTGCAGACGGTCTTATCTACGCCAGTGAGCAAAAGCCTGAGTTAATTATTGACTGCGCGACGCTAACAGGCGCAGCGAAGAATGCGTTAGGTAACGATTACCATGCGCTAATGAGCTTTGATGATGAGCTATCGCATCAAGCCCTCACGGCGGCAAACCAGGAAAAAGAAGGCTTGTGGCCGCTACCACTTGCTGATTTCCATCGAGAAATGTTGCCATCTAATTTTGCCGATTTATCGAATATCAGCTCTGGTGATTATTCTCCAGGTGCAAGTACTGCTGCTGCATTCTTGTCTTACTTCGTTGAGGACTACAAGAAAGGCTGGTTACATTTCGACTGTGCGGGTACGTATCGTAAAGCCGCTTCTGATAAATGGGCTGCGGGAGCAACGGGGATGGGTGTTCGTACACTTGCTCGTTTCCTCAATGAGCAAGCTGGAAAATAAGATTGATTGCAGCACTCTCTTGTTTGAGTGCTGCTCTTACCCAGTAAGTCACTTTAAAAGCACAACTATTATTACAAGTACAGAAAGGAAATTTTATGGCTCTAGAAAGAACATTTTCAATCATTAAGCCTGATGCTGTAGAGCGAAACCTAATTGGTGAAATCTACAATCGTATTGAAAAGGCTGGCCTACGTATCATCGCTGCCAAAATGGTTCACCTGACAGAAGATCAGGCAAGCGGCTTTTATGCAGAGCATGAAGGTAAAGAGTTTTTCCCTCCTCTAAAAGAGTTCATGACATCTGGTCCTATTATGGTTCAGGTATTGGAAGGCGAAAATGCGATTGCACGTTACCGCGAGCTAATGGGTAAAACCAACCCAGAGGACGCGGCATGTGGCACTTTGCGTGCTGATTACGCACTCAGCATGCGTCACAATTCAGTTCATGGTTCAGATAGCCCTGAGTCTGCCGCTCGTGAAATTGAGTTTTTCTTCCCTGAATCAGAAGTTTTCTCTCGCTAACTCGTTCATGCATGTGCGACCTGAAGTCGTATGAAGCGTTGTTCACCACGACAAGAGTGAACCATCTGTATCACCAGATGACCCTAGGAT
>NZ_JAWPOP010000368.1:0-759 GCF_033344345.1 Vibrio sp. 1978
GTAACTTTGAGAGAACTACTTGGTTTTCCGAGACGTCGGAAACCGCTACACCGGAAAATCAATTGGAGAAATCACCATGGCAGTGAATGTAAACACTAACGTATCAGCGATGACCGCTCAGCGTTACCTAAACAACGCAAACTCAGCTCAACAAACTTCTATGGAGCGTTTGTCTTCGGGTTTTAAAATCAACAGCGCAAAAGATGACGCTGCGGGTCTACAAATCTCGAACCGTTTGAACGTACAAAGCCGTGGTTTGGATGTAGCGGTTCGCAACGCGAACGACGGTATCTCGATTGCACAAACGGCTGAAGGTGCAATGAATGAGACCACTAACATTCTTCAACGTATGCGTGACTTGTCTCTGCAATCAGCAAACGGTTCAAACTCGAAAGCAGAGCGCGTTGCGATTCAAGAAGAAGTGACCGCGCTAAACGACGAACTAAACCGTATCGCAGAAACCACCTCTTTCGGTGGTAACAAGCTACTAAACGGCACACACGGTGCGAAATCGTTCCAAATCGGTGCAGATAACGGTGAAGCAGTGATGCTTGAGCTAAAAGACATGCGTTCAGACAACAAAATGATGGGCGGTGTGAGCTACCAAGCTGAAAGTGGTAAAGGTAAAGACTGGAACGTTGCTGAAGGTAAGAACGACCTAAAAATCAACCTAACGGACAGCTACGGCCAAGAGCAAGAAATCAACATCAGCGCAAAAGCGGGTGACGATATCGAAGAGCTTGCGACTTACATTAACGG
>NZ_JAWPOP010000369.1:0-759 GCF_033344345.1 Vibrio sp. 1978
TATAAGCACGGTCCTGCGAGATCGAAGGAACTTCGCTGGCCATCGGGTCAAGATCAGACGCGTATTGTGTTTACACCGCCCGAATCAAAACGAGAAATTGCTCATACCTATGAAGGGGAATGGGGCATTTTCAAACTATTGGACCAATCACTCAAGGCTCGACCAGAGTCCCGCAACGACAACATTGTCATGATCGATTTGAAGGGGAACAAGGTTCAGCTTGAGTTGATTCCATCTAGTGCAATCAACCCATTTTGGTCTAATGAGATGGAGAGGTTCAGATGTCCGCAAACCGTGTAACGCCTGAGTGGGGCTACATCGGAAAAATGCCGGCTAAAGGTGACTTTGTTAAGGACGGTATTTCTCCTGAATTTGCAAACCGTTGGCACGACTGGCAGCAAGCTGTTATTGCAGTGAGTAAAGAGCAACTGGGTGACACTTGGAACGATTATTTTTTAACTGCACCAGTTTGGCACTTTGCACTGGATGTGAGTTACATGGACGATGCTACGTATATCGGCAGTATGATTCCAAGTGTAGATGCATGCGGTCGCTACTTCTTTTTTACTGTTGTTCGAGCGGTAAAAGGCAAAGCAGCACAGTATTGGGCACAAAGTGGCTGGACTGAAGATAGCCAGACTCTAGCGCTGTCAGTGTTAGACGATGAATTTGTATTTGATGTATGGCACCGAAGCATGCAGCAAAAGTGTGAGCTTGTTTCTGAAGTATCGATATGCAATGAAGAAATGGCGCTTTTGT
>NZ_JAWPOP010000370.1:0-759 GCF_033344345.1 Vibrio sp. 1978
CTACTGCCTCAATTTGAATAGCGAATCTCGTCGCAAAAAAGCTAAGGAATGAGCATGAATATCAAAGAATTGGAATCGTATTTAGAGACATTTATGTGCGCCGAAAGTGACTTCCCCTTTGGCCCTGACGCGCTTGTGTTCAAAGTAAAAGGCAAAATGTTCGCGATAATCGCGGAGCGTGGTGGTCGAGAATACGTCAGTGTTAAAGTGAAACCGGAAGATGGAGAAGTGCTAACGTCCCAGTTTACCGACATCACACCGGGCTACCACCTTAACAAACGCCATTGGGTCACAGTGTATTTCAATGGTGATGCCGAAGATGGTCTCATTCAAGACTTGTGCGAGCGCTCCTACGATTTGGTTGTAGCGAAACTGCCCAAAGCGCAACGTACATTGCTTGGACACTGAAGCCAAATAGTATTTCAGGAAAGCGTTTAGGCAATAACGAAAACCATCAATTGCTCGCTGAAAAACTCGCACCTTTTTTGAGCTCGGACTATATAAAAAGAAGTTGCGTAAAAAGGGAAGTGGTATGCGAGCACTATCTGACTGGTTAGAAGCCTACGGTGAAAGCCATCAAAACCCAATCAATCAAAAAATTCACAAGGTTGCCGTACCGGGTATTTATCTTTCTGTGGTTGGGCTTATTTGGTCCATTCCTCAACTTTCAATCTTAGGTTTTCAGCTCAACTGGGTTTGGTTCGCTGTTATCCCGGTTTGGGTCTTTTACTTCCGTTTATCTCTCAGTGTGTTCATGAT
>NZ_JAWPOP010000371.1:0-758 GCF_033344345.1 Vibrio sp. 1978
ACAGTTAAGACCGAAAGATAACGGCCTTACATGACGTAGAGAGTTGTAAAATGCTTCCGTGGTTTGCCCTGATAACGTGCGCCCCGAAGCGTCGGTAATCGTACCGGAAATCATGACAGGCAGTGCAACACCAAGCTCTTCAAATACAGAATCGACAGCAAAGGCACATGCCTTAGCATTCAATGTATCGAAAATAGTTTCGATCAAAATAAGATCAGCGCCACCTCTGATTAACGCTCGAGTTGACTCGGAATACGCTTCAACCAGCTCATCGAAAGAAACATTGCGGTAGCCGGGATCATTCACATCAGGGGAGATAGAGCACGTTCGGTTGGTTGGACCAAGTACACCTGCAACGTAACGAGGTTTGTCAGGCGTTTTCGCCGTCCACTCATCGGCAACTTCACGAGCCAGTTTTGCCGCGGCGAAGTTAATCTCTTCACTCAGGCTTTCCATCTCATAGTCAGCCATCGCAATGGTGGTCGCGTTAAAGGTATTGGTTTCTAGAATATCAGCGCCGGCTTCAAGGTAAGCGCTATGGATTTCCTTAATTAGTTGAGGCTGGCTTAGCACCAACAAGTCGTTGTTGCCTTTTAGATCACAGTGCCAATTGGCAAAGCGCTCTCCTCGGTAATCTTGCTCTTCAAGTTTGTACCCTTGAATCATGGTTCCCATACCACCATCAATCAATAAGATACGTTGCTTCAATTGAGCTTCAATCTGTTGTCTTACTTTGCTTCCCACAGTACAGCCTCATT
>NZ_JAWPOP010000372.1:0-758 GCF_033344345.1 Vibrio sp. 1978
TTTTGAACCAGATACATTCGCATCGATAAGTAAGCCTTTTGAGTTGAGCTGATAAACGGCAACGCCGCTGTTGAACTGTGCAGAGAACTCTTCGGCATCTTCGCCTGCAACTGCTGAAGCTTCGCTGGTGGCTTCCCAGCCTTCGTTGACGAACGTATCGAAGTCCTGTTTGCTTTCAAACAAAACCACTTGCTGATAAAACTTGCCGCCGAGCCCTAGCGCAACCCCCATACCAAACATGTTCATGTAGGTGCGTTTTTCGGTGGTCTTATCTACCGCCACACCAGAGCCTGAATTAGTGTGGAAAAGCAAAGAGAGCTTGCGAGAATCAAAAACGGCGTAGCCGTAAGCTTTATCGTAAATCGTTTTCGCTTCTGGTTTTTCATTAAAGAGTTTGAGTAAGGTGCTATCGGCCATCAAATCAATCGCTTGACGTGCTTCTTCTGGCGTGTCGCCTTCCATCAACTCATCAATTTTTTTGTCTGCGGAATCTATCCATTCTTTGCTTTTTTCGATACTGGCATCTGTCCATTCGCCAGCCGTATTGATTGCTTCTTCGGACCAATTCGTGAAATCTTGCCACGCTTGTTTTGAAAAGGCTTTAGTGTCGTCCCAAACATCTTGCGCAGTATCCGAAACCGCTTCGCCTAGCTCAGACATTTTGTTGGATATCTCGTCCCAATCTGCATGAGCAGGAGAGGTGAGTAAAATAAGTGTGGTTAAGAGAACGATAGGATTTTAAAATAGAGCTCGCCCAA
>NZ_JAWPOP010000373.1:0-757 GCF_033344345.1 Vibrio sp. 1978
TTTTAATCGATTTATTCCAAATAAAAGAGGTTAGTTCTTATCAAAATTAAAAGTGTTACATTGTCACTTATTTACAATGTAAATCTATTTTATCCGGAACGATTATATAAGTGGGCTAAATTACGGATTATGTGATTTCAATCGACTTAAATCATTTTACATACTGATTGTGGAGGAAAAGAGAGGAAATCGTGTCGCGTCACGACCTTGATCATGCATCCGAAACAAAATCAGCGAAAAGACAACGAATAAGAACGGAACCATGATCAAGGAAGACTCTTGATCATGTTTTCGAAGATAACTGTAAATACGAAAGCATGATCATGGCAGATAATGGACGAATGAAGGTAAATCAAGGCTTGAGTACATGGATCCATTTCTCGGAAAAATGATCAAGCAAGTAGGTTTCTCGGAAGCATGCTTTTTAATGCGCTATTTACGGCTGAATGCAGACGGAATGGGGGATTGAAGCATAAATGCGCCTCTCAACCTTCGGAACGATGAAATACAGTATCGGCAAACAAGACATAGTGTCTTTCATGATCATGCTTCCGTTAGTTCTGATAATCATGCAATCTTTGAGGCGAAGGACCCAAATTGACGTCATTTTAATCGTTTGGCTAATTTGGCAACAATTGAAGGTAAAGAGAGATGAAATAACCTTAGCTTGATCATTGATCCGCAACCTCGAAACACTCACAATAGCAGAGGATCGACAAATCAAGATCGAGGTAATCACGGATTTCTGTGGATAACC
>NZ_JAWPOP010000374.1:0-757 GCF_033344345.1 Vibrio sp. 1978
AATCTGACTTTTGTCTTCTTGTTTGCTTTTCTATATTTTTAAGATAGTCGTAGATGGCAACTTGTGAGCGAACTTTTTTACGGTTTCCGCGCGGTACATAGCTATTGCTCATCTCTTTGTCTATCAAACGTGCCTTTACTGTATCGGTAAAGTGGATGTTAGTTATATCAATAATTCTCTGTTTCAAACGTGGATCACGAACAGGAGCGGCAACTTCGATACGATGATCGATGTTTCGTGTCATCCAATCGGCAGATGAAATGTAGACTTGAGGATCCCCATCATTGTGCGTGATCACTACGCGTGGGTGTTCCAAAAAGCGATCAACGATACTGATGATTCGAATGTTTTCGCTGACGCCTTCAATTCCCGGAACCAAAGCGCACATGCCGCGGATTATCATGTTGATCTTTACTCCCGCGTTGCTTGCTGCGTAAAGACGGGTGACGATGCCTTTATCGACGAGGTTGTTGACCTTGATGGTTAATCCTGCCTTTTTGCCCACCTTTGCATTGGCGATTTCATTGTCAATCAGGCGGTAAATTTGGGTGCGAGAATTGCGCGGAGAAACCATCAAGTGATTGAACTTCACTGGGCGATAAGGGTTCTCAATGTATCCAAACACGTTGCGCACTTCATTGGTGATTTCTTGGTCTGCGGTGAGCAGCGAAAAGTCGGTATAGATTCGAGCGGTTTTTTCGTGGAAGTTGCCCGTGCCAATGTGCGCGTAGCGAATAATATCGTCACCTTCACGGCG
>NZ_JAWPOP010000375.1:0-757 GCF_033344345.1 Vibrio sp. 1978
TTTACGAATCTCATCGCCAAATCGCCTTTAAAAGTTGGGCGGATTTTAAATCAGGGTGAGTATGACAGCCTTAAATCAGGGATTCGTAACCTGGCTTTGCAACGTGGTTACTTCAATGGTGACTTTAAGCTCAACAAGCTGGAAGTGATCCCCGAATTGAATGAAGCCAATGTGCGTTTGCACTACGACAGCGGTATTCGCTATCACTTTGGTCCGGTAGAAATTACGGGAAGCCAGATCTGGGAAAACCGTGTTGAGTCGATGCGACCTTTTGAAATTGGTGAACCTTACCTTGTCTCTGATGTGGGTGAATACAACCAAAACCTCTCTAACACCGATTGGTTCTCCTCCGTGTTTGTTGAGCCTGACTTAAGCAAGCTTGAAGATGGGCGCGAGTTGCCGATTAAAGTCTCGTTAGCGCCTGCTGCGAAAAACCAAATTGAAACTGGTATTGGTTACTCCACCGATACGGGTGTGCGCGGTACTTTAAAATGGAAAAAACCATGGGTAAGTGCGCGCGGCCATAGCTTTAATACGGCGCTTTCTCTCTCCAAACCAGAACAAACCATCACCGCCGGCTACAAAATTCCATTAGACGACGTCTTACGTGAATACTATCAATTGCAATTTGGTCTGAAGCATTTGGACAACCGTGATACTGAGAGTTTGGAATCAAACCTTGCGGTAGAAAGACACTGGTTAACCGACGGTGGTTGGCACAAAACCGTGTACGTTCGTCACTTGTACGAAAACTTCT
>NZ_JAWPOP010000376.1:0-757 GCF_033344345.1 Vibrio sp. 1978
AGCTTAGTTTCACCAACATAAACAAACATCCTTCCTGCAAAGTCTTTGTTTACTTTAATGATTTTAGACACTTGCACCACGCTTGAGCGATGCACTTGCCAAAACTGCTCTGGGTTTAGCTGCCCAATCAACTCTTTGAGCGATGTGCGGATCAAATATTCTTGCACTTCCCCCTGCCCTTGCTGCGCATACACCGAAACGTATTTTTCTTCCGCTTTGAAATACAGCACATCAGACGTCGCGATGAGATGAATATCGTCACCTTGCGTGGCTTTAATCCACTGTAAGTATTGCGGTGTTTGAGGCGCAGACAACTGTTGCAGTTGTTCCAACAAACTATTCATCTGAACATGGCTGTTGTCGCTTCCTCGTTGGTTGAGTCGAGCTTTGACTCGTTCACAGGTCGTTTGCAAACGAGCATCGGAAATGGGTTTGAGCAGGTAATCTGCCGCGTTTTGCTCAAACGCTTTAATGGCATAGTCATCATAAGCAGTAACAAACACGATCAAAGGCGGGTTGGCCAAACGATTGAGTTTTTGCGCCAAACTCATGCCATCTAACACGGGCATACGAATATCGAGAAAGGCAATATCAGGTTGGCTTTGCTCAATGGCGAGCAAGGCTTGTTCGCCATCAGCTACCTTGGCAACGATGTCCAACTCCGGCCACACTTCCGCGAGGCTTTTGTCGAGATGATGCCGCAATAACGGCTCATCATCGGCGATAATGGCAGTAAACCCTATATTCATTTCACTGT
>NZ_JAWPOP010000377.1:0-756 GCF_033344345.1 Vibrio sp. 1978
GCGTTGATATCACACATCTCAATCGCAATTTCTGGGTTTGCTTTCGCCATGAACGCGCCTAAAACACCGGCACCACAACCAAAATCGAGCACTTTGCCTGACAAGTTAGGTAAGGTTTCCAGTAGTAGACGGCTGCCTAAGTCAAACTCACCATGACTGAATACGCCCGGTAAACTTTTTACTGTAAGTGACTGCTCACCAAGGGTTACCGTGTAAGACTTAAACCAATCTTCTTGATTGAATGGCTTTGGCTCATTTAAGCAATTACCCCAGTAGAAAGAGCAGCGGCGAGCTGAGTCGTATTTGTTCACAGGGCCATATTCTTTGAACATCTTTTCAATGCTCTTTACACCGGAACGGTTTTCACCGACAACCACAATCTCCGTGTTCACGCCGAGTTTAGCCATGAGCATGGCAAGCAAATATTCGGCTTCTGCTTTCGCTTTTGGCCAATACAGCAGGAGCATGTCGGCTTGAGTATCCACATCAAATTCAGAACCAAAATGGCTTTTTATTTTGTCTGAGTGACGGATTTGACGGAAATAGCTGTAGTTTGAAGTAAAGACTTCGACCGATTCACAGTGTGCGGTCAGTTCCAGAGGGAACATATCTTCGACTTCACCTGCAACTAAAACATGTTTTCCGTTGAAGTACTCTAGCTGACGCTGAGCGATTTGGCTTGGAGCGATATAGGCAGACATAAATTTGGTTCATCAGAAATAATTAGGGCCAGATTTTCGCACAATCTGGCCCAAG
>NZ_JAWPOP010000037.1:0-38464 GCF_033344345.1 Vibrio sp. 1978
TGGTAGTTCAGTTGGTTAGAATACCGGCCTGTCACGCCGGGGGTCGCGGGTTCGAGTCCCGTCCACTCCGCCACTTAATATCGACAACCTCGCTTATGCGAGGTTTTGTCAAATCTAGAATATGAAAATTCTATAGGGGTGTAGCTCCAATTGGCAGAGCAGCGGATTCCAAATCCGCGTGTTGGGAGTTCGAATCTCTCCACCCCTGCCATATATCAGGCTCTGACTTAGGTCAGGGCCTTTTTTGTATCTGGTTTCTTCTCATTATTACAGCTTATTTCTACTCTTATCCCGTAAGTATGGCTTTCTGCTGTACTTTGGCAGCATTTAATCTACTGAACGAACGAAACTACAGTTAGCTGTAATGATCAGTGGCCCGAAATTTTAATAATAAAGGGGAATCACTATTTATATTTAGTTACACTCAACCGATCTGGATTAATGAGTAACTATGTATGGATATATCTCGTCGACGCTTTCTTCAATCATCCTTAGCAATCTCCGCGCTTACCGTTCTACCTGCATGTTCTCTATCTAGGAGCACTAATAAGCAGAGGCAATATATATACGATATCACTGCAGAGCCTTCTACTGCAGAATTTATCCCTGGGTTTAACACAGACGTACTCGCATTTAATGGTTCGATTCCAGCGCCTACGATTCGTTGTCGCCAAGGCGAGAAAGTTATAATTAGGTTTACTAACAAGCTTTCAGAGCCGACTACAATCCACTGGCATGGCTTGCGAATCCCTATTGAAATGGATGGTGTACCTTTCTTAAGCCAGCCGCCTATCATGCCGGGTGAAACATTCGCTTATGAATTTACACCGCCAGATGCAGGCACGTTTTGGTATCACCCCCACATGAATAGCGTTAAGCAACTTGGTATGGGCTTAGTTGGGCTAATTATCGTTGAAGAGGCTGAGCCTGTTCTATTTGATGAAGAACAGGAAATAGTTCTAAAGCATTGGCATTTAGACAAACAAGGTCAGTGGAAGAACCTTATGGTACCGCGCTTGAGCGCTCGTATGGGGACTCCCGGAGAGTGGAGTAGCGTCAATGGTGTGCATGAACCTGTTTATACGCTGAAGCAGAATGCTACCACGCGATTAAGAATTGCTAATGTCGATAACACCATTACTTACCCGATCGCTATTGAAGGTGCAGAGGCTTGGGTTATCGCTATTGATGGTAACCCTGTTAAAACGCCTTACAAGCTCACTCAGCATAAAATTGGTCCAGGAATGAGGTTAGATGTCGGATTGATTGCTCCAAAGGCTGGAAAACGTGTTTATGTGCGTCAAATGAAAGGACGCTTCCCATTCCCTTTGTGCGAGTTTGACGTTGTTGAGTCTGATCTGTCGAACAACCAGAAACTGCCTTTATTACCTCTCAACCCTGTGCCAGCTCTCGATTTGAAAAATGCAGAGCAAATCGATTATGTGTTTGAGTGGGAGGGGGCGATCACTCCTGCTGATAAATCGGGCAAAGCGATCCCCCAATTCTGGCTGATGAACAAACGGGCTTGGGAGGGAATGAGCAAAGATAATATTCCAGCGCCGCTTTCAACATTGGAGATGGGAAAAACCTATATCTTCAACCTAAAGAACGTCACCCAATATCATCATCCTATTCATCTTCATGGACACACATTTACGGTTCTTGAGTTAGATGGCAAAAAACTCGACGAACCGTTTCATACCGATACGGTCTTACTTGGAAAAAACGGCAGTGCGAAAGCGGCATTTGTTGCAGATAACCCAGGGCGTTGGATGTACCATTGTCATGTAATTGAACATATGAAGACGGGTTTGATGGGTTACATTGAAGTAAAGTGACTCCCGTAACTTTTAAAATCTTGATAAGTTTTAAGCGCTATACTTTGCTGAATTCTAAGATTGTATAATCACTATTGCCGTAAATTTGATTACAATGTCGCCATTAACTTTTCTGGGGGAATTATGGGACAACTATCCGTTTTGGGTTTTATTGCATTGGGTGGTGCATTTGGTGCATGTTCTCGTTACTTAATTTCTGAACTTTGTGTCATTTTATTGGGGCGTGGTTTTCCATATGGTACGTTAACCGTTAACGTTGTTGGCTCATTTATGATGGGCTTATTGATAGCAGCTTTCGATAATGAACTTTTGGCAACGGAACCTTGGCGACAAGTGATTGGCTTGGGTTTTTTAGGCGCACTAACGACGTTTTCCACCTTCTCGATGGATAATGTTTTGCTTATGCAGCAGGGCGCTTTCTTTAAGATGGGGTTGAACGTATTGTTGAATGTCGTGTTAAGTATTTCAGCTGCGTGGATAGGCTTTCAATTATTGATGCGCAGCTAGCAAAGTAGTTAAAAATTGAACAGGTCGGCTTGGTTTCACCAAGCCGTTTTTATATACTGACATCACTTGTCGGAGTGCCATAAGGCTGAGACCGTTAATTCGGGATCCGTTGAACCTGATCAGATTAGAATCTGCGAAGGGAACAAGAGAAGATATTCACACCGGAGTTCTTTCTGGTTGATCTATCAAAAGTCGAATGTTGTTACAGGCAAATATCGTAAGCTTTAACTAGCCTTAATTTGACTCCTCTTGTCGCATCTATCCGCCAAGCATTTTTATCCAATTACTTTTTATCTAGTATAACAAAGCAAGGAAAAATGCTATGTCGAGTCGCAAACAAGCGAGACTGGAAGCAAAACAGTTCATTGATACACTCTCGGTACAACCGTACCCCAATTCAAGCAAAGTCTACGTAGAAGGCTCACGTCCAGATATTCGTGTGCCAATGCGTGAAATATCACTCGCTGATAGCCTTATTGGAGGCACAAAAGAAGCGCCTATTTTCGAGCCTAATGAGCCAGTACGCGTTTACGATACCTCGGGTGTATACACAGATCCAGAGCACACCATAGACCTCTATAGCGGCTTACCTAAGCTGAGAGAAGGGTGGATTGAAGAGCGTGCCGATACTGAGCTACTTGATGAAGTAAGCTCGGTGTACACCAAAGAACGCTTAGAAGACGAAACACTAGACGATCTTCGTTACGGTAATCTACCACGTATTCGACGTGCCAAAGATGGCCATTGTGTGACCCAATTGCACTATGCTCGCAAAGGTATTATTACCCCAGAAATGGAATATATCGCGCTGCGTGAAAACATGGGGCGTGCCAAGTATCGCGATGAAGTGCTGAATCAACAGCATCCGGGTCAAAGCTTTGGTGCGAACCTACCAAAGGACATTACTGCAGAGTTTGTGCGTAAAGAAGTCGCCGAAGGTCGCGCTATTATCCCTTCTAATATCAACCACCCAGAATCCGAACCAATGATCATTGGGCGTAACTTTTTGGTCAAAGTGAACGCCAACATCGGTAACTCATCGGTCACTTCTTCGATTGAAGAAGAAGTAGAGAAACTAGTGTGGGCGACGCGCTGGGGTGGCGATACCGTTATGGATCTCTCTACTGGACGCAATATTCACGAAACTCGCGAGTGGATTCTACGTAACAGTCCGGTTCCGATCGGTACCGTGCCAATGTACCAAGCGCTTGAGAAAGTGAACGGTGTTGCGGAAAACCTTAACTGGGAAGTGATGCGCGATACCCTGATTGAGCAAGCAGAGCAGGGCGTTGACTACTTTACTATCCATGCCGGTTTACTACTTCGTTATGTGCCAATGACTGCAAAACGCGTTACTGGCATCGTCTCTCGTGGTGGTTCTATCATCGCGAAATGGTGTTTAGCGCATCACCAAGAAAGCTTCTTATATACCCACTTCCGAGAGATCTGTGAAATCTGTGCTAAGTATGATGTGGCACTTTCTCTCGGTGATGGTCTGCGTCCTGGCTCGGTGGCCGATGCTAACGACGAAGCGCAATTTGCAGAGCTTCGTACCCTTGGTGAGTTAACCAAGATAGCGTGGGAATACGACGTACAGGTGATTATCGAAGGTCCTGGTCATGTTCCAATGCACATGATCAAAGAGAACATGGAAGAACAGTTAGAGCACTGCCATGAAGCTCCTTTCTATACCCTTGGCCCATTGACGACAGACGTTGCTCCAGGTTACGACCATATTACTTCAGGTATTGGTGCTGCCATGATTGGCTGGTATGGCTGTGCGATGCTTTGCTACGTCACTCCTAAAGAGCATCTTGGTTTACCAAACAAAGAAGACGTGAAAGTAGGCATGATAACTTACAAGCTTGCTGCGCACGCCGCGGATTTGGCGAAGGGACATCCTGGTGCACAAGTTCGTGATAACGCGCTTTCTAAAGCTCGCTTCGAGTTCCGCTGGGAAGACCAATTCAACTTATCACTCGATCCAGATACCGCGCGCGCTTTCCATGACGAAACCTTGCCTCAAGAGTCTGGAAAAGTTGCTCACTTCTGTTCGATGTGCGGGCCAAAGTTCTGCTCGATGAAGATCTCGCAAGAGGTTCGAGAATATGCGAAAGACACAGAGCAAGTTGCTGCGGACCAAGCTATCTCAATCAAAATGCTGGATGACCCTCTTGAGGGGATGCGTCAGAAATCGCAAGAATTTAGAGAGTCAGGTTCTGAGCTATACCACCCAGCAGCACATGCCGAGGTGAGTGACTAATGAGCAAAATCCTTATTCCGTCATCGTTGATTGAACTGACAGGTTTAGTTCAGCAATGTTTGTTGTTGGCGAAAGAACAGGGTTTTTGCATTGAAGACATTGAGTTGGGTGTGAGCCCAACTCAATCTATTCAGCTTGTTCGCGGCCAACAGACCACACACATAACGACTGATCTCATTGATGATTATGACTCTGAGAATGAGAGTTCATTTGTGCTCTATTACCGCTCTGCTTTATCGGTAGAAGCGTGTGCTAAGCAACCGTCGAAAGCGATTCATATTGGCATTGCTGATACGCAGGTATCCGATGAAAAGGAGAAAGTGTTTCAGCTTGATATCTGGCGTCACCCAATTAACAACGAAGTGAGAGCGCTTTCCGTTAAGTCCAAATTCAACGCAATGTTCAATCCTGAACATCACCTTGCTTGGATAGTAACGCTGACAGTACTCGATTTTCCTATCGAAGATGCGTTAACACTTGCTCGAGGAATGCTAACTCAGCAAGCGAATGTTTCACGTGAAACACTGTTGAATGACAACCTTGATGAGGGAAGATCTACTCGGTGGGCTGACCAATTTGATGATTTCCCCACACCTGTACTGGAGGATAACCGACTAGGTATTCAAGTTGGTTGGTCTGCACAAGGCGAGAGCGTTAGCTTTCCAACTCTGACTAAGCAAAGTCTAGGGCTCTACCCAGTCGTTGATGACGTTGCTTGGATTGAGCGTTTACTGCCACTAGGCATCAACACTATTCAACTGCGAATCAAGGACCCACAACAAGCCGATTTAGAACAACAGATCATTCGAGCAATTGAGCTAGGTCGTCAGTATCAAGCACAAGTGTTCATCAATGACTATTGGCAGTTGGCAATCAAGCATGGCGCTTATGGTGTTCACCTAGGACAAGAAGACATAGAAGAATCGAATTTGGCTCAGCTAACTAAAGCCGGCATTCGTCTTGGTCTTTCTACTCATGGTTATTATGAGCTACTGCGCATCGTACAAATTCATCCTAGTTACATCGCGCTAGGGCATATTTTCCCAACCACCACAAAACAGATGCCATCGAAACCACAAGGTTTGGTGCGCTTGTCTCTTTATCAAAAGCTGATTGATAGCATTCCTTACGGAAACACAGAGTTGGTTTTCCGTCCCGCAAAAGACAAAGCAGGTAGTGACTATGTGCTTGGCTTTCCGACGGTCGCGATTGGTGGCATTGACCAATCTAATGCAGACCAAGTTTGGCGCACAGGCGTCTCTAGTTTGGCAGTTGTGCGTGCTATTACGTTGGCAGAATCACCTCAGTTCGTTATCGAGTTTTTTGCACAACTGATGAAGGAAAGACAGCTAACGTTTACTGATCAGAATAGTGAGTTGGCGCTTAGTAAGAGAGGCGAGCATGCTCACGGATAAGCAGTTCCTTCGCTATCAACGTCAAGTCGCTCTGCCAGAAATTGCCGAAGTTGGGCAAGAGCGTTTGAGCAAATCGCATGTGCTGATCATCGGTTGTGGTGGATTGGGGAGCGCAGCGAGTTTGTACTTGGCGTCAGCGGGCGTTGGTAAATTGGTTGTAGTCGATGACGATGAAGTTGATAGCAGTAACCTACAACGTCAGATCATTTATCGTGAACAAGACCTCCAAGTTGCGAAAACAAAAGCGACTGTAAAGCAACTTACTGAACTTAATACTATGGTTCAAATTCGTGCTATCAATAAGCGATTAGACAAAGCACAGCTTCAGCTTGAGGTGATGCTAGCGGATGTGGTGCTCGACTGCACCGATAACATGCCAACGCGTCAGCTAATTAACCAAGTTTGTTTCGAGCAAAATACGCCACTCATCTCAGCGGCGGCAATTGGTTGGCAAGGGCAATTTGCTGTCTTTGATTACCAAACACCAAGTGAACAAGAAGTGCAGAGTAAAGCCTGTTACCGCTGTTTGTATCCGTTTGACGAATTACCACAAAGTCAAAAATGCAGTGAGAGCGGTGTTGTCGGCCCGGTAGTGGGCACACTTGGTAACTACCAAGCGATAGCGGCAATTCAAAAACTGGCGACGGGAAAGTTTCATGTCGAGACTGCCAAGTTGCATCTGTTTGATGGGTTGAAACTGCAATGGCAAACCATGGCGATAAGCAAAGACAAACAGTGCCAAGTATGTGCTCAGATTTAGCTTACGAGTATACGAGTAATAGGCAGAATTAAGAGAGTTGGAAGCAATGACGTTATCAGAACAACAAACAACACAAATGACCGCTGCTGACTTAGATGTGATCACTATTGTCATCAATGACCAGTCACATCGAGTTGCCAGTGAGTCGAATCTACAGCAAATCATTAGTCAATTTGCGCTACCAGAAAAGGGCTGCGTTTTTGCAATTAATAACAATGTTGTGCCGCGCAGTGAGTGGGCTAGCACAGTTCTTTCACAGGGAGATAGTATCTCTTTGTTTCAAGCGATCGCAGGGGGTTAAAGTCGATGCTTAAAATTGGTGATAAACAATTCGAATCAAGACTGTTCACGGGAACCGGGAAGTTTGCCAACAGCCGATTAATGGCAGAAGCGATTCAAGTGTCGGGATCTCAACTTGCGACTATGGCGTTGAAGCGTGTGGATGTGAACGACCAACAAGACGATATTTTGCTGCCGTTAGTACAAGCGGGTGTGAACTTATTGCCAAACACATCAGGTGCAAAGAATGCTAAAGATGCTGTGTTTGCTGCACAACTGGCGCGAGAAGCGTTGGGTACTAACTGGCTAAAACTGGAAATTCATCCAGACCCGAAGTACTTGATGCCAGATCCAATTGAGACACTTGCAGCCGCTGAACAGCTGGTTCGTGAGGGTTTCATTGTCCTTCCTTATTGTCATGCTGACCCGGTTCTATGTAAACGATTGGAAGAAGTAGGCTGTGCTGCAGTCATGCCATTAGGTGCGCCGATCGGTTCGAACAAAGGGATAGTTTCTCACGATTTCCTAGAGATCATCATCGACCAAGCTAATGTTCCTGTCGTTGTTGATGCGGGTATTGGTGCTCCTTCACATGCCGCGCGTGCGATGGAAATGGGCGCGGATGCCGTGCTCGTCAATACAGCGATTGCAGCTTCGAGCGATCCCGTTGCGATGGCGAAGGCATTTAAGTTGGCGGTAGAGTCCGGGCGTATGGCTTATGAAGCTGGACTTGCCGGTAAGGTTTCTCATGCGGTTGCGTCGAGTCCACTGACGTCATTCCTAGATGAGCTTTAGTCCTAGATTGGTTTAGCTATTAAGCGAGGAAAACATGAGCTTCGTTGAACAATTTAAGCAGCTTAATTGGGATGACATCTCGATGTCGATCTACGCGAAAACGGCACAAGATGTCGAGCGAGCATTGAATAAACCCAAGCGTGATTTGGAAGACTTTAAAGCGCTAATTTCACCAGCGGCTGAAGCGTACTTAGAGCAAATGGCGCAGCTGTCATACTCGGCAACTCGCAAGCGTTTTGGTAATACCATGTCGCTTTACATTCCACTGTACCTTTCTAACTTGTGCGCCAATGCTTGTACTTATTGTGGCTTCTCTATGGAGAACAGAATCAAGCGTCGTACTTTGAATAGGGACGAAGTGGCTGCAGAAGTTGAAGCCATTAAACGCATGAAGTTTGATAGCGTATTGCTGGTGACTGGCGAGCACGAAACTAAAGTGGGTATGAAATACTTCCGCGAAATGGTGCCTATGATTAAGAAGCGCTTTAACTATTTGGCGATGGAAGTACAGCCACTTGATCAAGACGAATACGCTGAGCTCAAGACATTGGGTTTGGATGCGGTGATGGTCTATCAAGAAACGTATCATCCTTCGACTTACGCCGAGCACCATTTGCGTGGCAACAAGATGGATTTCGAATACCGATTGGATACACCCGATCGTCTTGCAAAGGCGGGCATTGATAAGATAGGTATTGGTGCTTTAATAGGATTGGAAGAGTGGCGAACAGATTGTTTTTATGTGGCAGCGCACTTGGACTATCTTGAGCGCACATATTGGCAGACTCGTTACTCAATTTCTTTCCCACGTTTACGTCCTTGTAAGGGCGCGCTCCAACCCAAATCAGTCATGACGGATAAACAGCTTGTGCAGTTGATCTGCGCTTATCGCCTGTTGAATCCAGAAGTGGAGTTGTCATTATCGACTCGTGAATCACCAAAGTTCAGAGACAATGCATTACCGTTAGGAATCACCAGTATGTCTGCTGCATCTAAAACTCAGCCGGGTGGTTATGCGATGGATGATGTTGAACTCGAGCAGTTTGAGATCAGTGATGAGCGAAGTGCGGGTTCTGTGGAAGATATGATTCGAGCCAAAGGCTTTGATCCTGTATGGCGAGATTGGCACTCGGCGTATTCTGGTTAATCAGCAAATAAAGACACTGGTCATCGTTATGTTTCACGTGAAACATAAGTAAAGAAAAGAGGGTTGATGCAAAACATCAACCCTCTACTTTTTTCTAGCTTCTAGCTTCTAGCTTCTAGCTTCTAGCTTCTAGCTTCTAGCTGTGTGCTACTGGTAGCGTTGCTTGACGAAGCCACTCTTTCACATCACCCTCAACAAGTGGGCTGATCTCATCCCATACCTTCTGATGGTAATCATTCAACCAAGCAAGCTCTGGACGAGTTAGCATATCAACATTGATGTTGCGCTTGTCGATTGGACAGCGTGTTAGCGACTCGAATGACAGAACAGGGAAGTCACCGTTAGTTGGGGTTTCAACAACAAGCTCTAGGTTCTCGATACGGATACCAAACGCATCCGCACGGTAGTAACCTGGCTCGTTGGACAGCACCATGCCTTCTGTTAGAGGCACGTCGATTTGCTTCTTCGAAATGCTTGCTGGACCTTCATGAACACTTAGGAAGTGACCAACACCGTGACCAGTACCGTGATCGTAATCGTAGCCCTCCGCCCACAGGTGCTGACGAGCTAGCGTATCGATTTGGTAACCACGTGTGCCTTTCGGGAAACGTGCACGTGCAACACCGATGTGGCCTTTTAGCGCGAGAGTGAATTGTTTAATCATCTCTTGTGAAGGCTGACCGATCGCGATGGTACGCGTGATGTCTGTCGTGCCATCTAGGTACTGACCGCCTGAATCCACTAGGTAAAGTGTGTTCAGTTCTAGCTTGCCAGGTTCAGGTTGGTTCTCGTGATTATAGTGACACATCGCCGCGTTGCCACCTGCTGCCGAGATAGTATCGAAGCTAAGATCCATAAGTGTCGGGTCTTCGCTGCGGAACGCTTCCAGTTTGTCTGCCAGCGTCGCTTCATCATGCAGGTTACCCGCAACGACTTCAGCATCTAACCAAGAAAGGAACTTACTCATCGCTACGCCATCACGGATATGACATGCTTTCATGCCTGCGATTTCAACAGCGTTCTTTGCTGCTTTTGGCATTAGGCATGGATCAGCTTTACTCACCACAGATGCGCCAGCGTTTTGTAGAACCAGCTTAAACCACGCGTTACTTGTCGCAGGGTCAACCAGTACATTCTTGCCAGTTAGGTTTTCTAGTCGTGCTTGCAATGCTTCTGGGTGATGAACCGTCACGCCGGCACCAACATGAGCGTCAAACTCAGCAGGTAGACGAGCAGGATCTAGGAAGTATTCCACGCTTGAGTCTGAGTGCAGAATCGCGTGAGAAAGAAGAACTGGTAGACGTGATACATCTAGACCACGAACGTTGAGCAACCAACAGATAGAATCAAGTGCTGTGATCACCGCGCTGTCTGCGCCGGCTTTTTTCACGAGCTCTGCGATTTCTTGGCGCTTACTTTCACTTGATTGACCAACCGCTTCTGTTGCCATTAGGCGAACGTCAGAAACCACAGGAGCAGGGCGGTCGTGCCACAGCTCATCAATTGGGTTGCTGTCGAGAATCTTAAGCTCAAGTGCGCCAGCAAGTTTTGCTTGTGCCATGTCTAGCCAAGCAGCGTTGTGCATGCGAGGGTCGATTGCCACAGACGCGCCATTTGCAAGATGGTCTTTAATCCAATCTAGTGCAGGCTCTTCAATCAAGTGACGGTATTCGAATAGATCAGCAGGAACCTGCTTTATTACTTGTACTGTGTAGCGACCATCAACAAAGATAGCGGCTTTGTCTTTGGTGATTACCGCAGCACCAGCAGAACCAGTAAAGCCAGTTAGCCAATGTAAACGCTCGTTGTGCGCTGGTACGTATTCGCCCAAGTACTCGTCTTCATGTGGGACAAGTAGGGCATCAATATTATGTTGTGCTAGCCATTCGCGAATTGCATTCACGCGGCTTTGGGTATCGTTGTGCATCTGTGTTATTCCTTCAAATTACCGCTCCTTCATGCTCAGGTGTGGGAGCTGTTTCCATCTGCTTCATGCAGTTTACGATTCCATTGAGGTTCGCAATCACTTCAATAGAGTCGGAGTACAACTAGGCCATAGATGAGCCAAAAAGGACTACGACAGTTAAGCTACTCATTTTAGCCGCTAAGCGCAAATTGAGTGCGGTGTTTTTATCTAAGGTGATCGGTTTTTTGTGTGATCATCGTACGTAGCCAGCCTAATGCAGGGTCGTTTTCTCTATCTCGGTGCCAGAATAAAGTGTAAGCCATAGGTGGGAATTCTAACGGTAGTGGCAGCACGACCAAATCAAGCTGTTTGGCCGCAAGTTGCACAAAATGACTTGGCGCAGTAAAGATAAAGTCGGTGTATGAACATAAACTTGCGGCACTGTTAAAGTCGGGCACAGTGACGGCAATATCGCGGTCGGCGCCAATATCTGCAAGGCGATAATCTAGCAACCAACGGTCGTTGCCATCACAACGCACCTGTACATGGCGTAGGGCGAGATAGGCTTCCAGATTCCAAGGTTGTTTTAGCGCAGGGTGGTTTTTGCGAATAATGCACATTTGGTAATCACGATAAATTTCCAACTCGCAAATGTCATCGGGTGGTTGAAGAGTCAGCTTGGCATCGTTTATATCGATATCTTTTCCAGTTAAGCCTAAATCCAGTTCGCCGCGTTGAAGCATTTTAAATGTATTATCCGACCACGGGTGTGTGCTAATTGTCACGCCAGGTGCTTGTTGAAAAATCGCCGGTAAGAAATGGGGTAGAATGAGAGGGTAGACACTCTCTACCGCTGCTATTTGAAAACGGTATTCACTGCTTTGCGGAGAAAACTCTTCGGGTTGAGTCAGCACTTCTAACTGATTTATCAACAGATCCAGTTTCGGTTTAAGAAACAATGCGCGCGGCGTAGGTGTTAATCCATGTGAGTTTCGAGTGAAAAGAGGGTCATCAAATTGAATGCGCAGTTTAGCCAGTGATTTACTTACGGCGGATTGGCTTAAGCACAATCGGTGGGCCGCACGAGTAACGTTTAACTCTTCAATCAGCACTTTAAAGCAGACCAATAGATTTAAATCGATACGAGCCAGTTTTTCGACGTTCACAGTGAATTTCCTCTGAGGAATAATGCTCATGATTATACATCATTTCCATTCATATCATCAGATGATTAAGCTTTACCCAAAGTTCTTTATCCAATTCGGAGTGTTGTGTGTCTAGCCAGTTTTCTAATAGTAAAAAACAGATGGCGTTATTGACCCTTTTGGTTCTTTTCAGTCCTTTAGCGATTGATATTTATCTACCTGCTTTACCTCTTATTGCTTCCACTTTTCAGGTCGATAATGCGCTAGCACAAGACACGATCACTTGGTTCTTATTTGCTATGGGTGTTGGTCAGCTATTCGCAGGTCCCCTAGCAGATAAACTCGGACGTCGAACTGTTGCATTGGGCGGTATCACCATTTACGCGATGAGCGCTTTATTGGCGTGGAGTGCTCAAAATATTGAGTGGATGTTGGTTTCCCGACTGCTACAAGGCTTAGGTGCGTGTGCGACATCGGTAGCAGCCTTTGCAACAGTTCGCGATATCTTTGGCCCGGAAAAAAGCGGCAAAATGATCAGCTACCTTAACGGTGCGATTTGTTTCATTCCGGCTTTAGCTCCAATTCTAGGTAGCTGGTTAACTCAGCAATTTGACTGGCGTGCTAACTTTAGCTTTATGGCGGGTTTTGCTGTGGTGTCTGGATCATTGATGTTTTTCATGATGAAAGAGACTAACCCGTCAACAGAAAAGCAAGCCGTGTTTAAGCTTAGTCGGTATTGGGCAGTGCTTAGCACACCATCTTTTGTTTTCCATGCGTCATTATGCTTGATGGCGATGGCGGTTATTCTTGCTTACGTTACCTCAGCACCGTCGGTATTGATGACGGGGATGGGGCTGTCGATGAATGAATTCACTTTCTGGTTTGGTGTAAATGCGGTGATAAACATTGCGGCATGTATGCTGGCGCCTAAGTTTATGGAGCGCGTTGGAACTCACAACACCTTGGTCACCGGGATCTCAACTCTGGGTCTCGCAGGTGTGATCATGCTAGTGATGAATGGTCAGAATACCGCGCTTTCTTTCATGTTACCTATCTTTATGTCTTCTGTAGGTTTTGCATTCATTCTGGGTGCAGCGGCAGGGAAAGCGTTAGAACCGTTTGGTGATAAGGCGGGCACGGCAGCTGCACTGCTTGGATTGTTCCAAATGAGTGGCTCTGGTTTGTTGGTGGGTACACTGCAACGCTTATCTCTGGATCCACAAACCTTGATCGCAATTCATATGTGGGTCCTATTACCTGCGTTGGTCGTTCTGTTTACAAAAGCAGGGAAGAACTGGCACTCGAGCTTTGCGAAAGCGTAAATCAGTGTAATTTAGTATTTTCCAATGTAAGTAAGGCGTGTATATTTGTCACTCAGACTTTTCCTGACACCATAACGGAACTCAAAAAGTAATGTCGTTAACCACGTATGAAATGGCTCGTATTCTAGAGCAAATGGAAGATTCACCAGAAAAGGTGATGTTTGGCAAGTTGCTTAATGAGCTGGGTAATCAAAGCTCCGAGCGTATTCGTAGTGCGGCGAAACAAGTACCTCTGCCAATTTTGCGTGATATCGTGTACCAATTTCAGCAAGTGATTGAGTCACGCAAAGATGAACAAGTCGAGCAGATGGCAAAAGACCTCGCTCAGCAAGGTATCTCAGCAGAAGAGCTACTGGCTTACTTGAATAAATAATAAAAAATCCCCGCATGATGCGGGGATTTTTTTAGCTCGTCATTTTCTTTTTCAGGATGTGGTCCAAAGACAGCGGTCCTGGCCCCCATACGATTACGATAAGAATCATCAATCCCCAAAGTTGGTGGTCATAAAAACCTTTCTCCCACAACAGTGGGTAAGAGATCACTGCGATGATGTTGAACACAAACAGCATTGCTGCCATCGGGCGGGTAATCAATCCCAGTGCCAAGAACACCGGTAGAACCAACTCCGCAGCCGTACCTAAATAAGCCGCCAATTCCCATGGCAAGATTGGCACTTGGTATTCCAGCTCAAATAAGTACAGCGTGCTATCCCAAGATGAGATTTTGATTAGTCCTGAATTGAAGAACACCCAGGCTACCCACAAGCGACAAAAGAGAAGTAGTAAAGGGACAAAGCCAGCTTGTAGGGTACTGATTAAATCGTCGTACCGATTCACTAAGTTTTTAACCGTATCCGTCATAGAGTGCTCCTTAGATTGATTGCAATGTAAAGCCGTCAACAATATCGAGTGCCATGATGCGATTGAGATGAGCGAGTAAAACTTCAGGTATTTCGCTCAAACTCTGCTTCTGCTCTAAACATTGCAGCAGTTGGAACACATCGGCATCGAGTGCGTGACACAAGGCTTCTCCATTGGCTTGAATCGAGATGACACCTTGCTGTAATTGGTTGATATTAAGTTGTTCGAATTGCCCAGTTTGAATCGCACTAAATAGATCGAATACTGCGTAATTGGAGTCAAAGCTGCGGCAGCCCTTTTTAAGGTGTAAGACTAAAGCGGGTTGTTGCTCTTCACTCACTTCGCCAAGTAACGCAAGCGGTTTTAATTCCGCTGCATTGGATTGCTCATACTGTGCTTGACGAGCTAGGTCGATATGCCACTCGAAGCGTGCGACTTCAGGGCTGTAAGGTGCTTGTGCGATCACCTGACTAAACTGCATGATGGTGTCTTGAAAGCCTTCGCCATAATGCACCACATTTCCTTCTTTTAATGGGTAAGAAAGAACATGCTGGCGAGCTATCTGTTCAAAGCATTCTTCACCAAGCAGCGCTTCAACCATCGGGTAGGTCGCGGACAACACTTCGCTTAAGCTGACGATAAAGTTATTGCGGTAAATTTGTATGCGTTCATCAGCGGTAAACTCATCACTGGCAATATCGCAGTCTTCACCGAGCGCTTGATAGTGCAGGGCTTTAGCAAACTGGCTTTGTAAGGTGGCTAGATTCATGATGCCTTCCTTGGTTCGCTTTGTTCACTTGGAAGTGTGCCTTGCAACAGCAGTTGCGATGCTTTCTGCGCTTCTCCTAATAAGACTTCTGGCGCGGGGATATCCAAATCCCATTCAATCAACGTATGACGTGGACCGTGTTTTTTTGTCCACTGCGCGAACAGTTGCCAAACTTCATCACTAACTGGGCGGCTATGGGTATCAATCCATATCTCACCTTTGTCGAGTTGTTTGATGGTAAAACCTGCCAAGTGAATCTCATCCACTTTGTCGGCTGGAATCGCATCTAGGTATGTGTCGCAATCAAAACCGTGGTTGAACGCCGAAACATAAACATTGTTTAGATCGAGCAATAAACGACAGTCAGTGCGCTTTTGCACTTCGGTAAGAAACTCCCATTCGCTGATGGTCGAATGTTGAAACTTCACATAACTAGATGGGTTCTCTATCAAGATCTCGCGTTGCAAATATTCCTGCACTTCATTCACGTTACGAGTGAACACGTTGAGCGCTTCTTCCGTATACGGAAGTGGAAGCAGGTCATTAAAGTAGTGACCGCCGTTTTCACTCCAACTTAAATGGTCAGAAACAAGAATTGGGTCGATTGAGTCAATCAGTGATTTAAGTTGCGCAAGATGCTTTTGACTAACACGTTCCACCGAACCTAGCGACAAACCAATACCGTGGCAGCTAATTTGATATTGCTCGCGAAGCGTTTGTAGCTGATGGCGCTCTGTTGCATTGGGTTGGAAATAGTTTTCACTGTGGATTTCTAACCAAGACAACTCAGGCTGGGATTGGCTAAAGTAATCGAGGTGAGGGGTTCTTAATCCAACTCCAACAAGGTCGTGGAAGGTGTGGTGTTTCACGTGAAACTCCTTTTCAAATCGTGCGGGAAGAGAAGGATGCGTCTTGGCTTTGCGTTGGTTGAGCGTCAACGCATCCTCACAATAGCTAGCGATAAAAGATTATGAAGAAGAAGTGCTACCGCCAGCGAGTTTGTCACAAAGACCTTTTGGTACGACTACGAATGCGTCTTTTTGGTTATCTTCTTTAGAAGTACCAGCGCATGAGCTGCTTTTTGTTGCACAGTCGTTTTTACCTGCTTTAGAAACGCCATAGCACTTTTCTTTTTCAGCAGCGACAGCTGGAGCTGCAGTTAGCATTGTGCCACCAAGAGCTAGAAGACCAGTAACAGCAGCAGTAACAGCTAGATTCGACTTTTTCATAATAAATTCCTCTGAATGATTTCCTTTACTTTAAGTTGGCAAGATGAATCGCCTGTTTTGGCGTTTTTGTTATCAACTTGCTTAACTTAAAAGATAGGAAACTGGCTAAAAAACTTTCAGAAAAATTTCTGAAGTAAATGGGTTTGTAGGGTCAAATAGATATAACTAATTGATGTATTGGGCAAAAAAGCATCGATTTTTTTATCAAGTTTTGTCTAAACAGCACCCGGTTGTTTAGGTTATAATCGGTTTTTATGTATAAATAACCAGTAGCTCTCATCATGATGGATCCATCTCTATTACTCGACGGTTTGAACGATAAACAACGTGAAGCCGTTGCAGCACCTCTAGAAAACTTGCTCGTTCTTGCTGGCGCAGGAAGTGGTAAGACACGCGTTCTTGTTCACCGTATCGCTTGGCTGATGTCGGTCGAGCAAGCTTCTCCGTTTTCAATCATGTCGGTAACCTTTACCAATAAGGCGGCGGCAGAGATGCGTGGACGTATCGAAGAGCTAATGATGGGCAGTGCAGGCGGTATGTGGAATGGTACTTTCCACGGCATTTGTCACCGTATTCTGCGAGCACACTATCTTGATGCGAAGCTACCGGAAGATTTCCAAATCATTGACAGTGACGACCAGCAGCGTCTGCTAAAGCGTTTGATCAAAGCGCAAAACCTCGATGAGAAGCAATGGCCTGCACGCCAAGTGGCATGGTGGATTAACGGTAAGAAAGACGAAGGTCTGCGTCCGTCGCACATTGATGCGTACCATGATCCAGTAACCAAGACATATCTGCAGTTGTACACCGCTTACCAAGAAGCGTGTGATCGTGCTGGTTTAGTCGATTTTGCGGAAATCTTGCTGCGCGCACATGAGCTACTGCGTGATAACAAGTTCGTCCGTGAACACTACCAAGCACGCTTTAAGCATATCTTGGTGGACGAGTTCCAAGATACCAACAACATTCAATATGCTTGGCTACGTATGATGGCGGGTCCTGAGTGTCACGTGATGATCGTAGGTGATGACGACCAGTCGATTTATGGTTGGCGTGGTGCAAAAGTCGAGAATATTGAGAAGTTTACGCTCGAATTCCCAAGCGTAAATACCATTCGTCTTGAGCAAAACTACCGTTCAACCAAGACCATTCTGGAAGCATCTAACACCCTGATTGCGAATAACACCGAGCGTATGGGTAAAGAGTTGTGGACGGATGGCGTGGTCGGTGAGCCTATCTCGGTTTACAGCGCTTACAACGAATTAGATGAAGCCCGTTTTGCGGTGAACAAAATCAAAGAGTGGCAAGACAAGGGCGGTGCTCTGAATGACGCTGCGATGCTTTACCGTAACAACGCCCAGTCGCGTGTTCTGGAAGAAGCGTTAATTCAAGCCGGTCTGCCTTATCGTATCTATGGCGGCATGCGATTCTTCGAACGTCAGGAAATCAAAGATGCCTTGAGCTACATGCGTCTGATTGCCAACCGTAACGATGATGCGGCGTTTGAACGTGTGGTGAATACGCCAACGCGTGGTTTGGGCGATAAGACGCTTGAAACCATCCGTTTTGCGGCTCGTGATCGTGGTTGCACCATGTGGGAAGCGAGTGTGGCAATGTTGGACGAGAAGGTTCTTGCTGGTCGCGCTGCTGGTGCTCTGAGCCGTTTTATCGAGCTTGTCACCGCGCTAGAAGACGACACCTTAGAGATGCCGCTGCATCACCAAACTGACCATGTGATTAAATACTCGGGCTTGTTCGCGATGTACGAGCAAGAGAAGGGCGAAAAGTCTAAGGCACGTATTGAGAACTTGGAGGAATTGGTGACCGCAACTCGCCAATTCGAGAAACCAGAAGAAGCCGAAGACATGTCACTGCTGACGGCATTCCTAACCCACGCAGCACTAGAAGCGGGCGAAGGACAAGCGGACGAATTTGAAGATGCGGTTCAGCTCATGACATTACACAGTGCGAAAGGTCTAGAGTTCCCATTGGTGCTTATGGTCGGTGTGGAAGAAGGCATGTTCCCAAGCCAAATGTCGGCAGAAGAAGCAGGGCGCTTAGAAGAAGAACGCCGTCTGTGTTACGTAGGCATGACCCGTGCGATGCAGAAACTGTACATCACTTATGCTGAAATGCGTCGTTTGTACGGTCAGGATAAATACCATAAACCGTCTCGCTTTATCCGTGAACTGCCAGAAACTTGTTTAGATGAAGTACGAATGAAGGCGCAAGTTAGCCGTCCTTCAAGCAGTGGTCGATTTAGCCAAACTGTTGTGAAAGAGAGCTTTAATGAAACCGGCTTTACGCTAGGTTCTCGTGTGATGCATCCAAAGTTTGGTGAAGGCACCATCATCAACTTCGAAGGCAGTGGTCCACAGAGCCGTGTACAGATTGCCTTTAACGGTGAAGGCATCAAATGGTTGGTAACTGCTTACGCACGACTAGAGAAACTGTAAGGCTTGACCAAAACTCATACCAATCGTAGTAAATAACTGGTCATTCTAGCTTGTTAAAATACTCGATAACTGCGTTGCAATTTTTTATTGTAGAATAACTACTTATCGAAAAATTGCGCCTTGTTCTCAAGCATTTTCCCTACGCTATTTCTGATCGCTTATTTACTGTGATTGGTATCATCAACTTAAGAGCTGCTTCGGCGGCTCTTTTTGTTTGTGCAGTTTTGGTGTCGCTAACGTAGGAAAAAATGGAATGATAAATGGATTTCGAAAGCGCGATTTAACTATACCGTTTGAAGTGAAAGGTGGGCGTTGTGGGTGAATGTCTGCTTTCAGAAGAGCTGCTAAGAAAAACTTTAGGCAAAGAAAAACCCCGAGGGCTTGCGCCCATCGGGGTTATAGTCTTACTCGCAGCAATCCGGCTACTAAGAGTGCTCCATGCATCTAATCCATGATAGTGTGCTGAATCCGTCAGCTTAATCCTTACGTCGCCTTCCTAGCGGTGTCCTTAATGACCTTATCCTGGTCTGCTAACTATCCTCGTTAGCTCTCATCACTTGTTCCCTGAGCGGTGTCCCTGACATCATCCTGATGTTCAAATCCTTGCCTCGTCCAGAGGTGTCCATTTCCCGTCCTTAGTAGCAACCATCCTAGTCACTATTGATTCCGTTCAATGTCCAATTTTGCAATCCATGCCCGACTATTCATCCTGAATAACCGTTTCTTCTTCCTGAAGTTCACCAAGTCCGTGGTGTTTCCTGTTCCGTGTCAGCATCCTTCCGACAGGTTTAATATTACGTGTTTAACGATTTCCAACAACGGGCTAATCTCACATTTTTTAACTCTCTTAGCGTTCAAAAAAGATACATGAGTATCAAATTCAATGGCTTATGCTCTTTGCTGTACGGTTTTACCATTAAAAAAGAGAGGTTTGCTCAACCCTTTGTGAGAGATCTCGCACAAGGGGTCGAGCGAAAGACTCTTACTGCCCGATAGCGGCACCTTCACGTCTTGGATCCGCAGCGCCTTCAAGACCGTCTTTTGTTATTCGTATCGCATGCAGACCAGAATTCAAATCCCGAACATCGGTTTTAAAGCCCATCTTCTCCAGAGCAGGCTGTAAGCCCTCTGCGGCGGTACCTTGCTCAATATCTAAGGTGCCAAAACGGTTCAGCAATCGTGGCTGATTAATCGCGCTTTGGATGTCCATATCCCATTGCGTGTGGGCGATAATGGCTTGTGCGACGTAACCAATAATGCGGCTGCCACCCGGTGAGCCAATTGCCATGTAAGGTTTGTCATCCTTCATCATAATGGTTGGTGCCATGGATGAACGTGGGCGTTTTCCCGGTTCTAAGCGGTTCGCGATTGGCACACCATCTTGATGCGTGCGGAAAGAGAAATCGGTCAGTTCGTTATTGAGCAAGAAGCCGCGTACCATCAAGCGTGAGCCAAAGGCGTTCTCGATGGTTGTTGTCATTGAAACCACATTGCCTTGCTTATCGACGATATTGAAATGGCTGGTGGAAGGCAGCTCGATCGATTGGTCCATGCTTAAGTTCATGGCGTGCGACCAAGGAGGATTACCGGCTTCAGCCTTACTCAAGGCTTTACCGACTTGAATGAGCTCAGCACGTTGTTTGAGATAATCTTTATCAAGCAAGCCTTCGGTTGGCATTGGCACATAATCTTGGTCAGCCATGTATTTACCACGATCCGCGAACGCAAGGCGCGATGCATCGGCGATCACTTGCCATGATTTCGCGCTTTCGGCTCCCCAACCTTTAAGATCGTATTGCTCGGTGATCGCGAGAATCTGTCCAACCGTCAATGCGCCAGAGCTAGGTGGTCCCATGCCGCAGATATCATAGCTTTGATAAGCCGCACAAACCGGCTCACGTTGCTTGATTTGGAACGCATCAAAGTCAGGTTGTGCCAATACGCCAGGATTGCCCGGTGCATTCTGTACGGTCTTGATGATGTCTGTAGCGATATCGCCTTGATAGAAAGCTTTTGCCCCTTGCTCTGCAATTGCCGTCAGAGTTTGCGCGTATTCAGGGTTCTTCAACAACGTGCCTTCGGTTTTTGGTGAGCCGTCTGGATTGAAGAAGTAAGCCTTAGTCGCAGGGAAGCGTGATAGGCGCTTAGTATCTTTCTCAATCAGACTCGCGAGGCGAGGACTGACTTCGAAACCTTGCTCAGCCAAGGTAATCACGGGTTGGATGATCTTCTTCCATTCCAACTTGCCGTATTTCTGGTGCGTGTCCCACAGCAGTTTCACTGTACCAGGAGTGGCAACGGAGCGCCCGCCGACAACCGCATCGTAAAATTGTAGGGGTTGTCCTTTTTCGTCTAAAAAGAGTTTCGGCGTCGCGGCGAGCGGTGCGGTTTCGCGTCCATCATACGTAGTTAGTTTTTGTTTCTCACTGTCCCAATACACTAAGAAGGCGCCACCACCAATACCTGATGATTGCGGTTCTACCAAGCCCAGCATCAGCTGCACGGCAACCATAGCATCAATAGCATTACCACCTTGGGCAATAACATCCGCACCAGCTTGGGTTGCAATTGGGTTAGCAGCGGTAACCATATAATCTTTCGCTTTGATCAATTGTTTTTGCTCGAAGCCAGTGCTGTGCTCCGGCGCAACCGCATCTGCTGCTTGGTTAGCAAAGACTGAGGTAGATAAGATTAGTGGGGAAGTAAGAAAAAGACCCGTGGTCACGAGTCGGTTGAACGTCCAATGCATGATGACTCTCCATGTTGCCAGTTTTGTGCTTTGAGCTTGGCAGTTATGGAGAGTCACGTCGAGTCAGCAGTCTTAGAAATGTCGATTGTGCTACGCTTTTAAATCAGTACTTTATCCGATAAAAGTATTGATAGTTTGGTATAGAATACTGCCGCCCACTAGAGTAAATACCACGCCGCATAGACCGTCGATGTAGATACCCGCTTGTTGCAATTTACGCTGTAAGCGCTGTGTCGACAGCATCCATGCAAGGCTAGAGAACCAGAATAGCGACAAGCCAAACAGGATGACCAGTGCAATACCTTTGCCAGTAATCGACATACCTGCTGGGACTAAACTCGACATCAAACTGACAAAGAACACCAGGGCTTTTGGGTTAAGAATGTTGGTCGCAAACCCTTTAGCAAACGCTTGACGCTTATTGCTGATCACTAGGTTATTTTGCTTCTTAGGTTGATCCGTCAGTGGGTTTTGGATCATCGAGATCACGGCACGCAATGCGCCAATTCCTAAGTAGAGCAGGTAACTACCACCGAGCAGTTGTACCACGGAATACAGCACTGGGTGCTGGTGGACGACAAAACTCACACCTGTCAGGCTGAACAAAGAGTGCAGCAAAATACCGACGGACAATCCCAACGCAATGTACAAGCCAGTTTGACGACCATGACGCGTCGCGTTTTGTACGACCAGCGCAAAGTCCGGACCTGGACTCATTAGGGCAATAAAGTGAATGCTGGCGAGTGTCAGCAATATGGTGGATTCATTCATAACACATCTCAAATTTAACTAATGCGGCTATTGTCGTGGTAAGTCACCTGTGGCGCTTGTAAAAAACTGACAGCTTTCTCGGTAAATGAAATTAACGAGCCACTTGAGAAGGGGAAACGCCGTAGGTCTGCTTAAACGCTTTGCTGAAATGCGCTTGATCATAGAAACCGATTTGATGGGCGACGTCGGTACCACATTGACCAGCTTGCAGTAACTTCATGCCTTGTTCGAGGCGCAGGCGTGCGAACCATGCATAAGGCGTCATGCCAGTTTGCGCTTTAAAGTGGCGCTGGAACTGCGTTGGGCTCAGTTGGCACAGCTCTGATAGCGAATCCAAACGCACCGCTTGGTCGAGGTTCGCCATTAGATAATCTTTTAACGTTCCAAGTGATTGATTTCCTAATGGCACCACTTTTTGTCGCTCAAGCGATCCGTAGCGATCAAAAAGCTGGTTAAATCCTTCAAAAGGAAGGCAATCTTTGGTGAGTTGGCTGAGGTTTTCACGACGAAGTAGCCCGTGTAAGTTACTAAGTTGTGAAAATACCTGTGGATCCGAGATGATCAGCTCGTTGAAGTGTATTATTTGACCGTTTTGCTTAAGATCAGCCAGATCGCTCAATAGGTGAGGCTCGATCGCAAACACATTTACTTCGTAGCCACTTTCGAGCTTAGATTGCCCGTCGTGCAGCTCATCCGGCGGCATAATCACAATTTGCCCGTGACCAACTTGGTGGCTGTTACCTTGGTATTGGAACTTCTGCGCGCCATGCGTGATCAGGCCGAGATGAAAATCCAGATGGTAATGCCTTTGAAAAGCAAATTTCTGGTATTTCGCCTCTATTAGACTCAAGTTGTCATGGTCGGTTGCGTAGTACTGAATATGTTCCATTAAACAAAAAAAAGCTTGGTCACATTATGACCAAGCTTATCTGGCAATTTCTAACTTGTCTTGTAAAAAACGATCACTGTGGCTGAACGATTCGGCGTGAGCGACGGTTATTACGTAATCCATCAAAGCTAAACACGACTAGTGCTCCCCAAATAAAGACGAAAGTGATCGCTTTATCCATGGTAAAGGGTTCGCCATACATCAATACTGCAAGTAAAAACATTAAGCTTGGGCCTATATATTGGAAAAAGCCCAAAGTCGATAATTTGAGTCTTGTTGCTGCACCCGTAAAGCACAGCAGTGGTAGGGTTGTTATAACCCCAGCCGCGATCAACAAACTATTTAACGTAAGTGGATTCGTAAGCATATTTGAGGTTGGTGTATCGGCAATAAAAAGCAAATAAACAGCGGCCACTGGCAGTAGAAGTAATGTCTCGATAAACAAGCCAGTTTTTGCATCGACACTGACTTTCTTTCTTAATAAGCCATAAAAGCCGAAGCTCATTGCTAACGCCATCGCAACAACAGGTACGGAGCCAAATACAATCAGTTGAACGAGTACGCCACAACCTGCCAATACAACCGCGAACCACTGTAATTTACGCAGTCGCTCACCAAGGAAGACCATCCCGAGTAAGACGTTGATCAGTGGGTTAATGTAATAACCTAAGCTGGCGTCGAGCATATGATTCGAGTTTACCGCCCAAATGAAAATCAACCAATTGCCGCCAATTAGCATGGAACTTGCGATCAGGTAAGCGATTTTCGTTTTGTCTTTCGCGATGTGGTAAGCCGAGCGCCAGTGACGGCCAAAATGGAGGAGTGCAGCAAGCAAAAAGAAAGACCATATCACTCGGTGGCTTAGAATTTCCAAAGGAGATACTTGTGCGATGGACTTAAAGTACATCGGCGCAATGCCCCACATGGTATACGCGCCGATCGCTAGCAAGATACCTTGCCGCGCGCGTTGTTGTTCGTCTTCTGGTGTCATGAAGTGTCACCTAATTGTGTGTTTTATAGAGCAGAAAATCAGTATACGAGTCGTGATGCGAAACACCTAACAATTTGCGGTTTTATTCACCATGAAACCCCATTACAATGTGCCCTCACTTTGTGTGCCAGTGGTATGCATAAGCACCTCTTTTTTAAGACCCAATCTGAGACTTTTCATGACCTCGACCTTGTTAGCCGAACAATCTGATTCGCCTGTAACGCCTCAACGTGTGTTGGAGGATGTGTTTGGTTACCAAGAGTTCCGTGATGGTCAGCAGTTGGTGATTGATGCTGCGGTAGAAGGTCGCGACAGCTTAGTTATCCTGCCTACTGGTGGCGGTAAGTCGCTGTGTTATCAAATCCCTGCTTTGGTTCGCTCTGGTATTACTTTGGTGATTTCTCCGCTTATTTCGCTGATGAAAGACCAAGTGGACCAGCTTAAAGCCAACGGTGTAGCGGCTGAATGCATTAACTCGACCATGCCTCGTGAAGAACTGCTCAGCGTATATAACCGCATGCACACTGGTCATCTTAAGTTGGTGTACGTCTCACCAGAACGCGTATTGATGCGTGATTTCATTGAGCGCTTGGAAAACTTGCCGCTATCGATGATTGCTGTCGATGAAGCGCACTGTATTTCCCAGTGGGGACACGATTTTCGGCCAGAATACGCCGCGCTTGGTCAGCTTAAGCAGCAGTTTTCCCATGTGCCATTTATGGCGCTGACGGCGACAGCAGATGACGCAACGCGCCGAGATATTCTTGAACGCCTGCAACTGAATAATCCAGAGGTTTACCTAGGCAGCTTCGACCGTCCCAACATTCGCTACAACTTAGTTGAGAAGCACAAGCCGGTTTCGCAAATCGTTCGTTATCTTGAAACCCAAAAGGGGAATTGCGGCATCATCTATTGTGGTAGCCGTAAGAAAGTTGAGATGGTGACCGAGAAGCTGTGCAACAACCACATTCGTGCTGCTGGTTATCACGCAGGTATGGATGCCGATGAGCGCGCTTACGTTCAAGAAGCTTTCCAACGCGATGATATCCAGATCGTGGTGGCGACCGTGGCATTCGGTATGGGCATCAACAAACCAAACGTGCGTTTTGTGGTTCACTTTGATATCCCGCGCAATATCGAATCCTACTATCAGGAAACCGGTCGTGCAGGGCGTGATGGTTTGCCTGCCGAAGCGATGATGTTGTATGACCCGGCGGACATCAGTTGGCTGCGTCGTATGTTGGATGAGAAAGACGATGGTCCACAGAAGCAGGTGGAAACCCATAAACTGAATGCGATGAGTGCCTTTGCTGAGGCGCAAACCTGTCGTCGTCAGGTGCTATTGAATTACTTTGGTGAGTATCGTGAGAAGCCATGTGGCAACTGTGATATTTGCTTAGATCCACCGAAACACTTTGATGCCACGGAAGAAGCGCGTAAGGCGTTGTCTTGTGTGTACCGAGTGAATCAGAGCTTTGGTATGGGCTACGTGGTAGAAGTGCTACGTGGCATGCAAAACATTCGTGTACGTGAAAACGGTCACGATAAGATTTCTACCTACGCGATAGGGCGCGATCACAGCCACGATTACTGGGTGAGTATCTTCCGTCAGTTAATCCACAAAGGGCTGTTGTTCCAAAACATCACGCGTAACTCAACGTTGCAACTTACCGAAGAGGCGCGTCCGTTGTTGCGTGGCGATGTGACTCTAGAGTTAGCGGTTCCGCGTTTAGACACCGCAGCACGTGCGGCGAAATCAGATAAACTGACCAGCAAGAACTACGACAAAAAGCTGTTTGCTAAGTTACGTAAGCTGCGTAAGTCGATTGCTGATGAAGATGGTTTGCCACCATACGTGGTCTTCAGTGACGCGACTTTGATTGATATGGCGGAAATTCTGCCAACGTCTTACGGCGAAATGCTGGCAGTCAGCGGTGTTGGTCAACGCAAACTGGAGAAGTACGCCGACCCATTCCTTGATTTGATTCAAGAACACATTACTCACCATGGATAAGGAACCAAGATGCAAAAGGAATTTGGCTTAGCGGACTACATGGCACAAGAAGGGCGCTTAATCATTACCGCGCCGAGCTTTGACCTTGATAGCTTTCCTGCTTTAGGTGAGCGTTTAGTCGGCTTGCTTTCTGCTACTGTGGTTGAAAAACAATGGGATGCGGATATTCACTCTTGGCTGATCGACTTTGAAGGTTGCCGACTGTTTATGAAAGCAGAGCATTACAGCGAAGCGATTTGGTTTGAAGCGTTAGCGATTGAAGAGAGCAGGGAAGAGTTGGATTATCTTGCAGGATTGTTCCAGCGCGGCTTCTAAAAATAGAGTTTTTTTAGAAAGGGTGTTTCACATGAAACACCCTTTTTTATGCTCAAACGTTTGCGTAAGACAGATGACTTGCGGCGAAAAGTGGTTAATGTATAATCGCCCACCGCTTCGCTCAGAAAGAGCCAAGCCAGTTTATTTTTCATTTTACATTGTTGGTAAGAGCCACTTTATTCAGTGACTCGATTTGGGTTCCCTCACCCCCAAACCAAACTAAAAAGGTATCGCATGAGTAACTTTACCCCTGCGCAGCAGCGCAACGCCCTTATCTATCTGGTTCTATTCCACCTAGTCATTATTGCATCTAGCAATTACCTAGTTCAGCTACCGTTTACTATTTTCGGTTTCCATACCACTTGGGGCGCATTCACTTTCCCATTTATATTCCTAGCGACTGACTTAACTGTGCGTATTTTCGGTGCTCAGTTGGCGCGTAAGATCATCTTCTTAGTGATGTTGCCTGCTTTGGCAGTGTCTTACTTCTTATCGGTGGTGTTCTTCGAAGGTCAATTCCAAGGTTTTGGTCACCTAGGGGAATTTAACTTATTCGTTGCTCGTATCGCGATTGCTAGCTTCATGGCGTACCTACTTGGTCAGATCATGGATGTGCACGTGTTCAACCGCCTACGTCAAATGAAGCAATGGTGGGTGGCACCAACGTCTTCAACGCTTTTCGGTAATGCACTTGATACTATCGCTTTCTTCGCCATTGCGTTCTATCAAAGCCCAGATCCATTTATGGCAGAGCATTGGACGGAAATCGCGTTGGTGGATTACGGCTTCAAACTGATTATCAGTCTTGGTTTGTTCGTTCCGATGTACGGCGTATTACTGAATTACCTAATTAAGAAGCTGACTGCGGTGAACCCTGACTTTAAGGTGACGACAAGCGTTCAGTCTTAATATCAGTGGGAACCCCGAAAGCCGCTTGCTTAAATCAAGCGGCTTTTTTGTACCTGCTTACTGGGATTTAGAGGGTTTTGTACAGCGTGGGGAGCAATTAGACCATGGGTGTCCAAAAGCTCCCTAAGCTGTACGAAGGTAAAAATGAGCAATAAAAAAGGTCCCGAGTGAGACCTTTTTATCAAAGTTACGGAACGTAGAGGAAGCTCGTTGGTGAAATGGCTAACGGAGCATCTTCTCAATCAAAATGGCTTTTTGCGCATCGAAGGCGCCAAGTTGCAGGCCGTTCTCCCAACTGATGCTTTGATTGAACATCGCCAACATCAAACCGACACTGCGTTGATTGGCGTCCTGCCAGCAATCAGATTCGCTGTACTCTCCATCATTTATCGCGTTGCCATTAACGAGAATGGGCTCGAAACGCCATTTTTCGCCGACACGGTAGTAGCCTTTGCTGGTTAAGGTCTGGTTGGATTGAATCGTTAGATTGTGCTCGATGCCCGGTTCACCTGTTAGTTCAAATACAAATCTTAGCTGGTGGTCACCACATTGCAGATCAACGATCAGTTGGCCGTTTTCCTCAACCAGTGTTGATTGAGAGTAGTCTCCGAAGCAATGCAGCAACCAAGAAATAGGGTGGCTAGCTGTCTCAAGAAACCACTCTTTGAGCGTGAAGGTGCCTGGTAGATTAACTTGGGTGACTAGATTGACCACACAAGGTTGGGTTTGCGAGGCGAGCCACTTCTCTATCGTCTTGGCGGTCTCTAGCTGAGCAAAGGCGTAATTAACCAATAGGTTGGAGTTCGGTTGCTGCCAGTGAGTGATGTCGGAATTCAATCCCACCAATGGCTTTTCACAAATTAGCTTGGTTGAACCTAACTTCTTAATTATCTCTGCATGAGTATGCGCAGGTGTCGCGATTGTCACTACATCAAGTTGCTTGAGTGCGCTGATGTTCGTTTCTGCCTTTGGGATTGCTTCTTCACTGCACGCTTGCTGAAGCGGTTCTATTTGGTTGGCGCATAACGTTGTGACCGATACACCATTGTTTCGATAGTGGGGAATGTGCGTGCGTCCCCAGTTGATTCCTATGATGCCGGCTTGCTGGATTTGCTCTGGTTTGTTGAAACGTTCACTCAATGGCGGCAAGGCAATTCGTTCATCGGTTAGACGTTGGTCATGGTGATAGTCATTGCTTGGCAGCACTTGCCATGGCTTGTTGTAATGCTGTTTGAGTGCACAAACGAGTTCGTAGAAATTCCACTTATCCTTTAAGTTGCTATCAAGATGGTATAAACCGGCTTCGTTCCGCTCAATAAGCTGCAAAAAGGCGAGTGCAGTATCGTCCATATGAGAAGTCGCGGGATACCAAGCTGTGCTAGCGGTAATAACGCCGTACTCTTCATGTTGGCGGTCGAGATGCGCCAACATGTTATTGCCTTCTGCTTGGTGATGGAGCTGCCAACCAATTCGAGCAACCATCGCATCTGGATTTGCTTGCCAGATTGCATCTTCACAACGAACTTTGTATTTGCCGTAATCATCTTGGGTGTTTCTTTCTTCAAAGATGCCATAAGGCCCGTTTTTTGTGGCATCAAATACCATTGCTGTGCTGACAAAGAGGTAAGGAATATTATGGCGTTTGCATTGCTCACCAAGCCACGCTGCCCACTCTTCACTTCCCATCGCCATATGGCACACCGCATTGATGTGGTGTTGCTGCCAAAATTGTTCACTTTGCTGTAGATCATCCGGCGGGATTTGGTGGTGATTCCACTCCAATATGTTCCAGCCGCGTAGGTGAAACTGATGAGCGACTTTTGGGGCGAGGGTGCCAGTTAAGCCAGTCATTAAAACGGTTTTCATGATGGTGCATCTTGGTTGGCTAAATTGTGTTTATCAATAAAGCATGGCTGTTTTTCGATGTAGAGCGGAGAAGCTGAGATTTTTGCTGGGCAGCACGTTTTGTAGGGGAAGTAGATGCAAAAAAGCCCAAGCGAACGCCTGGGCTTTAGTATTGTAAGGCAGTGATATTCGCTTATTTTGCTACGATATTTAATGGCCAGCCGATGTCTGTCTGACGGTTGGATTCAATTTCCAACTCAGCCGCAGTCAGTGGGTTTTTCTCTAGCCATTGCGCATCAATGTGTAACGTTAGATTGTCGCCTTCAACTGTTAGAGTCACATTTGGCTCTAGATCAGGATTGCGACGATGGCTGAGTAGAACCGCAAGACGCAACAGTCTCAATACTCGTTTGGCACTTGAGCCTGATAATGCATGCTGCTCAGGTAAAGAAGTGAGCTGTTCGCGATAGCGACGAGCCACTTCACCAATAAAGAACTTCTGTGCGCGCGTGTAACCAGGCAGATCCAAATTCTGTAGTAAGTAAGCACTATGCTCTCCGCCTTTTTTGAAATCGATAGTTAAGCCAATTTCATGCAGTTTTGCGGCGGTCTCGAGTAATATCTTGCCCTGAGGCTCTGTAATCCACTCATCGCCCCCAGCTTGCTGTAAAAGCGTGTGTGCCAGAGTAGCGACTTGTTCGCCGTATTGGTGATCGAGCTGATAGCGATTTTGTACGCTAGCGATAGTGCGGGCACGAATGTCTTCTTGACGAAGCTCTTCAACCATCTCATACACTAAGCCTTCGCGTAGTGCGCCGCCAGCCAGTGTCATAGCATCGATTTCAAGCAATTCAAAAACGGCAATCAAAATAGAGAGGCCACTAGGGAACACTAATGCACGCTCAAGTGTTAAGCCTTCAATATCGAGCTCTTCTAAATGGTCGGCCAACATGGCTTGCTTCTGTAGACGCTTGAGTTTGGAGTGAGTGATTACTTCGTCCATGCCTTGCGCCAGCATTATCTCTTGCAATGCCTGAACAGTGCCTGATGCACCAACACACACATCCCAACCAATTTCTGTATAACGTTCTAAAATCGGCTGGATGGTCTGTTTCGCTCCTTCAATTGCCGCGTCAAAGTTACGAGCATTCAATTGGCGATCTTTAAAGAAGTTTTCAAGCCAAGTCACGCAGCCCATTTTTAAGCTGGTCAGTGCTTTGGCTTCGAAACCTTCCCCGATAATCAGTTCGGTACTTGCTCCACCGATATCGACTACAAGGCGACGACCACTACCGCCAGAGGTGTGAGCGACACCTTTATAGATAGTGGCAGCTTCTTCTTCACCAGTAATCACTTCGATAGGCTGGCCTAGAATTTGGTTAGCCTTTTCTAAAAACACATCTACATTGGTCGCGGTACGTAATGTTGCAGTACCGACGATGCGAATGTTTTGTTTAGGAATGTCCTGCAAGCGTTCCGCAAATAGACTTAAGCAGTCCCATCCTCGCTGCATAGCTTCCATACTAAGAGAATTATGTTCATCTAAGCCCGCTGCTAGACGAACTTTGCGCTTAATTTTAGCCATTGTTTGAACGCTGCCATCGATGTGACGCACAACGAGCATGTGAAAACTGTTCGACCCGAGGTCGATGGCGGCATATAGCGGTGATGATCCTGCTTGACTCATAAAACGAACTCAGTTTCCTATTACGATTGTTTTGGTGCCGATTGACGCGGTTGGCGTGGACGACGTCCCTGCGGCTTACGGTTACCAGAACCAGAACCAGAACCAGAACCAGAACGGGTACCGCCAGTATTCGTGCGGCGCTGTTGGTTGCGTGGTGCACGCATACGAATCGGAGCTGGTAGATCTTGAATCAGTGCCGACGAATCGTACTCTGAAACTGGGATTGTATGCTCAATGTATTCTTCGATTGCTGGTAGGTTAACCGCGTACTCTTCACAAGCAAAACTGATCGAATGACCGCTCGCACCAGCGCGACCAGTACGGCCAATACGGTGAACATAATCTTCACAGTCGTCAGGAAGGTCGTAGTTGAAAACGTGCGTTACCTGAGGAATATGCAGACCACGCGCTGCAACGTCAGTTGCAACTAAGATGTCGACATCACCTTTGGTGAATTGCTCAAGAATCTTCTCACGCTTCTTCTGCGGTACATCGCCAGTAAGAAGGCCTACACGGTGTCCATCGGCAGCCAAATGACCCCAAACCGATTCACACTTATGCTTGGTATTGGCAAAAATGATAGCGCGATCTGGCCACTCTTCTTCAATTAGTGTTTGAAGCAGCGCCATTTTGTCTTCATTAGAAGGATAGAAAAGCTCTTCCTGAATGCGGTGGCCAGTTTTTTGTTCCGGTTCGACAACGACATGCTCAGGAGTATTCATGTGTTCGAATGCCAGTTCTTGAACGCGGTAAGAGAGCGTAGCTGAGAACAGCATGTTCAAACGCTCTTTTGGCTCAGGCATACGACGGAACAAGAAGCGAATGTCTTTAATAAAGCCAAGATCGAACATGCGGTCGGCTTCGTCCAGAACAACAGCTTGAATGTTGTTGAGGTTAAATACGCGCTGTTTGTAGAAATCGATGATACGGCCTGTTGTTCCGATCAGAATATCTACGCCGTCTTGCAGTTTCGCAAGTTGCTTGTCGTAGCTTTCACCACCGTAAGCTAGAGCGGTTTTTAGACCTGTGCTTTCAGTTAATGATTCTGCATCATTGTAAATCTGAATAGCGAGCTCACGTGTAGGCGCCATAATAATTGCGCGTGGCTGTGTAGGCTTACGACCTTCATGTTCCGGAGTCGTCAGAAGGTGGTTGAACGTAGCAGTAAGAAACGCGAGCGTTTTACCAGTACCCGTTTGGGCCTGGCCTGCGATGTCTTGGCCGGTGAGCAGGACCGGCAACGCCAAGGCTTGGATAGGGGTACAAAATTCGAACCCTTTTTTGTCCAATCCTTCAATAACTTGGGGCTTTAAGCCCAAATCGGCGAACTTTTGCTCTGTGATATGCGTCTTTTTCATGGCTATAGAATATCAGCTAAAGCTTGCAATACGAAAGTAAATACATTCCAATAGGGCATCTAATTACTGGTTATCATCCAACCAGTTTCGAAAAACACATTGGAGTGGAAGATGAGTGATAAGATTTTGCAGCTAACTGATGACGGTTTTGAAAACGATGTAATCAACGCTGCAGGCCCGGTTCTAGTGGATTTTTGGGCAGAATGGTGTGGTCCTTGTAAAATGATCGCTCCTATTTTGGACGAAATCGCAGACGAGTACGAAGGCAAACTCACTATCGGTAAACTAAACATCGACCATAACGCAGGTACACCACCTAAGTTTGGTATTCGCGGCATTCCAACGCTATTACTATTTAAAGATGGTAACGTAGCGGCAACGAAAGTAGGTGCTCTGTCTAAAACTCAACTAAAAGAGTTCCTAGACGCAAACTTATAATCACCAAGTGATTACAGATAAAACCGTGCAAAGTTACAATGCACGGTTTTGTTTTTCTAACTCTGGACTAGAATACTAATTAGTGCTAACTTATCGCGCGTTAATTGAACAAATTTCTCTTCTTGGTCGATCCTGAGACCAAATCCATCTTAACTAGAAAACAGATCTTATTTTGACTAAACAAGAATCCACCACCATGAACCTTACCGAACTGAAGAACAGACCTGTGTCTGACCTTGTAAAACTGGGCGAAAGCTTAGGATTAGAGAACCTAGCTCGCTTAAGAAAACAAGACATCATCTTCGCGATTTTAAAAGCGCACGCGAAAGGCGGCGAAGACATCTTTGGCGATGGGGTTCTGGAAATTCTGCAAGACGGCTTTGGTTTCCTACGCAGTGCAGATAGTTCATACCTTGCGGGTCCGGACGATATCTACGTATCACCAAGTCAGATTCGTCGCTTTAACCTACGTACTGGTGACTCTATCGCTGGTAAAATTCGTCCACCAAAAGACGGTGAACGTTACTTTGCCCTTCTAAAAGTCAATACCGTTAACGACGATAAACCAGACAACGCCCGTAACAAGATCCTATTTGAAAACCTTACCCCTCTACATGCGAATGAGCGCATGGTTATGGAGCGTGGTAACGGTTCAACAGAAGACATTACAGCACGTGTTTTAGACTTGGCATCGCCAATCGGTAAAGGTCAACGTGGTCTGATTGTTGCTCCGCCTAAAGCGGGTAAAACAATGCTTCTGCAAAACATCGCGCAAAGCATCGCGTACAACCACCCAGAGTGTGAGTTGATGGTTCTTCTTATCGACGAACGTCCAGAAGAAGTAACTGAGATGCAGCGCCTAGTTAAAGGTGAAGTGGTTGCGTCGACTTTCGATGAGCCAGCATCTCGTCACGTACAAGTAGCGGAAATGGTGATCGAGAAAGCAAAACGTCTTGTTGAACATAAGAAAGACGTAGTTATCTTGCTTGACTCTATCACTCGCCTAGCTCGTGCTTACAACACCGTAGTGCCTTCATCAGGTAAAGTACTAACAGGTGGTGTGGATGCAAACGCATTACATCGTCCTAAGCGTTTCTTCGGTGCTGCACGTAACGTAGAAGAAGGCGGCAGCCTAACTATCATCGCAACGGCACTAGTAGATACTGGTTCTAAAATGGATGAAGTTATCTACGAAGAGTTCAAGGGTACAGGTAACATGGAACTGCACTTGAACCGTAAGATTGCTGAGAAGCGTGTATTCCCTGCGATTGACTTTAACCGCTCAGGTACACGTCGTGAAGAGCTACTGACGAAGACTGACGAACTACAGAAGATGTGGATTCTGCGTAAGATCGTTCACCCAATGGGCGAAATCGACGCAATGGAGTTCCTAATCGATAAGCTGGCGATGACGAAGACCAACGATGAGTTCTTCGATGCGATGCGTCGTCAATAGTCTCAGATAAGTTATTCTGCGAAAAGCCACCGTATATCGGTGGCTTTTTTATTGCTTTCTCCCGATAGAAGTATCAGAATGAAGGAAATGTTATCGGGAGGTTAACATGCAACAAGGAATGTTGTCGTCATTACTCCTGAGCTTGTCACTTATCACTCTATCTGCGACATTATCTGCCAAGGAAATGCATGAGTCTGTAGTAGAACAGTGGCTTCAGGATACTCAAATACAGACTAAAGTCTCTGAACTGCTTGATTACGCTGTCAGAGATGAAGTCGACTCGCTTAAATTTGCCCTTGATCGACTTGCTTTGCCTCAACAAGAGGTGGTGCGCTTTCAATTGTTGGAAAAGCTTGAAAAGCAAGACGTGATTCTCACGCCTCGAATGGCTCTGTTTGTTGAGTCCCAGATCCGTATGACCCCGACTTATCAAGTGTTAGAGCGAGGTGATGGGTATGAATTTAGTGTACCCGCTTTTAACTTTCCCGTTATTGCGAGTCGCTTGATTAAGCGTTGGAAACAAGACCAAAGTACCTTGGACTTTGTCTTACAAGCTGAACGAAGAGAGCTTAACTTAAAGCAATGGCTTACAGGGCCATCTCAACAAGCTCAAGCGCGTGAAGCGCTTTTGATTCGAGAGTTAGACAGTTTATCACCCAACGCGCTTGCTGCATTAACGGCCCAGTTAACCAAAGCAAATGTGACCAGTTGGTTACCCTCGACGGCCGTGATAGTCAGGTTGGCACAAGTTAGTCAGGATGAGGAAGTGTACAACTTACTCTGGCGGATGAAAGCCGATTACAACAGCCAGTCCGAACTTGAGCGTTTAGCTGCGGTTGGAGACGTTTTTTCCATTCAGCAATTGATGAATGCCACAGTTAACCCATCACTCAAGCCAGAAGCTATTAGTCTACTTACAAAATCTAACCCTCTATCTCCGCAAGTAAAGCAGTTTCTAGTTAGAAAAATGGCGTTATCAGAAGAAGCAACCATGGTTGCTCGAGAGCTTGCTCAACAAGGGCATCAAACCTGGTTGGAAGAGTTAGTATCTTCGAACCATCGGATAAAGACTCGGCAGATTGAACAAGTATTAAAGTAATCTTGCTCACATACCCACACAAAATAGGAGGATCTTAGCGTCCTCCTATTTGTTATACTGCGGACAGTTTAATCAGCCAGCATGAAGGCCTATGAGTTTTAAGGATTTACGCGAATTTATCGACCACCTAGAACAGAAAGGTCGACTTAAACGCATCACTCACCCTGTTGATCCCGCTTATGAAATGACAGAAATCAGCGACCGCACCTTGCGTGCTGGTGGACCTGCGCTGTTGTTTGAGAACCCAATCGGCTACGACGTACCTGTTTTGACTAACCTGTTTGGTACACCAGAGCGTGTCGCAATCGGTATGGGACGTGAAGATGTTAAAGAATTAAGAGAAGTCGGTAAGCTGCTGGCTTATTTAAAAGAACCTGAGCCACCAAAAGGCTTCAAAGACGCTTTAGAAAAACTGCCTGTGTTCAAACAAGTATTGAACATGCCGGCTAAGCGTTTACGTAAAGCACCATGCCAAGACATTGTTTGGCAAGGTGATGAAGTCGACTTGGATAAAATTCCGGTAATGAGCTGCTGGGCAGAAGATGTAGCGCCGCTGCTTACTTGGGGCTTAACCGTAACCAAAGGTCCAAATAAGAAACGTCAGAACCTAGGCATTTACCGTCAGCAGAAAATTGCCAAGAACAAAATCATCATGCGTTGGTTAGCCCATCGTGGTGGTGCGCTTGATCTGCGCGATTGGATGGAAACCAACCCAGGTAAACCTTTCCCAGTTTCGGTCGCGTTTGGTGCAGACCCAGCAACCATTCTTGGCGCAGTAACACCAGTGCCAGATACGCTATCGGAATACGCATTTGCAGGTTTGCTACGTGGAAGCAAAACGGAAGTCGTGAAGTCAGTCAGCAACGATTTGGAAGTGCCAGCAAGCGCGGAAATCGTGATGGAAGGCTATATCGACCCGAATGAGTTTGCTGATGAAGGTCCTTACGGTGACCATACTGGCTACTATAACGAAAAAGAAAAGCACCACGTATTTACTATTACGCACATTACTATGCGTAAAGACCCTATTTATCACAGCACCTACACAGGTCGTCCGCCAGATGAACCAGCTGTATTGGGTGTGGCATTAAACGAAGTGTTTGTGCCTATTCTGCAAAAGCAATTCCCAGAGATTGAAGACTTCTATCTACCGCCAGAAGGTTGTTCGTACCGAATGGCCGTCGTCACCATGAAGAAGCAGTACCCAGGACATGCCAAGCGCGTAATGATGGGCGTGTGGTCTTTCTTACGTCAATTCATGTATACCAAGTTTGTTATTGTGTGCGATGAATCGGTAAACGCACGAGATTGGAATGATGTCGTTAAAGCCATGTCAGAGCATATGGACCCTGTACATGATACTTTGATGATAGATAACACGCCAATCGACTCGCTCGACTTTGCTTCACCTGTGGTTGGGCTTGGCTCCAAAATGGGCTTAGATGCGACCATTAAATGGGATGCCGAGCTGGCGACGCGAACCGAGGTCACTGAGCGAGACAGCAAAGCGATTACCGAAGCAGAACTGAATGAGTTGAAACAGCAACGCCCTGAGATTGTTGACGTCTATCTTCCAGTTACAGCAAACAACCAATTTGCTGTCGTGACTATGAAGAAAGACCAAGCCGGTCAATCTCAAGCATTGATGGAATACTTGTGGGACTTCTTTGCTCAGTACACGGATAACAAATTCATTATTTTGTGCGACGATGACGTCAACGCACGAGATTGGAATGACATCATTTGGGCGGTGACAACTCGAATGGACCCAGATAGAGACACGATTCAAGTGCTTGGTAAGACTGAGAGTTCATCCAAATTAGGACTGGATGCGACCAACAAGTTCGAATCTGAAGTCACGCGCGAGTGGGGCACGCCTATCAAAAAAGATCCTAAACTTGTGGCTAAAGTCGATGAGATTTGGGACCAGTTAGGTATTCTATGAGTCATCAAGTCCACCTTCTACCAATGGACGTTACGTTCCAAGTAAAAGAAGGGGAGACGGTGTTGGAAGCTGCGCTCAACAACAATATTCGCTTCCCGCACCGTTGCCAAGTTGGCGCTTGCGCCATGTGCATGTGTAAAAAGCTAACGGGCGAGGTGAGCTATCACCTCGAACCGATGCTAACCGAAAAAGAGCAACAGCAAGGCTGGATATTCCCTTGCCAAGCCTATACAGAAAGTAATTTAGTGCTTACTTTTGACGAGTAAGCGAGAGGAACACCATGACCATCCAATGTAAAGTAAAGTCTATTCAGCCGTTAGCTTGTAATACTTACCAAATCCTTCTTCATCCAGAATCACCAGTGCCTTTTAAAGCGGGTCAGTACCTAATGGTGGTGATGGGTGAAAAAGACAAACGTCCTTTCTCTATCGCAAGCAGCCCTTGTCGTCATGAAGGTGAACTTGAACTGCACATCGGTGCGGCGGAACACAACGCTTATGCACAAGAAGTTGTCGAAGCAATGCAAGCGGCGCTTGAAACTGATGGTCAGATTGAAATTGATGCGCCACATGGCGATGCTTGGGTTCAAGAAGAAAGCGAACGCCCATTATTATTAATTGCTGGTGGTACAGGCTTCAGTTACGTTCGCTCGATTCTGGATCACTGCGTAGCGCAGAATAAAACCAATCCTATCTATTTATATTGGGGGGCGCGCGATAACTGCCAGCTTTATGCTAAAGACGAACTGGTCGAGATTGCCGACAAGTTTGCCAATGTTCACTTTGTGCCAGTAGTAGAAGAAGCTCCTGCAGACTGGCAAGGTAAAGTTGGTAACGTGCTACAAGCTGTAGCTGAAGATTTCGAAAGCTTAGAAAACTACGATATCTATATTGCAGGTCGTTTTGAAATGGCTGGCGCAGCACGTGAACAGTTCACTCAGAACAAGAAAGCGAAGAGCGAACGTATGTTCGCAGACGCGTACGCATTCATTTAAATACGGCTTTTAAGGCAGAAAAAGAGGGTTTTTTACCCTCTTTTTTGCTTTTTTGATGAAATAGTCATCGAACAGTCATTTTTTTCCATTTTTTTTCAAAAAAGGGTTGCGAACGGATCTGAGTTCCCTATAATGCGCATCCACCGACACGGCAGACGCGATAAGGCTTCAGCAGGGTCGGAGAGGTGAAAGCTTCTACGAAAAATAAAATTGAAAAAGTGTTTGACACTGTCAATTAAATCGCTAGAATGCACCTCCGCTTTGAGAGAAAAACTTCTCGCAAAGCAAGCTCTTTAACAATATAGACCTATCA
>NZ_JAWPOP010000378.1:0-756 GCF_033344345.1 Vibrio sp. 1978
TGCGTAATGCTGGGTTACACCACGTTGGCGGCGCAGATGGGACGCTTTATCCGTTCAGACAAGATCATGGGTAAAATTAACAAAGTATTCGGTTCAATGTTTATGGGTTGTGGCGCATTATTAGCGGCTGCAAAATCCTAAGCCATTTATAGGTAGTTCTATCGCATGAATACAACGTATGTCGCTCGTCAGCCGATTTTTAACCGTAAAAGACAGACGCTGGGTTATGAATTGTTATTTAGAGATGGAGAAAGCAACGCCTATCCCGCTCATATCGAATCAAACCGAGCGACATACCGATTAATCGTCGAGAACTTTCTATCACTGGGTACTAACCCAGTGATTGCGTCTTCGCGATGCTTCATCAACTTTCCTCATCAGAGCTTGGTACGCCGTTTGCCTCGCAGCTTGCCAAAAAACAAAATCGTCGTAGAAGTCTTAGAGACTTGCCAACCTACCGATGATCTTCTCGATGCAATTCGCGAGTTATATCGAGAAGGTTATTTGATCGCGCTGGATGATTTCACCTTAACGCCGGAGTGGCGTCGCTTCTTACCTTATGTGCACATCGTTAAACTCGATATCATGGCGATGGGGCTAGAAAAAGCGTGTGAACTGGTTAAAACCCACCTCGCCAAGCGCGTCAAATATCACTTTTTAGCGGAACGCGTCGAAACCGCAGAAGAGTTTGAGCAAGCCAAAGCGGCGGGTTTTAAATTCTTTCAAGGCTACTTTTTTAGCAAGCCATTGGTGTCG
>NZ_JAWPOP010000379.1:0-755 GCF_033344345.1 Vibrio sp. 1978
AGGTCACAGCTTCACTCCCTCTAAACATTTCCTGGGAGCATATTTGCGATACACTGATGTAAGACAGCCCGCGCACCTCTTGCCGCTCCGTGATACACTCTCTAGGTAATTTTCAAAAAATGAAGACAGGAAAATTCGATGATTTACAGTATGACTGCGTATGCGCGCAAAGAAGTAAAAGGCGATTGGGGCTCAGCGGTATGGGAAATCCGCAGTGTAAACCAGCGTTACCTAGAAACCTATTTCCGCATGCCAGAACAATTCCGAGCTTTGGAACCAGTTCTACGCGAGCGTTTTCGTAAACGTCTAGCGCGAGGAAAAGTGGAATGTAGCCTTCGTTTCGAAGCGAACCCTGCAGCAAAAGCCGAGCTTAGCATCAACGAAGCGTTGGCAACCCAAGTGATTAAAGCTGCTGAACAAGTTATGCACATGACTGGTGAGCTCAGCCGCATCAATCCATTTCAAGTCATGCAATGGCCTGGTGTGATGGAAACTCCAGAGCAAAACATGGATGAGGTCAACAAAGAACTGCTTGCTGCATTTGATGAAGCAATTAGTGAATTTATTGAAGCGCGTGGCCGTGAAGGCGACAACATGAAAGCGCTGATCGAACAACGCCTAGACGCGATTACCGCAGAAGTGGTGAAAGTTCGTGCTCGCATGCCTGAAATCCTAGAATGGCAACGTGAGCGTCTATTCTCAAAATTTGAAGATGCGAAAATTGAACTGGATGCTTCTCGTGTAGAACAAGAGCT
>NZ_JAWPOP010000380.1:0-754 GCF_033344345.1 Vibrio sp. 1978
CCCTGAGGGACAAAATAAAAAAGGGATGCCGGAGCATCCCTTTGACTATAAACCATTTTGTTTAACCAAGTTAATGGCAAGCATGTAAATTGGTTGATAATTTTATCTTCAACACGATAACTGTATTTACGTGTTACAAGAGTCTTTATCCAACCAAGGCCAACAGAATACCTGCCGCTACCGCGGAGCCAAGTACACCAGCTACGTTTGGTCCCATCGCATGCATCAACAAGAAGTTTTGAGGGTTTGCATCAAGCCCGACTTTGTTCACCACACGCGCAGCCATAGGTACGGCAGACACCCCTGCCGCGCCAATGAGTGGGTTGATGTCCTCTTCTGAGAACTTATTAAGAAGCTTAGCCATGAGAACACCTGCGCCTGTACCGATACTGAACGCTACAGCGCCTAGACCAAGAATGCCTAATGTTTCCAAGTTTAAGAACTGGTCAGCTTGCAGTTTCGAGCCAACCCCTAAACCCAAGAAGATAGTCACAATATTGATCAGTTCATTTTGTGCAGTTTTCGATAAACGATCCACTACACCCGCTTCACGCATCAGGTTACCGAGACAGAACATACCAACCAATGGCGTCGCAGAAGGTAGGAACAGAATCGTCATCAACAGCACGGCCATCGGGAAGAACACTTTTTCCCACTTACCAACATGACGAAGCTGCGCCATTTTGATTTCACGCTCTTCTTTGGTAGTCAGCGCTTTCATAATTGGCGGTTGAATGATCGGAACTAATGCCAT
>NZ_JAWPOP010000381.1:0-754 GCF_033344345.1 Vibrio sp. 1978
CGACAATTGCGTTTCCACCATCTTGCGACGGGTGATGTTGCGCGTCATGCCCAAAATGCCGATCAGGTCACCGGCCTGATTTCGTACCGGTGATTTGATGGTTTCCAGCCAAGTTGGGTTGTTGTTTTCATCAATTTGGCGACACTCTTCAACGATGTTCTGTGTGCCAGTAGCGACCACTAATCGGTCGGCATCAATGAATTTTTCCGCGCGTTCGGCGCTGAAAAGGTCAAAGTCGTTCTTCCCGACAATGTCATCGTTAGACTTTTTCCACGCCTGTTCTACGCTGCGGTTAGTCATGGCGTACAGACCATCAGTGGTTTTGATCCAGATGTGGTCATCCAGACAATCGATGAATTCTTGCAGCGTTGGTAGTGGCTTGTTGGCGTGTGAGTGATGACGTTTGAGCTCTTGATGATAATGCTGGCTAACATCAAAACTGATGCGGCCTGCCAGTGCGCTCAGCCACGCAGAAACGGTTTGCTTTTGCTGCGTTGAGTGCGTCAACGTCACAACGGCAAACAGCTCCTCATTCGGTAGCCATACTGGGCAAAGACTCAGGTTTTCATCATCAAATTGTGAGCAAACTACGTCAAAGTGCGGCGCGGAAAATTGCGCGCAGTTTTGCTCAATCATCGCCACAATGGCGCGGTGATTTTGTGGCGAGGTGGATACCTCACTGGATAGCCATTGTTTGGTGTAGCTCAGGGTATAAAGTTGTCCCTGAGCTTGAGTGGCATCACAGCATTGCTGC
>NZ_JAWPOP010000382.1:0-753 GCF_033344345.1 Vibrio sp. 1978
TAATCCACACCAAGGTCGATCAAGTGCTGCATGACTTGTTCGTTTTCGACAAATTCCGCCACCGTTACTTTGCCAAGCTGCTTCGCCAAATCATTGATGGAGCGAACCATCACTCGGTCCATTTCATTCACGTCGATATCTCGCACGAAAAGGCCATCAATTTTCACGATATCTACAGGAAGTTTCTTCAAGTAACCAAAAGAAGACAAGCCCGAACCAAAATCGTCCAGCGCAATCATACAGCCGAGCGATTTGGCTCTGGTGAAAAAGTCGATGGCTTGATCTAAATTGCCCATGGCCGCAGTCTCTGTGATTTCTAAACAGATTTTTTCGCACGGCATGGTCGAGTTTTTCAATCGTTCGAAGAGAAAATCGATAAATTCCTGATTCCCCATGGATTGACCAGAAAGGTTAATCGAGCAACGCCCCAACTTTTCCACTACGTCTGGTCGCTGTTCAAACCATTCAAGCGCTTGGTTGATCACCTGCTTATCAATCCAATGCGCAATGTTATAACGCTCGGAAGCGGGAATGAAAATCGCCGGAGAGACGTAGTTACCCTGCGCGTCACGAATACGCACCAAAATCTCAAAATACATCAGCGACTCTGGCGACTGCAAATTCATCACTCGTTGAGCAAACAGCTCCAAGCGCTGATTGGATAACGCCTCGTGCACCAAGTTGACGCTCTGCATTTCCATCTGACGACGCTGCAACTCTTCATTGTCTAAGCTGAATAGATTGTAACGGTTA
>NZ_JAWPOP010000383.1:0-753 GCF_033344345.1 Vibrio sp. 1978
GGGAGCGGAAATGGAAGCGGCACGCTTGTGTATCATTTCTATTGCACTCGCTTTATCGACGTTGATGATTTCTGAGTGGTTGAATCGTAAAGCAGCGAGTAGATTGGGTGCGAAGCGATGACAATTAAAATTCAATTCAAACAAACGCTTGGCGAAACTAACTTTGATATCGATCTTTCGTTACCACGTAACGAAATAAGTGCATTATTTGGACGTTCTGGAGCTGGTAACACCACATTAATCAATGTGATTAGTGGGTTGGTGACGCCACAACATGGCAGAATTGCAATTGGTGATCACGTCTTGTTTGACAGTGAACAAGGGATCAATTTACCAACGCATAAACGTAAAATCGGGTATGTATTTCAGGATTCGCGTTTATTTCCTCATTACTCTGTACAGGGCAATCTTTTGTATGGGGTGAAGGAAAAAGATGATGCATATTTTGATGCTGTTACGGACTTGCTCTCCATCAAACCTCTTTTAAAGCGTTTTCCAATCTCACTCTCTGGCGGTGAAAAGCAACGTGTCGCTATTGCTCGTGCACTGTTATCGAAGCCGGATTTGTTGTTGATGGATGAACCTCTCGCATCACTAGATATGCCCAGAAAGCGTGAAGTCATGCCATTTCTGGAAGAGTTGTCAGACAAGGTGAATATTCCCATTATCTATGTAACGCATAGCCTACAAGAGATTTTGAGGCTTGCTCAACATCTTGCGATTATCGATAAAGGACAAGTAACCACATCTGGC
>NZ_JAWPOP010000384.1:0-752 GCF_033344345.1 Vibrio sp. 1978
AACATAGATGTTGAAAAACCGATGGTAACCTCTAGGTTCAAGCAAAAAGCGAGGCCAGGCAACACTTCTAACGAGACCAAAGACCAACTGCAGGGCAAGTTTTTCCACCCAAATGATAAGAATGAAGCGACGAGAAGTAACGTGAAGTCATCCAAAATAACTTCGCTTCGTTTGCTCTCTAACGGGACAAGATTGACTATTTAACCTCAAGTGAGCATAAACTGACCGCTATGTCACACAACGAACCAATCGCTTACTTGGCAAACAACCGTTACGTATTTATTAGTACGGAATACTACTTCTAAAATGCAGTTCGATTCCTAGTTAACGTTACCGCTCACAGCATCGTTTAATACCTTTTGATAACATGGCATTAAAAACTCCGGTGAGCTAATTGTGAACTTACTCAATCCCAAAGCCCTGCGTCATTTTTTATTGCTGTTGTTTGCTATCGGCATTTTAGGGCTTGCTCTTACGCATCACTACGCAACTCGCTATCAACACGATCAATGGCAACAAAAGCTCAAAAGCCAAGCGGCTCAAGTCTCACAAGAAGTCGACTACGAACTGGCGAAGTTTGAACAAATTCCCAATTTGCTTAGCCATGACCCACGCTTGCTTGAAGCCGTTGAGAAAGGTGCACCGTCGACAGAACTGAACTTACTGTTGGCGCAATGGCTGAAGCAAAGTTTGGCCGATACCATTTATGTCCATGATAAAACAGGCTTGGTTATCGCTTCGAGTAACTATCA
>NZ_JAWPOP010000385.1:0-752 GCF_033344345.1 Vibrio sp. 1978
GACCAGCGTTAAGGTTTCATCGATATCAAACGGTTTTGGCAGGTACTCGAACGCGCCTTTTTGATAGGCGTTAACGGCGGCATCTAAGTCGGAATGCGCGGTCATGATGATCACGGGCAAATCAGGGTAATCACGTTGCACTTGCTTGAGCAGTTCTAATCCGTCGATACCGGGCATGCGAATATCAGACACCAGTACGTCTGGCACTTCGCGCTCAAGCGCCATCAAAACGCTTTCCCCATCGGCATAGGTTTCGCATTTTATGTTGGCTGAGGAGAGCGTTTTCTCCATAACCCAGCGAATTGAACTGTCGTCATCGACGACCCAAACATATCCTTTACTCATGTACTAATCCTTGCAGCAAAAACCGTAAATTGGCGCTCAACGAAATCCATTCGTGAGGTCAAATCGGCAAATAAATTGTAAAAGTGGTGTGGCCAGGCCAGCTTTCAACGTCGATTTTTCCGTTGTGCTGGTCGATCAGGTTTTGTGAAATAGACAACCCAAGTCCGGTGCCGCCTTCGCGCCCGCTGACCATGGGATAAAACAAGGTGTCCTGTAATTCTGGTGGAATGCCCGGCCCGTTATCAGTGATCTCGACGCGCGCCGCTAATTTGCAGCGTTTGCCATGAATGTTGGCTTGATGCACCGTTCTGGTGCGAATGGTGATGTTGCCGTGCTCTTGATGAGCAAGAATTTGTGCCGCGTTGCTGACGATGTTCAGCATCGCTTGTTCTATTTGATCCGCATCC
>NZ_JAWPOP010000386.1:0-752 GCF_033344345.1 Vibrio sp. 1978
CATCCAACGCCCGCGGACACACTTGCTAGCCAGAAGGTGGCGGTGGTATGTGCATGATGGTTCGATTTCTCAAACAACTAAGCTGCACGACTCTACTTTTCACAGTGATGATTACACGAGCGAACGCAGACATTACCGTTCATGATGCGTACGGCGCGGTGACTTTTGAGCAAGTGCCGCAACGCGTCGTGGTTCTCAACTGGGACATTTTGGAACAAGTGCTCGCGTTGGACATCGAGCCCATTGCTGCGCCTAACTTGCCGGGTTATCGCCAGTGGGTAGTGAATCCTTACGCACCAGAATCCATTGAGGATATCGGCACTCGCGCCGAACCCAATTTAGAGAAGATAGCGAGCTTGAAACCCGATGTGATCCTAGCGGCTTCTCCTCAGCAAGATTTAATTCCTCTGCTCAGACAGATCGCGCCGGTGGTGTATTTGCCGAATTTTTCGCAAAACGAAGCCGCGGCTCAAACCGCAATCAAGCATTTTCGTACGCTAGGTGTGCTGTTTGATAAACAAGAGTTAGCGGAACAAAAACTGGCAAATATCAATGACTCATTCAAACAACTGCGTGACAAAATTCGTCAGCATTATTCTGCCCCATTAGACGTGTTGGTAATGCGCTTTTCGACACCCAATTCTGTTCTGCTATCGACGGAAAATTCGACCACTGACTATGTGGTTGAGCAGCTTGGGTTAACCAACCCTATCCAAGTCTCTGCGCGCGCTTGGGGCATCAAACAAGATCGC